>DASUNM010000021.1:0-316883 GCA_036277115.1 Pyrinomonadaceae bacterium
TAGAGTTGTATGACTCACACCCGTCTGCTTTGCCAGCCAGTAGAAGGTACGCTTTTCCCTGGCTAATACTTTGTCGAGTCTGGGCACGATCATAACTGCGAAGTCTATTTACCACATCTAAAATATGTTGTCGACTCGAAATATATTCTGTAGGTGATGCATATACTCTTTTGGGCTTGCAACTGACCCTATCCATAAGGCATCATAGGCTCTGGTTAATCCTTCTCTCGCGCATCAACGGTGATGCGCTCCGCGCATAAAGAGTCAGCGCTGGCGTTTGGATAGTTCGAGAGCAGGCTTGTTTCACACTTCGAAGCCGCTCTTCAAGAGCATCCGAACCTGGTCCTTCGACCGCTACCGTTTCGCCGAAGCCCATCCGATTCGCAGCTTCTTTTTATTCCCAAAGGGAAAAGGTATATCTTTATGTCAACAAAACTTTATGTTGGAAACCTCGCTTTCCAAACCACCAGTCAGGAGCTGCAGGAATTGTTCGCAACGGCCGGCACGGTTGAATCAGCGAGTGTCGTGGAAGACCGCGACACCGGACGTTCGAGAGGGTTCGCCTTCGTCGAAATGTCCACCAAGGAAGAAGCCGCAGCAGCCATCGATCAGTTCAATGGCAAAGAAGTCGGCGGACGCGCCCTGAAAGTCAACGAAGCCAAACCACGCGAGAATCGCAGTGGCGGCGGCGGTGGCGGTCGTGGGTTTGGCGGCAACCGCGGCGGCTTTGGCGGTAATCGTGGTGGTGGTGGCGGTCGCAGCGGCGGCGGCTACGGCGGCGGTGGCGGCGGCAGTCGCGAACCGCGCTGGTAATAAACCAGTCAGCGGTTGAGCAGTGAGCAGTACCTTTGTGTCCCCCGCGGTCTTTCGCGCGAGCGTTAATCATGGCGGACACGGAGGGCTGACCTGTTACTTGCAGTACATACATCTCGGCGACAAATCTGTCGCCCTAAACAAAAGGACTCTATGGATTTTTCTCAACTGGGACTTGCGCCTGCGCAACTGAGCGCTTGCGAGTCTCTCGGATATAACGAACCGACACCTATTCAGCTACAGGCGATTCCTGTCATTCTCAGCGGCCGAGACGTAATCGGCTGTGCCGAAACCGGCACCGGAAAGACGGCCGCATTTTTACTTCCCATTCTGCAGAAGATCAGCGAGCGCGCGCGGCCCGGCCTGCGAGTGCTGGTACTGGCACCCACCCGTGAGCTGGCGCTGCAAATTCAAAAGAATTATGGCGAGCTCAACCTGTCGAAGGACAATCGCAGCGTAATTGCGATCGGTGGCGCAAACATACGAAAACAAATCAGCGAGTTGCGTCGCGGAGCGAGCGTTTTGATCGCTACGCCTGGACGTTTACTCGATCTCACTGAAAGACAAGCGGTCAACCTTTCCACGATCGAGGTATTGGTCCTGGACGAAGCAGATCGCATGCTGGATATGGGATTTCTGCCCGCCATCCGGCGCGTGCTTTCGATGCTGCCTTCAAAACGGCAGACACTTTTGTTTTCCGCGACGATGTCCGGAAACATTGAACAGCTTGCTCGTTCGACGATGAAAGAGCCCAGGTTGATTGAAGTAAATCAACGTGGTCAAGCGGCGACCATGGTCGAACAGACCGTTTACCATGTCGAGCAGCATTCCAAAACAGCGCTCCTGATCGATCTCCTGGAAAAAGAGCGGGAACCGTTCGCCCGCGTGCTCGTGTTTACGCGAACGCGGCGCGGCGCCGAGCGCCTGTCACACATTTTGAAAGCTCGCGATCACAGCGTGGATCGCATTCACGCCGATCGCTCGCAGCCGCAGCGCGAGGCCGCCTTGCGGGAGTTCAGCGACGGTCGCACCCGCGTGTTGGTGGCGACGGACATCGCGGCCCGCGGACTTGATGTTGATTCGGTCTCGCACGTGATTAATTACGACGTGCCGGCCGCGCCGGAAGATTACGTTCACCGCGTCGGCCGCACCGGCAGAGCCGGGAACCAGGGCAAGGCGATTACGATCGTTGCGCCGGTCGACGAGCTGTCAATGCGAGCCATTGAAAGACTGACCGGACAAGCAGTGAAGCGCGTTGTCCCCGAAGGATTTGGGGGAGTGCAGACCGCCTCAGTGTTAGCGGTCAAGCCAATTGCCGGCGCCACGCGGCCGCGAAGCAGCACCATGCGATCGTTTCGACCGCGTCGCGCGAGATAAGAGGGCTATTAACCGTCCAGACGACTAACAGAGAGCATTACTTAGAAGGAGCACCATGGAAGACAAACAGACATTCGCAATCGGAGATCGAGTTGAGCAGATGTGCATCACTTGTGGTGAAGAACGCGGCCACATCGTCGCCTCAATGACTAAGAAGGGCAAGATTACGCGGGTGAGTTGCCCGATCTGCGGCTCGCGCGTTCCTTACAAGAGCGGGACCACGCGGCGAACGTCTAGCAAAGTCGGTGCACCCTACGACCGCGCGCGCACCTATCGCCGTGGACAGGTGCTGATGCATCCGACTTTCGGCGAAGGCGAAGTAACCGCGATCATCGAAACCGGCAAAATGGATGTTTTGTTCGCCGATCGAATGCGGCGGCTGATCCACTCGAGCGTCCAGGCGAGCGTTTAGCTTTCGCTGTACGCGTCGCTTAGTTTGCGAAAGTGATATCCCATCGCTGCCAGGCGCATCGATTCCGCAAATCGATTGCGGTGTTTGAGAAGTGTTTTCGTGAAGAAGCGCCAGAATTCCCGGCGCTCGCGATCGAATACTCCCAGTCTAACTAAAATCCGCGTGAAGGAAGCGAGCGCGTTAAGGGCGTTGTAGTGTGGCCGCTCCACAAACTCGGTCGCTGTTCGCTTCATGGACACGAGAGCCCGCTCGTAATACTCGCGCGGACTATAAATGGTCTGCATGATTCTCTGGTAACCCTGAATCAATAATGCGGGATCCATTATCGTCTTGAAGTTAAGACTGCACACGGTATTGTTTCCGGTAGCATCGTTTCCCAGCAACCTGCCTTCGCGTTCCAGTCTTCTCCACAATTGCGTATCGGGCAGAGCGTTGAGCAAGCCAACCATTGCCAATGGGATGGCGCTCTTGCGAATGAAATCGATCTGGCGCTCAAAGACGTCCAGCGGATCATTATCGAACCCGACAATGAACCCGGCCATGACTTCCATTCCGTAACTCTGAATCTTCTTCACGGAACCGAGTAGGTCGCCGCGGTTCTGCGGCTTCTGGGCTTCCTGCAAGCTCTCTGCGACCGGGGTTTCGATCCCGATGAACACGCGATGGAAGCCCGCATCCCGCATGCTGGCGAGCAAGGCCTCGTCGTCAGCGAGGTTCAGACTGGCTTCGGTGAGAAGTGAAAACGGATAGTCTCGCTCTTTCTGCCATCTGGCGAGCTCGGGCAACAGTTGCCTGACATTCTTTTTGTTGCCGATGAAATTGTCATCAACGACGAACAGGGTGCCGCGCCAACCCAGATCGTACAGCGCCTGGAACTCGGCGACCATCTGTTGATTGCTTTTCGTTCGCGGTACGCGCCCGTAGATTTCAATGATGTCGCAGAATTCGCATGAGAAGGGACAGCCGCGGGAATACTGCACTGACATCGCGCTATAGCGCTTCATGTTAGCGAGTTCAAAATCCGCGAGTGGCGTCGCAGATAGCGGCGGACGCTCAGCAGCCTGGTATGACCGTTTAGCTTCACCGCGCGCCAGGTCCTCGATGAACTGCGGCAAAGTTGTCTCGGCTTCACCGAGAAAAATGTGATCAGCGTCGGGCAGGTCGTGAATCGTCGTCGTTATGTAAGGGCCGCCAATTACTACGCGTTTACCGCGAGCTTTTGCCCGCCGGACGACCTCTCGCAGCGAGTCTTCCTGCACCAACATAGCGGTTGCCATGACCATGTCAGCCCATTCGATATCGGATGTTCGCAGCTTTTCGATATTCAGGTCGACCAGTCGTCTTTCCCACGACGCCGGCAACAAAGCCGACACCGTTAACAGGCCCAAAGGCGGGAAAGCACATCGCTTACCTTCGAAAGGCAGCGCATGGCGAAAACTCCAATATGTATCCGGGAATTCAGGATTGACGAGCAGAACTTTCATCGTTTTCCTCCAGCCTTACCTAATTGTCTTAACCACCGCATGGTCGAACCATGACTGCGCCAGGGGAAAACAAATCCGGTGGGGAGTGGATCATTGAAGGGCGCGCGGACCTTAGCGACGCTGTTTGATCGAACGGTCACGGGTGACTTTTAGCACATCACCTGGCTGACATCCTAAAGCTCGGCAAATACTCTCAAGCGTATTGAAGGTGATTCCCTGAGCCTTGTCCTTTTTCAGACGCCAAAGCGTGGTGTGGCTAACCCCGGTTTCTTTCGCCAGCCAATAAAACGATCGGCCCTGCGCTTTCAATAAGAGATCAATTTGAACTCTGATCATTCCACCTTTTCTTTGTCGAGGGTGCAGCATACACGTTATATCCTGCGACTGTCCAATATTTAATCAACGGCATATATCTCATGTTTGACACACACAAAGCACGCGTGTAGTGTTCTTAAGAGATTGGGTCAAGCTAACTCCATCCGCAGCTCTTCTGGAATTCCCCAGATTATCTGAAGTTAACAGCTCAATTTCGCAAAACGGAAATCGTTGGCGGGGACGTGTGCGTCGCTCACGGGAAAACACTATTGAGCGAACTAGGCATCAGAGAGCGGCAAGTCGGAAGCGTTACCATCCTGCACACGGATGCAATGCTGAGAATCAAGCTGCGTTTCGGCGGAAGCAGTGTGCCGTTGGCCGATGCTGCGGCCGCGCTTCTGGCATCCGGACGAAAACATATCCTGCTGAGTCTTGATGGAGTCAACTCGATCAGTGCGAAGAACCTGGGAGAGTTGGTGGCGACGTACGTGTCAGTAAAGAACGGTGGGGGCCAGTTCAAGTTATTCAACCTGACGCCCACGGTGCGTCAGTTGATGCAGGCGACGAATCTGTTTGCGGTCTTTCAGCTTCACGACACCGAAGCGAACGCTATCAAAAGCTTTCCCGCTGATGCTAGCCAGGCGACCGGTAACGCGATTTCGCAAGAAGCGCAAATAAGATGATCGTCTGTGATTTTTGCGTTAACTTTACGGCAGATGGTGACTGCCGGCTGGGTCTCAAAATTCCGAAGGGCATGAGCTGCCGTGAATTCAATCCGGGGATACAAAAATTCTGCTCTAACCCAGCCGACTTTGTAAGTCGAAACCAGATTGTCCAGATGGCCACCTTCTTTGGTTTCCAGCGGACAGAATTGAAGAAGATTAAAGCAATGGCCGGGGCCGAAGAAATACGTTCGGCGATGGCTTTAGGAGTGGGAAACGTTTGACCATGAAGACAGCGAGTGAAAAAACAGGACCTCCGACGAAGGGACTCAATTGGGGCACGGCGGTTTTTCTTATCATTAGTCATGTGTTGGCGATCGTGGCGCTCTTTTTTTGGAGCTGGCCTGCGCTGATCACAGCAGTAATACTTTATTGGGTAGCCGGCATGCTGGGCGTCGGCATGGGCTATCACCGCCTCATCACCCACCGCGCGTATAAGGTTCCGAAGCCAGTCGAATATTTCCTGGTCACATGTGCAACGCTGTCGCTCGAGGGCGGGCCGATTCAGTGGGTCACGACGCATCGCATTCATCACGCTCATACGGATCGCACAGGCGATCCACATACACCACGCGACGGCGGCTGGTGGGCACATGTCGGTTGGATTCTCCGGGGCGCGGCCCAGGACCACGACCAGGCCACACTCGCGCGCTATGCGCCGGACATGATCAAAAATCGTTACTACGTCTGGCTGACTAAGTATTATTACGTTCCCCTTATCGTGGTGGGCCTGGGCCTGCTCGCGTTCGGTGGATTCGGCGTAATGCTTTGGGGAGTGTTTCTGCGCGTGACCCTGGGTCTTCATGCGACGTGGTTGGTGAACTCCGCCACGCACATGTGGGGAAGAAAGCGTTTCGAAACCGGCGAAGACTCGCGCAACAGTTGGTGGGTGGCGTTACTCACTTTCGGCGAGGGCTGGCATAATAATCATCATGCTCATCCCACTTCAGCGCAACACGGTTTGAAGTGGTACGAGATTGATTTCAATTGGTGGGGCATCCGCGCCCTGCAGTTTCTTGGTCTGGCCCGAAGGATAAAGCGGGTTCGATTCAATTCGACGGCGACGATGTGGCAACTGGTAACCGGCGACAAGAAGCGAAAGCCGTCATATGAAAGAGTCTGAAGAAGCCAAGCCGCGGACCAGGATCATTTGGTCATGTTCCGATTGCGGCACGGTGCTCCCGCTATGGAAAATGAAATGCACGAATTGCGGTCGATTGGCCCTGAGTTGGTTGCACATGATCGTGGCGACGATAGTGTTGGGGCCAGTGCTCTTCATGCTGCTGAAGTTAATTTAGCTGGTCGAAAGATGAACGGTCTGCGAGTTTACGTTAACATTCTGCCCGAGGAACGCGCCACAGACTCGGGTGCGTTTTATAGTCGTCGCGAAAATGGTCCGTTTTATCGGTGGACGCTGGCTGACAGACAGTGGTCGGCTTCTCGTGTATCATCGGCGAGCTTTTCCAGCAAAGATTTGAGCGCGACCAGCTGGAAGCTCGTTCCCACGGCGCTGCAGCGAAGCATCGTCGACCATTATCAAGATTGAGTTTAGTTTTAAGGAGAGATACTGAATGGCTAAAGATGATCTGGTTCCAGCGGAGGGCGTGATAATCGACAAGCAGCCCAACGCTTTTTTTAAGGTAAAGCTCGACAACAGCTCGCACGTGGTGCTGGCTGCGGTGTCGGGCAAGATGCGCAAGCATCGCATTCGCATCCTGGTCGGCGATCGTGTCAGCGTTGAGATGTCGCCCTACGACTTGTCCCGCGGACGCATCACTTATCGATACAAGTAATTCTTCCCTGACGGCAGTTAGTGATCCGAAAAAGGGCCTCCCACCTGCATCGGCTCTATACCTTCCTATTCTTCTTTTCTAAAACCGAATTTGTGGAACTCGAAATGCTCTAAGAGTTCCCGAAGAATGCCAAAACCTAAGAGAAACCGGCCGTGGTGGCTGGAGGAGGACGGCGGAATCTGTCCGGCATGCAGTCAGGCGTATGCATACCAGACGGAGGTTCGTTGCGTGGATTGCGACGGCCCGCTGTGCGTAATGTGCGTCGAGACGACCATCGAAATCGAGATTCGTTGTTCAAGTTGTACGCCGTGTGAGACGGCTAAAACTGCGAGGGCATGATGGCTGCGCGAGCAATCTGGAAAGGGAATCTGAAACTGGCGGCTACGAAGCTGCCGGTAAAGTTGTACTCGGCCGTCAAGGACCAGACTGTGCGGTTTCATGTTCTCGATGTTAAGAGCAAAACCCGCGTCAAGCAGCACATGATAAATCCTGAGACGGGCGACGAAGTCTCTAAGGAAGAAATTCAGAAAGGCTTCGAAGTCGAGCCGGGCACGTTCGTGATTCTTGACGAGAAAGAATTGGAGAGTCTTGAGCCGGAAGCTTCGCGCGACATTGAGGTTGAGCAGTTTGTGCCGCCCGAAGGAATTCCGCCGGAGTATTACGACCGGCCTTATTATCTTGCGCCGGACGGCGACGCGGCGGCGTACTTCGCGCTCGTTGAAGCGTTACAAAACAAGAATCGTGAAGGTGTGGTGCGTTGGGTAATGCGGAAACAAGTTTATGTCGGCGCTTTGCGGGCTGAGGACGACCATTTGGTGCTGCTCACACTACGAAACGCGGAAGAAGTCTTGTCTGCAAAAGATTTGCCGCGTCCCGCCGGCCGCGCGCCGGAAAAGAAAGAACTGAACATGGCCAAACAGCTAGTCGAACTCCTGAAAGGCGAATTCGATCCGAAGGACTATAAAGACGAGTATCGCGCGCGGGTGATGGAGTTTGTCGAGAAGAAAGCCAAAGGTCACAAGCCGCGATTGCAACTGGTGAAGTCGAAGAAGCATTCAACGTCGCTCGACAAGGTTCTGTCGAAGAGTATCGAAGCACTGAAGAAGCAGAAGAAAGCAGCGTAGCGAGCGCAGTGGGCCGTGAGCAATGAGTGTCAGTAACCGCAGTAGCGGGTGGGTGCAGCCCGACCGTGAGGGAGGGCGCAGATCAATTCATTAGTCCGCGAAGCGGGCGAAAGACAGATGGCAGGTAAGAAAGCAACAAAGAAACGCCAGAGCGCTGACGATGAATCTCAAGCTCGTTCCGCGCGGCCATTCTGGTCAGGCACGTTGACGTTTGGCTTAGTCAGTGTCCCGGTTGATCTCTACCCCGGCACGCGCACTAACCGTGCGCCGCTGCGGATGCTTGGGCCAGACGGCCAACCGCTTTCGCGTCGCTATTTCTCGCAAAAGACCGAGAAGGATCTTGAAGACGATGAAATGATTCGCGGCTATGAATTCGACAAAGAGAAATACGTTCCGGTGACCGACGAAGAACTGGAACGGCTTGCGCCAGACAGCAGCCGCGACATCGACTTGCGACGATTCGTCGATTTGCAGTCGATTCCTCCGCTGTACTTTGACCGTTCATACTTTCTTGTTCCATCTGAAGGCTCTGAGAAGGCCTATAGGCTGCTAACTGCCACGATGGAGAATGAAGGCCTCGCCGGCATCGCGACTTTCGTAATGCGCGGCAAGGAATACCTGGTGACCATATTTCCTGAGAATGAAATCATGCGCGCTGAGACGATGCGCTTTCCGGACGAAATCCGATCGGTAAAAGAAATTGATCTGCCCGAAAAGAAGAAGGTGCCGGCGGCGACCGTGAAGAAGTTCGAGAACTTCATTGCCAAACACTCAGACAAGCGCCTATCATTGAAAGAACTTAAAGACGAAAAGACTGCGCAACTACTCAAGCTCGTCGAGAAGAAACGCAAACAGCACAAGGACGTCGTCGAAGTCGAAGAGACCGAACGCGACGAAGGGAAAGTCGTTGACTTGATGGAAGTGTTGAAGAAGAGCCTCGCCAGAAAACGTAAGGCGGCCTAATTAGCAGTAAAGTCGGAATCCCGACGTGTCGGGATGGCGATACAAAGGAGAAAAACCTATGTTGTGGACGATTCTAGTGATCATCCTGATTCTGTGGTTGGTTGGCTTCCTGGCTAAGGTTGGCGGTGGCTTGGTGCACCTGCTATTGGTCATCGCGCTCGTCGTGCTGGTCATTCAGCTGGTAACCGGCCGGCGCGCAGTTTAGCGGCGCACTCCGTAGAATCGCGTGCGCCAAAGACAGCCGCACGCTAGTTTTAAAATCAACTTGCCGGGGTTGCTCGACGCTGATATAGGTCGGCGCTCATGAGCTACCCCTACGGCCAATACCGCTGTCCCTATTGCGGCACAAATCAACCATCGTTTACCGTCAGTAAGATTAGCAGCGGCGGTTGGTCGTGTTCGCGTTAATGCTGCTTTTCTGTTTCCCGCTATTCTGGATTGGGTTGTTGATGAAGGAAACCAGCCAGGTTCTCACCCTGCGCCGCCCTTGGTTCAAATGATGAACACTCATCACTGCGTGCGCAAGAATACGTCCCAAGCCCAGCGTCCGACTTTGGAATGCTGGCTGTCGGCAACTTCCGCCCGATACTTAAACTGATTACCGTGTTCGTCAGTTTTCTTTGAAAGCTTGTAATCCAGGCCGATTGATTCAACGGCCAGTTCAGTCAGTGTGTACAATTCCCCAGCCTCCGAAATGCCATTGTGATTCGTGTCCTGCCACAGTCGTAAGCTAGTGAAGATTGGGTCGCGTGAATCAATCACGCCGTCGCTGTTGCCACCGCTTACTGGTTTATCAAATACTGCAAGCGCCAGGAAACCGTTCTTCCCAACACCAGCACGAGGTGTTGGCTGCGGCGTGTAGTTGCCGAACAATTCTGCGCCGTCATCGATTAGTCCATTACCGTTGCGGTCCAGCGCCAGCCAAGCGTCGTCTGAGCCTTGTATCGTCCATGCCGTTTTTTCAGCAGCGCCGTTCTTATTCACATCAAAGTTGACTCCACCTGGGGCGTTAGTTAAGTCAAACCCGTTACCTAGCACGTCGATAAGAATCGGGCTCGATACGCAGGTGCCGTAAGAATCTACGCAGCAACAGCATTCTAAACTCCCCCAAGTACCGGGTTCGCATTCTGGCATGAAATTGCCGCCCTCACATCCGCCACCGGCACAACCACCGCCGCTCGGCGGACTTTCCTGACACTCGTTGGTAGTGTAGTTCCAATAGTACCCGTTATCCTCGCACTCTTCTTCCGCGATAGGCTGGTCTCTACACCAGATGAATTCCACCCCAGGAGGGGTGCAACGATCAATGTAAGGATCACTAAAGCCGCAGAGTAAAAATCCCGCTGACCAGCGACACCGTGTGACATCGCACGCCAACGGGCCTTCGTTACAACTTCGATGCGTAAATTGTATTACCTCTCCGACGCCGCAGTTTTTGTAACAATTCGGATCATTTGGTGGCGGTGGATTAAACGATCCAGCGCTGAGGGCGCTGTAGGTAAAGCCAACGGTCGCCGATAAAGTCGCAGCAAGGATTAGACTCTTCATTTTTCACTCTCCTCAAATCGATCCGGCCGTTTACCCTACTGCGCACTATTACTGAGGCTTCGCCTTCAGGCGCTTGTACTCATCATCGGCTTCCTGAAAGGCTTTCCTGGACTTTTCGTCGCAACCTGGTGCCTCCTTATTGGGACCTAATAGCCTCTCGGAGGGCAGGACTTCACGGTAGTGTGCTGGAACATCGAACAAACTTGGATCCGGCTCGCCGGCAACGAGCGCAACCAATTCTTTTTCGCTTACCTCCGTGGCGCTAAACTGCCACCTTTCTTTCACGGGAGCACAACCATAATCCAGCGCATACCATGAAGTGATGATGCCCGCAACAATTTTGGCGGTTCGATATCCGGCGATTGTCTCTTCGCCTACAAACGTATCCGATGGCGGGGAAGTCATGGGCGTTCCGGCTAGCGAATTGACACACATGGAACTAGGGTCCCGCTGCGAATCGAGGGGTTTGTAATTCTTTTTTCTAATCGAACTCTTGGTATTGGTTTGATCGTTAGTGTCCACTTGGAAGCCCGAAGCGAGATAGATGATCCGTTGTAAACCTTTACCGCGTAATCGCATCATCCTCGACCCGTCCGAGCGAACGGCGTAGGTGTATTCAGGCCCTTCCGTTGTCGTGCCGTCCGGTCCGCGAACAGTCTCTCTCAACGTGACCGCATAGGGAATAGGTCTGCGAACCGCCGCGCCAACCGTGCGTGGGCCAATTCGAGTTTTCATATGTAAGTGGAGTAAGCGACCCGCCTGCGCTGCAACAGCGATGACGACGACAAACAAAAGACACCGCAAGATGCTTGTCCACTTTAAGAAGCGTTTCATTGGCATGTGGTCCCCCTCTGCGGAACCCGATAATGCGCCGGGCTAGTGCTGATTGTGATGGTGAGCGGCTGACCACCGGAGACATCCGATGATGTGAGCGGCAGGGAGCCGATTAATGCGCGCCAGTATAAAGGCTGTTTGGAACATGTCAAGGATTCTGTAGAGGTTGATGCCGATTCGGTTGGAAAAGAGATGCCGATTCGGTTGGAAAAGAAAGGGGCGGCGCGCGCTTCAGAGTTAACGCCGCCCTTGTCTCAAGGATTGAGGCCATCACGAATCCGAGACAGATGTTCAGTTCTGAACGCCGACTATCTTAACCCCAGCGTCTGATGCAGAAGTCGCCCCCAATCCCGACTTTTGCCAAGAGCCGCGTCAACTCAAAATCTCCGCAGCGGTTACGATTGAATTGCATCGTATGCGACCAATTAGATCGTGGTTGAATTTACCGGCTCTCTAGCCTCTTTCATCATTGTCCCGGTTGGTTGTTCAAACGCCTGCAAAAACAGCCCGATTGAGTAAGACTACTACAATTCCTACTACACACTGGTTTTCGAAGTTTTAACGAGAAGCGCTAAGTTGTTGAAGGATTTGGAGGCGGCGATCGGAATCGAACCGATGAATAAAGGTTTTGCAGACCTCTGCCTTACCACTTGGCTACGCCGCCATTAAGCATGAAAAAGCGGAAGGATGAAGATTCACATTTTCAGTTTGCAGTCTTCAGCCCTAACCGCAACTTAGCGGTTGCAACACTGAAAACCGAAAACTGAAAACCGATTCTTCATCCTTCCGCTTTCGTTCTCGAAATTTTGGAGCGGGAGACGAGATTTGAACTCGCGACCCTCGCCTTGGCAAGGCGATGCTCTACCACTGAGCTACTCCCGCTCTATCAAAGAAATTCGATTCTAATGATTGAGGATGCGTTGTCAAGGTGGGTGGCACAGACTCTAGTCTGCGATTCGGCGCGAAGAATCAAAGACTGAAGTCTGTGCCACGAACCTACTACTGCGGCAAAGGCTTGGCCAGAACACCTGCGATTAGCTCGTTCAGTCCCGCGTCCGAGTTGTTGTTGCGGAACTTGTAGAAGTTGGTGAGCTGCGTCGTCCACTGAGCTTTCGCTGCCTGGTTCTGCGGATTCGTCCCCGCCAGCGCAACGGCGCGCGCGTAGGCGTCGATCATCTTGTCCACGACCTTATTGACGCCGTCCAAGGCAGCCTTACTCTCCGGCGACTCAGGCTGATTTCCAAATCGCTTCGTGAAATCCTCCGACAACCGCTTGTACGGACCGTTCTGGTAGGCCAGCGCCAGCAAAGAATACGTGGTCGGTGAGTTCCGCCGATCAGCGTCGACCTGCGCAGCCTTAATGAAGTGGGGAACAGCCGAATCCGGCGTCGGCTTCAACGCGTAAAAGCCAAGCGCGTAATGTAATGATCCGAGGACGTCCTCCTTGCTCTTGAACGGCGCCCACACTGCGCCGCCGCCTTCACCAACCGGAGTCTTACCGGACTCAATCAGCTGAATCGCCTTGGCGGCGTGTATTCCCGCCTCGGCGTTGAAGGCTTCGTTTCGCTCGGCGCTCGCAGCCACCGCGCCATAGCCCAAGGCAATCAAGACCCGTAGGTTATTAGGATTATCAGTTAAAACCGGAGTCGCCAGACTGTACGCCTTGGCATAGTTCTTTACGGTAAAGCTGCCCAGCAGTTGCTGCTCTCGGTCCGCGCGCTCAGCGGCCATACGCGCCGTCCGCTCGTCCTCTTCATAAGCCGCCATCCACACCTTCAGGTAACGCGTGTACTGATCGTCTTCCTTGCTGTAACGCTGCATGTAATCCCGGGCAGCCTGGTAGGCGACCGTCGGGTTGGGGACCCGATTGTCCCAGAACTGCTTGTAGACGGTGACTTTTACCTCGTCATCAGTGACGACAGGTTGTTGGTTGCGGGCGGATTGCGGTTGAGCAAAAGCCGGAACGGCCACTAATAGAACCACGAGAATTAAGCTGAGTTTCATGTGATTGAAGAACCCTCCGAATCAATTAGCCAGAGTTAGATGCCGGAAATCTAACGAGCGTTTGGCGGAAATTTATTGTAGCAGAAAGTAACAACCCCGGGGATGGCGGGACTGGAGCGCAATCGTCCCGCTTAAAATCCTAATACTTATGTTTAGAGTCGGGCTACCGCCCGACTATTTGCGGGCGGGCAGTAGCCCACCTCTAAACGACAGTCAGCATGGTTCCGACATGCGAGACGCTTGCGCTCCAGTCTCGGTCAACCGGCGGTGACCGCGGCGGGCGCCCGGACCGGCAGGTCGACAATCTCCCAGGCCTTTCGATTCCGCAGCAATGAAGACATCAAGGCGGCGTGCAACAGGTGGCCGCTCCGTTCAGCCTTGACTCGTCCCTGCAGCGTCATTCCCAACAGCGCGAAATCGCCAATGATGTCGAGAATCTTGTGACGGACGAATTCGTCGGAGAATCGCAGCCCGGTCTCATTCAGCATTCCCGTTTTGGTAAGCACGATCGCATTCTCAAGCGAGCCGCCACGGATCAGGTTTGCGCGTCGCAAGGCTTCGACTTCTTCGATAAACCCGAAGGTTCGTGCCGAAGCGATATCGCGGCCAAATGATCCATTCTCGAGCACCAGCCGGCGATGCTGAATTCCAATCATGGGGTGCTGAAAATCGATCAAGCAATCGATTTCATAAGTTTCGGCAGGCTCCAGGCTGATGCGGCGATTGCCCGATTCGACAGTCACGCGTTCTCTGACCATCAGCGCGCGCCGCGCCGTTGATTGTTCGGCGACGCCGGCAGACTCGATCATCTCAGCGAACGTTTCTGCCGAGCCGTCCATGATGGGAATCTCCAGGTTATCAACGTCCACGTAAGCGTTGTCTACCCCGCAGCCACGGAGCGCCGACAACAGGTGCTCGACGGTCGAAAGCATCACGCCCGTGCGCATCAACGTCGTCGCGTAACTGCAGTGTGCGACGGACTCCACAGTTGCCGGAATTTCAAAGCCGCCCAGATCCGTGCGCCGGAACACATAACCTGTGTCCGGCGGCGCAGGCATCAAGCTCACCGTCACCGGCACGGCGGTGTGAAGTCCAATCCCTTTAGTTGAAACAGGTGCAGCGAGAGTCGTTTGCTTCATTCGTGGTGGTGTCGCATGGAAGTTAACTACGCCGAGCCGTATTGATGTGCAAGGCTCATGCCTGCATTGACGTGCGTTGATTGCACGCCTTCATCGATCGTGTTGTTGCGTCGTGGCGACGGTGCCTGATCTAAATCGCAGCATTCACGCCACGCGCCTGGCGGGCGTTAGCCCGCCTCTAAACAGAGTGATAGATGTTATGCGTCGCACAAACAGCCGCTTGCCTTACTCAAAACTGAACCCTATGATCAAATTCGATCATGCCGAAAACAGAATCCCCTGCCGACGCGCAGCCGGCCGAGCGAGTCTTTCTCATCGACTCGATGTCGCACATCTTCCGCGCTTTTTACGCGCCGATGGTGAATCGCGCCGCGCCGCTTATGACTGCCAAAGGGCAGACGACGGGTGCCGTTTACATCTTCACGAACATGCTGCGCAAACTCATCCAGGACGAGCAGCCGAAATACATTGCCGCGATTTTCGAGTCGAAAGAGAAAACGTTTCGCCACGAGGCATACGCGGATTACAAAGCGACGCGCACAGAAATGCCCGACGACCTGGCGTCTCAACTTCCTTACATCCGCAGGCTATGTGAAGCGTACAACGTGCCGATGATCAGCCTTTCCGGTTACGAAGCCGACGACGTGATCGGAACGCTGGCGGTGAAAGCGGCAGAGAAAGGCCTGAAATCAGTCATCGTTTCGAATGACAAGGACATGTGCCAGCTCGTGCGTGATCCATGGATTGTCGCGATGCGGCAGAACTCGCAGGTCGTGAAACGCAGAGAGCCCGTGCCGCCAATCGAATGGTGCGACGAAGGCTGGGTGCTAAAGAAGTTCGGCGTGCCGGCGGCCAAGCTCGTCGATTTACTCGGGCTGATGGGCGATTCGATCGACAACATTCCGGGCGCGCCCGGCGTTGGTCCGAAGGGCGCTGTGCAAATTATTCAGGAGTTTGGATCGATCGAAAACGCGCTCGAACACTGGGAAGAAATAAAAAACAAACGTTATCGCGAATCGCTGCGCGACAATGCCGATCTGATACGACAGTCGCGCGAGCTGGCGCAGATCAGAACCGATCTCGACGTTGAATTGGATCTTGAACTACTAGAACGTCGCCCACCGGATCGCGCCGCTGCGTATGATTTGTTTCGTGAACTTGAGTTCGCCAACCTTACCCAGGAATTTGCTGATGGCGCGGTCGCCAGCGCGCGCATTACGGCCGAGCGCGATTACCGGCAGATTCGGAACAAAGCTGAGCTTGACGCTCTAATTCAGAATCTTTGGCAGGCGGAAACTGTCGGGTTCGCGGTATCAAACACCACGCCGGCCGGAGCTGGTCAGCAGCAGAGCACTCGCGACGATCATGGCGCGCGGGGCATCGCGTTTTCGGCGACGGGAGGCAAGTCAGCATTCGTCGATTTCGAGAGCTTTGCCGAAGGCAAGGACACCGCGGTGGCTTCCATGCGCGAACTGTTCGCCAACGGCTTGCTTGAGAAGTCCGTCCACGACTACAAGCGCGCGACGGCTCTGTTAACGCCGTTGGGAATTGAACTCGCCGGGATTGCGGACGACACGCTGCTGGCGGCTTACATGATCGATCCGACGCGCAGCCGATACGACCTCGTTGATCTGGCGCGTGACACAGTTGGCATTGAAGGCGGCGGCCCGCCTCACGACGGTTGGAGTGAAAGCGGTTGGCAGGCAGTCGAAGTTGCGGACTTAACGGCCCAGGTTGCCACTGTTCTGCGGCAGCGAATTGATGAAAAGGACCTCGGCACCATCTATCGCGACGTCGAATTGCCGCTCGCCCCGCTGCTTTACCGGATGGAACGCGCGGGTATGCGCATCGACATTGCAGTGCTGGCTGAGTTATCAGGCCGGCTGGGCGAACAATTAGAAAGTCTGACTGATAGGATCTGTCAGATGGCTGGGCGCGAGTTCAATATCAATTCGCCGAAGCAAGTCGCAGAGTGCTTCGAGGCTATGAACATCATCTCCGGTCGCAAGACATCGACCGGTCGTGTCTCTACCAGCAAAGCCGTGCTCGAGGAACTGGCACTCACGCATGAACTACCGCGTTTGATTATCGAATACCGTGAACTGGAGAAATTGAAGAGCGTCTACACCGACGCGCTGCCGCATCAGGTCGCTGCCGACGGCCGAATTCACGGACAACTCAACCAGACAGTTGCCGCCACCGGGCGGCTTTCCGCGAGCGATCCGAATTTGCAGAATATTCCGATTCGCACCGAGCTCGGCCGTGAGATTCGCCGCGCCTTCGTCCCGGAAAAAGGAAACAAGCTAATCTCGGCCGATTACTCACAACTGGAATTGCGACTGCTCGCGCACATGACACGCGACGAAGTGATGCTCGACGCATTCCAAAAGGGCGACGACATCCACAATCGCACTTCGCGTTTGGTCTTCCGCGCCAAGACTGATGCGGAACTGAAAGAGGCCCGGCGTTTCTCAAAGATTGTGAACTTCGCAATCGCCTACGCGATCGAGCCCTGGGGTTTGTCACAGCGTGTTGGTATCTCGCGCCAGGAAGCACGCAAAGTGATCGACGATTATTACGCGACGTACAAAGGCGTGCGACGCTATATGGAAGAGATTCCTGTGCAGGCGCGTGAACAGGGCTATGTCCGCTCGCTGTACGGACGCATTCGTCCGTTGGCGGGCATCAACGATCGCAATGCGAACATCCGCCGCGCCGCTGAACGCGAGGCCATCAACATGCCGATTCAGGGCACGGCGAGCGATATTGTAAAGATGGCCATGCTTCGGGCCGATGAAGCTTTTCGGCGTGAGAAGTTGAATGCCGAGATGTTGATGCAGGTGCATGACGAGCTTTTGATCGAATGCTCGGCTGAGGATGCTGAGAAGGTGGCCGCCACTCTGAAACGGGAAATGGAAAACGTGGTCGAACTGGACGTGCCTCTCATTGCCGAAGCAGGTATTGGCGACGATTGGATGTCAGCTAAGAAATAGTGCGCAGTGGGCAGTGAGCTGTGGGCAGGTCTTAGACCAAAGAAAAGACCAAAGAAAAGACCAAAGACCAAGACCTTCAATGTCGTTCCCGGAACATCAAGGAAAAAAGACGTCTCCCGAAGGTGACATTGTTTATCGTCGTGTCGCGGCCTCGGAAACGACCACGCCCCCACGTGGCCCCGGTGAACCGCGCTTGGATCCGACGCTGCTGCCGCTGCTGGTCGGCTGCGCGTTGCTGCTTCTGTTCGTCATCGTTCTCGGAAATCTCAGCATTCGTCGCGTCCAGGATACGAGTCGGGAAGTGCTGAACCTGCAACAGCACTTCAATGCGCGCGCGGAGTTGCTTCTCCATCTGAGAATCGCGCTGACGCGCCTGGATAACGAAGCGCGCGACAAGATGGAGGCGCAAGCGCGTGAGGAGTTGCGCCCGCCGTTTGACATGCGTCTGAGCACCGCGCGCAACGAGCTAACGAATCGGATGCCGTCATTGGGCCGGCCACCACTTTCCCAGCTGCCCAAATGGCAAACCTTCCATCGCGACCTCGAGGCCTACGTTGAGACGACCCGGGATGCGGACAACTATTCGTTGAATGGCTTCGCGCAGTTTCAAGCCGTCGATCGGGAATTGAACGAGCTAATCCAGGACAACGGGGTTGAGCAAAGACAGGTATTCGACAGAAGTGAACAGCTCGCGAACGCTGCCGTGCGATCGATCAAGATCTGGACGATTATCGCCATTCTCGCGGGCCTGTTTGTTACCGCCGCGACCGTTCTGGCGGCGCAACGGCGCTATCGCCAAACTCGCGAGAGCGTGGAAGCCGCGCGTCGTGAACGTGAGTTCAGCAACCAGATGCTCGAAGGGATGGTAAGCGCTGTCGCCGCTATCGACCGCCACGACCGGATTCGCAGCGCGAATAGTGCTTTCTTCAAGATCTTTCCACGCGTTGCCATCGGTTCGTCGATTCACGACCAGAACGACTCAACAGAAGGCATGAAGCTGCTTGAATCCGCCACGGCTTCGCATGTTGTCGCGTCAACTTATCGCGGTCGTTGGAATCTGGCTGACAATGGGGCGACGCACACCTTTGACGTCTATTCGTCGCCGATCGAAATCGACAATCAAAACGGTCAAATCCTGACTTTGGTTGATGTCACCGAAGCAGCCAAGTCGGAGGCAGCTTTGCGGCGCACAGAGGCTTTGGCCGCCGTCGGCGAAGCCGCCGCGCAACTCGCGCACGAAATCAAGAATCCGCTGGGCAGTATTCGGCTGGGCGTCGAAATGTTGCGCGAGTACACAACGGCCGAGGAAGCGCACCGGACGATCACGCTGGTAGAGCGCGGCATTCAGCATCTAAACAAACTCGTAGTTGACGTCACGCAGTTTTCACGGCGGCGTGAGTTGGATCGCACGGAAGTCGATCTGCACGAAACTATCGACGCGAGCATCGACCTGGTCGCCGATCGAATTAAAGAAAAGGAAACGCCGATTGAGAAGCGATACGCATCAACGGAAATTAGCGGTGTCTGGGACCAGGAGCAGCTGAGTGAAGTGTTCGTAAACATCTTCGCCAACGCGATTGATGCGAGTGAAGTGCGGGCGCCGTTGAAAATCTCGACTGAAGTGATTGATCCGGGTTCCAGTCCGGCGCTAATAGGCGCTCCCACGACTATCACCACGCCGCGCGTGCGAATAGAGATTTCCGATCGGGGGGCGGGCATGGACGAGAAAACGGTGAGCCGCTTGTTCGAACCGTTCTTCACTACAAAGAAACGCGGTACAGGCCTCGGACTTTCAATCGTGCGTCAAATCATCGACCTGCACAGCGGCAGCATCGACGTACAAAGTGAGCGTGGGAAGGGAACTACATTCACTATCGAGTTGCCGCTAAACAACACCAACGTTCTGAATCCTACCTAAAGAACGCGCGCGACGGCTTCCGCCGGCTTAACTACAATGTTCTTAGATTTCGACATGCGCACGAGGCCTGCGGCGCTGCCTTTCGGTTTTGAAAGAAACTTACGCTCAGAGTAGTGCACGCCAACCTTCGGGTCTTTGCTGGCCTGCGAGAAATAAGCCGCGAGCTGAGCGGCTTCAATGAGCGTTCGTTGGGGAATCTCTTTGCGCGTCGGATTGCGGACGATGACGTGCGAGCCCGGATAGTCGGCGGCATGAAGCCAAAGGTCACTAGGCTTGGCGATTTTGAATGTCAGATTGTCGTTGTCGCGCGCCGCGCGGCCGACCAGGATCTCGTAACCGTCAGATGAAAGGTAGCGACGCGTGCCCGGTACGCGCGTTTCGCGTGATTTGGTTTTGGCCTTAGGTTCCGCCGGGGCTGATGCGGGACCGGCGAACGTACCTGGCGACGTTTCGAGCCGTTCGCGTTTGATCCCCAAATCCGCGAGTTCCGTTTTCACCTGCTTTAAACGGTTGGCTATTTGGACTCGCGCTCGCTTTGAACGGGAGTAGAGATCGAAGCGGCGCGAAGCCTCTTCAGGCACGGTCAGCTTCTCATCAACTTCGATTTCAATTTCCGGCTCGCCATCCGCGAAATAATCTTTGAGTTTGAGCCGGCCGCCAACACGCTGCGCCGTGGTCACATTCGCGAGCAGCAGGTCGCCAATTTGTTTGTGTTGTTCAGCGCCCGAATGTTCCTCGAGGTCGCGCTCGAGCTTTTTCAGTAGTTTCCGGCGTCGCGAAATTTCCCTTTGAAGTTCGGCCCGCGCAGCCGCGAGTTGTGAGTCTAACCCGCGACTCTCCTCGAGTGCGGTGTACTCATGATCGAGCACCTCGGACAACGAACCGCGGTCACTTAACTCGGGGCTTCTCGCGGGCTTCCCGGCAGCGTGTGCCGCGCCGCTCTTCGGGGGCTGATACTTCTCACCGACGGTTTGCCCGGCGCCTTTGGTTTCCTTCAGGCGTGCAGTGATGACGCCAGCGTCGTTCAATAGAAAAAGGTTCGCCGATCGTCCCGTCAGTTGCGCAATCAACGCGGGCTGCGTCGGCTGACCCAGGTCATCTGAGCCCTCGAAGCTCAGCGTTACGACGCGATCGGTAGGCAGCTTCTCAACGCCCGTCACGATCTTGCGCGCCAATTCCTTTCGCACGCTCAAGGCGAATTGGGTCGTTGGCACCGAAGCCTTTTCCAAGTCTCGGACGCGTCGCTTAATTAGATACAGACGAGGTGCGGCCGGGTCGACACTAATGAAAAGATAGCCGTGTTCACGAAGGCCGAAATCAATGGCGAGCGACTGATGCGTAAATTGGAAGATCTTTCCCAGGGAGCGGCCGATGAGTAGAGGCTCGATCTCAGAAACTATGGCGGCGATAGTCGCGTCGTCCATCGAGCAGTGAAGGTATCACAAGACGGGACTGCCCTTCGTCAGCGCGGGATCATTTGGAGTGCGGTGGCAAGCGAAGCGCGACACCGCTTTGGATTTGCTTCTGATCCAAAGCGCCGTCGTCGCTGCGCTCTGCCGGCGCACTCCATATTTTAATTGCGAATGACGATGGTCTTGGAAAAGCGATCGTGAAGCGGCCGGTTGTCGCGATCGATGAATGCGAACGCGAGCCCGAGTCCAAAGACAGCCAGCGACAAAATGTAACCGAGCGCGCGTTTGATAGATTGGCCGCCGGTTGGGATGAGGCCCGTGCGCTCGTCTATCGTCCTGACGCGCAATAACCGCATCGCCAGGGTGCGTCCGGTTAATGCAATTGAGACGGTGAGATAAGCAAACATCGTTGCGGCTGTGATACCGGCCATCAGACCGATGATGCGAGGATTTGACCAGTCGGCGGCGGCAGCTTCGAGGGCCGCTACAGCCGGCGAAACCATCAGTGCTATCAGAAGTAGATCGATCAAACCCACAAACGCGCGGCGGGTCAGGCCCGGTATGTCTTTGCGCGTATCGGCTGAATGGGCCGGCACTGACAGACAAGTTTCGAGATAAGACAGGGCCGCGTCTTCGACGCTGGCCGAAATCACTTTCACACGTTTCGGCTTATCCGCCACTTCTTCAGTGGCGACGATCGGAAGTACTTCTTCAGGGACAACGCTCGGAGTTATTGCCAACTCCTCATCCGCCGGAAGTTCAACCGGTTCAGCAAAAACTTCAACGGGTTCAGCAGGAAGGTCAACGGGTTCGGGCTCGACGGTGGGAGCAACGATTGTTAGTTTCGGTTTTGACTCAATCGGTGCTGCGACTGGTGCAGGTGTTTCCTCCTCGATTGGCGCAAGCGCGGGCGCTGCTGCCGTCGCTCGAATTCCGGTCGAGAGGTGTTCGGCGCGCCGCGCTCGATCCACGCGCTCTAAAGCCTTCGATACGATTGGATTCAATGGCGCTTGCGCGACATCCGGAACCAGTTCAAGTTGCCCGGAGGGCAGTGAGCAGGAAACGGTTCGGGCCGCGCGCAACACCGCTTCCTCTTCCGCGGCTTCGCGCGCTTTCTGTTCCTGGACCTCGCGCACGCGCTGGCTCAGGCGTTTTCGCCACTCAGGAATGCTTCGCGCGCCGGGAAATTCAATCAAAGTTGAATTGGACTCGGCCTCAGTTGGTTGAGTTGGTGGTCGCGCCGTCGTGTGACTCGCGATTGTGACACCTGCCTGATTCGACGGTTCGGTCAGAGTTTTCTGCATGTTGAGGAACCTGAGACGTTATGGGGCAGGAACCAAAACTCCACTTAGTACGTCCACGACCGCGGCAACACCCGCGACGCAACTCGAAACCGGACGGGCTAAGGTGGGCAGCCCAAACCCGCAACCGTTTTCGCCGCCGATACTAACAGTTGTACTTTAAGTCGTCAATCAGAAAATATAGCAGCGGTTAGAGTTGGCTTAGGTGGCCATGAGGGCCTCCAGCCAGCGTCAAAGGAAGGAAAGAGTTCCTTAGAGGGGCTGCCGACCCGCGAAACCGGACTCGACATCATGCCACCACTCGATGTTGTCGCCTTCGTCGGCTTTCCAGCAGAGCAGAACCACCCGGCCGTCCCGCATCGAGGGGAAATCAATCAATCCGTGGTTGTAGTCTTTTAGCTGAATCCCCAGGGACTCGAGTTCGCCAGCTCCCACGGACAAATCAAGCAGGAGTTTTGCGTAGTGTTCACCGTTCGGCAGACCTCCGCCTCCGTGTTCGGCTCCTTCGGCGGCGTGCTTCGCAGCTCTCTGAAAAGTGCCCAGTCGCCGATGCGCCCGCTGAATCTTTTCCACGATCGGCCGCACGTCTCCGAGAAGAGAATTGGCTTCTTGAACTGTAAACAGCTTCATACGATGACTGCCATTCTACTGAGTGGCGGCGGCTGACGCTACTTTCGATGGTAAAGAAGGATCTTCCGCGGTTGAAACCAGCTTTGTCCGCCAGACAACAATTGTTGAGATGACCAACGCCGCGGTGCAGGCGGCGCCGCCTTCGATACCGTAAGCGCCGCCGGTCAGCCAATCCGGGCCGGCGTTCATTGCGTGCAAGAAAGGCGCCGGAGTAATTCGTTCGATGCCGCTGACCGGGATGCCGAGCAGCGCCGCCTGCGTCCAATTCCACGACCAGTGCAAGCCAAGCGGAAACCACAAGCTTCGCGTGCGCAGGTACGCGACCGCGAGCCAAACTCCGGCAAAGACCGTGTTAACGAAAGTGAAGCCGCGGCTGACGTTTGGGTTATAGAGATGTGCAGCGGCGAACGGAACAGACGTCACCACTACCCCGATCCAGGCGAGTTTCGCGCGCGTGAAAGTTTGCAGAGGATAGCCGCGAAAGAGCGCCTCTTCCGCGGCTCCGGCGATAACAAAAACGATGAGCGCCACCACGGCCGTCTTTCCGATTGTTGTTGCCGGACTCGGATTGAAGCTGAACCGAATGCCTCGCGTTGCCGCCGTGATCCCTGCCGCTAACAGTAGCGAAGCCGCGCCGATGAGTGAACCGAGCGCCACGTTCCGCAACCAACCGCGATGCGGAGACCAACCGATCGACCTAAACGGTAACTCTTCGAAGACTGCGCTGCAGCCCCAGCCGACCAGTACAGCCGTACTTAACAGCACCAGCGACCCGATCAGAAAGGGCCACGTCGAGGCCCAGATACCAGAGCGCATGCCGCTGGTCAGGGAAGTGAGGATTGCGCCGGCGACTTCAAATAGCTTCCCCACAACCAAAAACGCCGCGAAAAAAAACGTCGCGCGCCAACCGCTGCGAAGATGGCCATCCTCACCGACAAAAAAGCTGCGAACTTCCATGCGCGACGCATTCTAGCATTGCACCTTCGCCTGTGAGCCTGTGAACGGCCCGCGGGCGAGGGCTGTGCTAAACTTTGCGCCAGTCACATACCTTGGGAAGTCTGTGAACAAATCCGATCAAAATGGCGGCGGCGAAGTTGATCGAGCGCGTCAAACACGTGTTCGCGCGTGGCTGCTCGGCACTATCGTCGTGGTTTTGCTCGCGCTGATCGCGGCGCAGGGCTTGTTCAATTTGTGGGCTTTCGTTCCGGCGGAAACCGGCGCTGACACTCTCCTTTTGTACGCGCTGTCGACGCTGAATTTTGTCGCCTTCGTCGTCTTCACCTTCATCCTGCTGCGCAGCCTTTTGCGGCTGCGTCGCGAGCGTCACGCGCGCCAGCCGGGGTCGCGGATTCAGACGCGTCTGCTGGTGTACTTCATCGGCCTCAGCTTGCTCCCCATCACGGCGATGGCCGCGTTCTCGTACCTTTTCCTGAATCGCTCAGTCGAAAAGTGGATGGGGCGCTTGCCCGAAAATGTTGTTGAGCGCGTGCGGCAGCAACAACGCGAAATATCCGCCGCGCAAAGCCAACGACTGCGCGAAACGGCGACGCTGCTGGCCACGGCGATTCGACAAAAGCCGCAGGCGGAATGGCAAGCGACTTTAGACGAGTTGCGGGACACGGGAGAATTGACGGCGGTTGAAATCGTTTCAAGTTCCGGGGAAAGCATCGCAGCCAGCGCTGCGCAGGTTTCGGATTCGCAACGGGCTGAGCTGGCCCGCGTGATGGGGAGCGCGAGGCAGGACGCGAACTCAGCCCATTCCGAACTCTCGGACGCAAAAGGTTTCGATGCGGCCTCAGTGCCGCTGACCGACTCGACGCGTTTGATCTTTGTACCGCGCCGGTTCAGTGACGCTGATGTGAACGACACAATCGCCGGCTCGCAGAGCGAATATCAACATCTGGTGCAGCGGCAACGCAAGGTCCGTATGCTCGGGCTCTCAACTCTCGGATTGATGACGTTGTTGCTGGTGTTCGCTTCGACATGGGTGGCGATTCACCTCGCGCGTGGACTGGCGGCGCCGATCAAGTCGCTGGCGGCCGCGTCCAGGGAAGTCGCGCGCGGCAATCTGTCGCACCGCGTAAACACTCCCGCCGACGATGAGTTGGCGTTGCTCGCGGACTCGTTCAACCAGATGACCGCCGAGTTGGAAGAGAACCGGCGGCGCATCGAGGCCGGCGCCGCGACGTTGAAAGAAAAGAACCAGGCGATCGAGGAGCGCCGCAACTACATTGAGACAGTGCTGAATTCGCTTTCCACGGGCGTCGTGTCCCTCGATCAGAACGATTGCGTGACCACGATCAACGCGGCGGCCACGTCGATTCTCAGGCTAACCGAAGCGCCGCCCGCCTGGGCAAAGCTTTCGAGTTTATTGAGCCACGAAGATCGAACGGTGCTTGAAAGATTGATCAAACGCGCGCGGCGCGCCGGCCGGGCGGCCGAGCAGAGCCAATTGACTCGTGGCTCCGCGGCGAACTCCCTGCCGGTTGCTTTGACCGCGACTGCGCTCGGCACGTCGGTGGGCCGCAGTAGCGGTGTAGTGCTGGTCATCGACGACTTGTCCGAACTTTTAACCGCGCAACGCGCTGCCGCCTGGAGTGAAGTCGCACGTCGCATAGCGCATGAAATTAAGAATCCGCTGACGCCGATTCAGCTTTCTGCGGAACGCATCGCTCGTCAGTTCGGGGTGCGGGCGAACGGCAAAGACAGCGCAAATGGCAACGGTCTTTCAACCGGCGTGCATGATGAAGAATTGAAGCGCGTCGTTGAAGAATGTACTACGTCTATCACGCGCGAAGTTGCCGGCTTGAAATCGCTGGTGGACGAGTTCTCGAGGTTTGCGCGCATGCCGGATGCGCAAAAGTCCAACATCGACCTTAACGACGTCGTCCGGCAGGCGGCTTCGTTGTATGAGGATCGTCTGGATCGAGCGAATTTGGAGCTGCTACTGGCGGCAGAACTGCCTTCGGCGATGGCCGATGCTGAACAGATGAAGCGGGTCTTTGTAAATCTTATCGACAACGGTCTGGAAGCGCTGAACGATTCCGGCGAACGACGCGTAACGATCGAAACCCGGTATGACGCGGCGCGGGAAACTATCATTGCCGAAGTGGCCGATACCGGTGAAGGAATTCCGGCGGCGGATTTCAAGCGGCTTTTTCAACCGTACTTCTCGACGCGCGGCCGCGGCACTGGCCTCGGGTTGGCGATCGTGCAGCGCATCATAAGCGAACATGGCGGGCGTATCCACGCGGAGAACAACATACCGCGGGGGGCAAGGTTCGTGATTGAAATACCGGTGGGTGCAATTTGATCTCTGGCCTTAGGTCTTTGGTCTTTGTTGGAACTCCTGACCCGAGACCTAAGACCCGAGACCGAAGACGTAAGACCTAAGACCTAAGACCTAATGTCCGAATCCATTCTCATCGTTGATGACGAGCGCGGCATTCGCGAGTCGCTGAGCGCTGTCCTGCGCGACGAAGGATTCGCGCCCGATAGCGTGGCGACCGGCGAAGAGTGCTTGAAAGCGATCGGCAAGCGGGCCTACGGCTGCGTGCTGCTCGATGTATGGCTGCCCGGAATCAGCGGGCTTGAGACACTGCAGAAAATGCGCGAGGCCAACTGTGACGCAGCGGTGGTGATAATTTCAGGGCACGGGAATGTTGAGACGGCAGTGCGCGCCACGAAACTCGGCGCGTTCGATTTCATCGAAAAGCCGCTTTCGATCGAAAAGACGGTATTGACGGTGCGCAATGCGTTGCGACAGCGGCAACTCGAGATCACCAATCAGTCTCTCTCCGCCGAACTTAAAGCAGAGTACGCAATGATTGGCGAGTCGGTGGCGATGCGCGCGCTGCGAAAGCAGATCGCGGTGGTCGCGCCGACCGACGGGCGCGTGCTCATCTCAGGCGAATCCGGCGTCGGTAAAGAGTTAGTCGCGCGGGCTGTGCATGCGCAGTCGCGTCGCGCCGCGGCGCCCTTCATCGAAATTAACTCAGCCGCAATTCCCGAAGAGTTGATCGAATCGGAACTGTTTGGTCACGTGAAAGGCGCGTTCACCGGCGCCACCGCGGCGAAGAAGGGGAAGTTCGAGCTGGCCGACGGCGCGACGCTCTTTCTGGACGAAGTTTCAGACATGAGCGCGAACGTGCAGGCCAAAGTCCTGCGCGTGCTTGAAGAACAGAGATTTGAGCCGGTCGGCAGCAACACGCCGGTCAGTGTAGACGTGCGAGTGATCGCGGCGACGAATAAGAAACTCGATGAAGAGATCGAGAAGGGCGCTTTCCGCAGTGATTTGTACTTTCGTTTGAACGTCATTCCGTTCGAAGTGCCGCCCTTGCGCGAACGCCTGGAGGACGTGCCGCTGCTGGTTGAGCATTTCAACGAGCGTTTCGCGAAAAGCTACGCGAAGAAGCCGCCGCGTTTTGACCGACCGGCTATCGAAGCAATGCAGAGCTATTCGTGGCCGGGGAATGTGCGCGAACTACGTAACACGGTCGAACGAATCGTGATCATGCACACGAACCATCGCGTCGGTGTCAAAGACCTGCCTGCGTTCGGCAGCGCAGAACCCCCTGCTTCTTCCTACCGCTTTCCGTCTTTCAAGGAGGCCAGCGACGCGTATCATCGCGAGTTCATTCAGCGCAAACTCGACGAAGCCGACGGCAACGTCTCGCGCGCCGCCGAACTGATGGGCATCGATCGCAGTCATCTCTACCGGCGGATGCGCGCGCTCGGCATCAACGTTCGCGGATAGAATCCCGGATTTGCATTCCCTAAACGGCTCGATGGAAAAACCAACGACGGAACCACGTGTCGAATATGCGCGCCGGATCGAAGCACGCCTGGCTGAAGGGGCCTCGCACATGAAGCGCTTTCGCCAGGTCGGAGTGGTACGCCTCGGGATGCTGGCCGCCCTCTTGTTGCTAATCTGGTTCGTCATTAATGGACTCTCGTTCTGGTGGCTCCTTCTGCCAGTCTTTGGTTACCTGGGTCTGGCCCCGTCTCAACAGCGCATAGCCGAAAAGCGTCGCCAATGCGAACGTGCCGCCGCGCTCTACCAGCGGGGACTGGAGCGGCTGGATGATCGTTGGGCGGGAAAAGGAGCGACCGGCGATCGATTCCTGACGGATTCGCACCCGTATGCCCGTGACCTGGACCTGTTCGGCACCGGCTCACTTTTTGAACTGCTCTCCTGCGCTCGCACACAAGTTGGGGAAGAGACGCTGGCCGAGTGGTTGCTGGTGCCCGCACCGCCTGATGTTGTGCGCGCGCGGCAGGAAGCCATAGTCGAGCTTCGACCTCGCCTTGATCTTCGCGAGGACCTGGCGCTTCTCGGCGAAGGTGTCCACACCGGTTCCGAGGCCCAGGCTCTTACTCATTGGGCGGCAGCCCCACCGTGGGTCATTTCGAGTGGCATTCGTTGGGGTGCAAGGGCCCTGGCCCTCCTCGCATTGGTGACCGGGGTGCTCTGGATTGCCGGGTTCCGTTGGCTGCTATTTCTCGCAGCAATTATCGCGGGGCAGATCTTCGCATTCAGTCTGCGGAAGCCGGTAAACCAAGTCATTCAGAGGATTGCTGGTCCGGCTCGAGAGCTGGGTTTACTCTCTGAGGTGTTGCGGCGGCTCGAGCGTGAGAGCTTCTCAAGCCCCAGACTCATGCACTTGCGCGCGGCACTCGATGTCGAAGGTCATCCTCCCTCGCAGCAGATCGCCAGGCTCAAGCTTCTGATCGACCTGCTGGACTCGCGGCGCAACATCTTCTTTGCGTTGATCTCGGCCATCTTGCTTTGGCCTCTGCAGTGCGCAATTGCGATTGAGGATTGGCGCCAGAAGTCCGGTCCGGCAGTGGCGCAATGGCTGGCCGCCGTGGGCGAGTTCGAGGCGCTGAGCTCTTTAGCCAGTTACTCTTACGAGCGTCCCAACGATCCTTTTCCCGAAGTGATAGATGGTGAAGCGCGCTTTGAAGGTGAAGGGCTTGGTCATCCGTTGTTACCCGAAGCTCGCAATGTACGTACGGATCTTTTCTTGGCAGACAGTCCCGCGGTGTTAATTGTTAGCGGCTCGAACATGTCGGGCAAGAGTACGTTGCTGCGGACTGTGGGCACGAACACTATTCTGGCCCAAGCCGGCGCGCCGGTACACGCGCTTCGCTTGCGGCTTTCGCCGCTTCAGGTGGGGGCCTCGATTCGGATTCAGGATTCACTCCAGGCGGGAGCTTCACGCTTCTACGCGGAGATCACTCGCTTGCGCCAGATCGTGAAATTGACGGACGGCCCGCTGCCCGTACTGTTCCTTTTGGACGAGATTCTTCATGGAACGAACTCGCATGACCGGCGCATCGGCGCCGAAGGAGTAGTCAGTGGTTTGCTTCAACGTGGAGCGATTGGTTTGGTGACCACACACGATCTGGCGCTGACCCGGATTGTTGAAGAGCTGCCGACCCAGGCGGCAAACGTGCACTTCGAAGATCATCTCGAAGGAGGCCGTATGACCTTTGACTATTTACTGCGTGCGGGTGTACTGCAAAGGAGCAATGCTCTCGAGTTGATGCGATCCGTTGGACTTGAAGTGTGATGCTGGCCGGCGAATGCGTGCCTTGGCATCAACGTACACGGATAGTAGTTAGGTGCTTAATTTTCGTGTTGCGCGATGCGGGTGGGGGCGTATAATCGCCTCGCTAGCCAACATCAGCTCTCCTCGACAATTGAAGGTTTGTCTCGCCCAAAGCTCAGGAGGTGCACATGAAATCACTCGCAGTCAGGCTGACTCTGTTATCAGCGGTTCTGTTTTGCGTCACTTTGTTGACGCCCACAATCACGTGGGCCCAGGACAGTAAACCCATTCCTGAGAGTCCACCCCCCGAGAGTAAGCCGGAACCGCCACCGAGTCCGCCGGCGGAAGCACCGCGAAATGATCCACCGCCAAGCCCGCCAGCGGAAAGCCCGAGAAATGATCCGCCTCCCAGTCCGCCAGCGGAGTCACCACGTTCTGAAAGGCCATCAAGTCCTCCGGCGGAATCACCGCGGTCTAATCCGGCACCGAACAGCGGCGGTGGCCGGAACTATGACGGCGGATCTTCGAGAGACAATAACGATAATCGCCGAAACGACAACGACCGCCGGCCTAACGAAGACGGTGGACGAGTCCGGGGAACAATGTCGGGCGATGGCAGCGGCAATCGTCGCGACCGTGTGATCGAAACTGAGGCCGGTGACATAGTAGCTCCGGGCCGCACGCACGCCTCAACTCCGGACAGCGCCAGTCCGGGCGGTAACAATTCCGGTAGCGGGAATTCCGGAGGCAGTGCCGGCAGCGGCGGTGGTAATCGAGGTGGCGGTCGCGATGGAAGAGACCGCCATCGTGATCGGGATGGCGACCGGGGCCGTTGGCGGGATCGCGATGGAGATCGCCGTGGCCATCGTCATTATCGCGGCGATGAGTGTTACCAGGTGCCGACTTACGATGACACCGTCACGTACAGCGCGGCTAGTTATCCGGATTACGATCGGGACGATAGTCTGGATGCATACGACCTTGGATACAACGACGGGCTCTATACCGGCGCAAACGACGGCCGGCGCGGGCAGACATACGATCCCGAGCGTTCTCACTTTCACAAACGGCCGGTCGGTTATCATTCCAGTAAAGGGAGTCGCGCGGACTATGAACAGGCTTACCGCGATGGCTTTCTCCGCGGGTATCGCGAAGGCTACCAAAATTGGCAGAAATATTTTGTAGGAGGAAGATTCAAGCGGTAACCAACCGAACCATGCAAACAACCAACATCAAGATGCCTCGGCGCATTCTCGTTCTGCCCGTGACGTTGCTCGCGGTGGCGTGGTCGGCCTTCTTTGTGGTTGAGCGCGCAGCGGCCCAACAGATGGACGCGCATCATCACTCGCCTGCGGTGGACGTCGCGAACGTGCCGGAGGTGACCCAGGAGTGGGCGAAGGCGCAACTCGGAAAGTCGCCGCGGCACCGTGAATGGGTGAAGGTAAAGTATGGCAATCGTGAAGTAAACAGCCTGGTCATCTATCCCGAAGTGAAAAAGAAAGCGACGGCCCTGGTGGTGATCCACGAGATCGGCGGCTTGAGCGATTGGGTGATGCAACTCACGGATGAATTGGCTGAGGCAGGTTACATCGCCATCGCGCCCGATCTTTTGTCCGGCATGGGGCCGAACGGCGGCGGCACGGCCGACGTTGCCACCAAAGGCGGGAATGCCATAGGCCAGGCGATTCGCGATTTGCCACCGGATCAGATAACCGCTGATCTGAATGCGGTGGCGGACTATGTCGCAAAGTTGCCGGCGGCAAATGGAAAAGTTGCCGTCACCGGTTACTGCTGGGGTGGCACGCAGTCGTTTCGCTTCGCCATGAATCGGCCGACATTGAAAGCTGCGTTCGTCTTTTATGGCACCACGCCAGGCAGTAACGCACAGGGACAGCCCTACGCCGTGGATCAGGCCGGGTTGGCGCGCATCAACGCGCCGGTCTATGGCTTTTATGCCGAGAATGACGCGCGTGTGAACGCGACGATCCAGCCGACGGTCGAAGCGATGGAAACGATGAAGAAAGCCTGGAAGGATGCCAGCGGCACTCCCGAAGGTAAGAAAGCGGTGAAATACGATCCCGTGACTTACGCGGGCGCCGGCCACGGATTCATGAGAGCCGGCGAGCCGAATGCGCCGGAGCCGAAAGCACCCGCGACGACCGGCGACGAAGCCGCGGACAAGAAAGCTAAGGAAGACTACGACAAAGCAATCACGATGTATCGCGCCAATCGCAAAGCGCGCGACGACGCCTGGGTTCGGTGGAAAGGCATCCTCGCGAAGCTTTAAGCGAATAGGTTGTATCTTAGAAAGGCTCGCCCGCGCGTGGCGAGCCTTTTTTGTCTCCCTCCCCACATGTGGGGAGGGATTAAGGGTGGGGTTAGCGGTCGCCTAGCCTCTCCCCCGACCCCTCTCCGCGAAGCGGAGAGGGGAGGACTGAGCCAAAATAACGCAAGGCGACAGCATGCGCTGAAGCGGATTTGGCCTTCCAACTGTCTTGTTCAAGACTGTAGACTGGTACTCATGAGCTGGACTGAAGCCGAAACATCAACCCATCAGGATCACGTCATCAAGCACGTTCTCGGCGCCACCGTGCTCGGGTGGACGATTGCCGGCGAGGCCGCGCACCTGCTGCTCGACATGGGATTTTTGTGGACGATCTATCTCGATGGCGAGATGAATCTGTTGCCGCAGGGCGTCGCGATTGCGGAAATGGATGGCGACGATGTGAACAGCGCCGACCGGACTGAACTGGCGTTCGATGCGGATCTACTGCTCAGTGAGGGCCGAGACGCTACCGGACTAAAAAGATTCATCAGCGCGCCCGAGGAATGCCTGATTCAATCTGTCGACGTGTTTGCGGCAGATTCAATGCGGCGAATAGCCATCCGCGGCGAAGCGAGCACGATCAATGTCGAAACGTCGGCTGAGGCTGGCGAGGTGACCGTCCGCACCGCTAAGGCGGCGGTGTGAGAGCAGGCGATCTGTTCTCCTCATCGCGAATTCATTGTGCCGGTTGACAGGCTCACTTCAACGATCTGCAACTTGCCAGGCATTGCGGCCGGACCGGGAATCTTGGGCCGGTTTCTGGTCAACCAGGCAAGATCGTTGTCATACACAATCGCCAAAGTCACCGCATTCTTTTTTCTGTCGTACGACAGGACGGTCAGTCCTTCTGCTTTCATTTCCTTCTCAAACACATCGCTGCTTAGTGGCTTCACGTCCGTAAAGGTATCGGTTGACTTTGGCTGTGCCCGGGGCAAGTCCTCTTCAGGGACAAACCAGAGCCGGTTACCGTAGAACGAGTTGTCCCGCGAATTCTCAGTCGTCGTGATGATCAAAAAGCCGCGTAGCTCCGGCACATACTCGATCGATGACAGATGCCACTCCACAGCCTGTGTCATTTGCGCTTTGAACTTAAAGAAAGGCGTCAGGGACAGTGGCTGGGCATTATCGAAGGCGCTTCGATAGACTTTGATTTCGCCAGATCTATCACGAATGCCAAACGAGACTTCCGTGTGCCCGTCGAGTTTCCGAACCGCTAAACCCTCGATTTCGAGCTTAGTATTCAGCGGTTTTGACGTCGGATTTATATGCTTAGCCTGTCGCTCGTCAAAGTGGAAACTGAATAGCTGCGAACGGGAACCGATGAGGTAATAGTTTCCTTCCGGGTCTTTCGCCATTGCTTCCCAATCCAGATTCTTCTGGACTGTTCCGACCGGCAAGGCTTCGCCGGCAATCTTGCCGGTGGTTGAATCGACCACCACAAGACCAGGTTGTTTATCGTCGGCCACCAGAAGCTGAGTGCCCGATAGCGGCACCAGACCGGACGGTTCAACGCGCTCATTATTGAGGGCCACTGTCTGTGACACCGTAATCCTGATTTCCTGCGCGCGAGCCGGCGCCGCGGTAACCATGACCACGAATCCGATCAACAGAACCAGCCTGGCTGCGTCAGCAATGGCGGTAAATTTCTTCATACAGTAAATCGATTCTCCAGATTCAGTGGTTAAAATTCTTTCGAAGTTTCAGAGGTGAGTCAAGCGGATAACCGACGGTCACAACGCGTTCCAGTCTGAAATGCTTACTAAGTTACAATGGGGTTCATGAATCACATCCTTTCGGTCCTGAAACTATTTCTGCTGGTTGCGTGTGTTTCGTTAACTTCATATGCCGCGCCGCAGACCATGCGGCTCGACTATTTCCACACCGGCGACGCCAAACACGAAACGTTCAGTTTCGATCGCGTGGTCATCGAGCCTTTGCCCTGGCCCGGCGACATGACGAAAACGATCGACCCGACCGACTACGGCAAATATTTTTTCGAAGTGCGCGAGGCGAAAACGAACCGCGTGTTGTATTCGCGCGGCTTCGCGTCGGTTTATGGCGAGTGGGAGACAACCGACGAAGCCGGTCGTGTCATGCGGACGTTTAGCGAGTCGCTGCGCTTTCCCGCGCCGGATGCGCCGGTCGAGATCGTGCTGCGAAAGCGCGACGCGAAGAACAAATGGCACGAGGCCTGGAAATTCTCGATCGATCCCAAGGACATGTTCATCGATCGATCGAAGCCCACCGCGCCGGCGCGGCTGATCCCAATTCAGCGTATGGGGGATCCGGCAACGAAAGTAGATCTGCTTCTGCTGGGCGACGGTTACACTGCGCGCGAGCAAAGCAAGTTCGTAGCCGATGCGCGGCGTCTGATCAAGGTCCTGTTTGAGACTTCACCTTTCAAAGAGAACCGCACGGCGTTCAACGTCTGGGGTCTTTGTCCGCCCGCCGCGCAATCAGGTATTTCGCGACCGTCAACCGGCATCTATCGCGACTCGATTTCGACTTATGACGCGTTCGGTTCCGAACGTTACATCCTGGCCTTCGACAATCAGCGGCTGCGCAAGGTCGCGCAGTTTGCGCCGTACGAGTTTATCGAAGTGCTGGTGAACGGACGGACGTACGGCGGCGGGGGAATCTTCAATCTCTACAGCACGGTTGCGGCGGACAACGCGTTCGCGCCTTATGTGTTTGTGCATGAGTTCGGGCACCACTTCGCGGCTCTGGCTGATGAGTACTACACGTCCCCGGTCGCTTACGCCCCCGCCGCGGAACGCATCGAGCCCTGGGAGCCGAACGCAACCGCGCTGCTCGATAGGAAGAACCTGAAGTGGAAAGACCTCGTCGATGCCGACACGCCGCTTCCGACGCCCTGGAGCAAAGAGGAGTTCGAAGCCTACTCGCGGCAATACAGTGCGCGGCGCGCGCAGCTTCGCAAAGACAATCGGCCGGAAGCCGAAATGGAAGCGCTGTTTCGCGAAGACCGTCGCATGGTCGATGCGATGATGGCGAAAGAGAAGTACAACGGGCGAGTCGGTGCTTTCGAAGGCGCGATGTACGAAGCCAAGGGATTCTACCGGCCGCAGGTGGACTGCATCATGTTTTCGCGAACGGATTTCTTCTGCAAGGTTTGTAAGCGCGCGATTGAGCGCGTGATCCGGTTGTACGCCTGATAGGTCAGAACCCGGATCGACAGTGTTGGGATCCGGCGCTCAGCCGCCGGAGGATCGTCTTAGCGACTTGGGACGCGCTCGCCTGCACGGTGTTTACCGGTTCCCCGAAGTGCTCATCTTCATGTGACGCGACACACAGACGCGCCTTTCGCACGCTCCAGTCAACAGCGCGGGCGCGGCCGCGCCGGCTCCTGGCGCCGAGCCGTTCGAGGATCGTCGCCAGATCCGCTCTCAGGCAGAACACGCGAACATTCGGGTCGAGCGATTTCAGACCTGCCACCACCTCATCGAAGTACTCACGGCGGCTGAAGGCCATCGGCACGATTACTGCGCCGGTTGTAACTGTCTGAAAAAGCCGCACGCCAGAGATAACCGACCTTCGCCACAGGTCGATGTCCTGGAAGTCATCGGTGCCGGCGCCACGCAGTTTTACCCACCTCGGCAATCGCATCAGAATTGAGCCGGCCCATTCCGGGTTGTAGACCAAACTTCGTGGGACGCGACGGCGGAGAAGGCGCGCGACGGTGCTTTTACCAATACCGAATGAGCCATTGATTAGGATGATCATTACTAAACTCGACAGGCAAAGCGGCGAACGCATAACTTAGGTTGCAGCACGGGCCTTTCGCACGCACAACACCGCCAACAGCAACATCACGATTGCGATGACTACCTGTGACGGTGATAAGCCGCCGCCAGTTGCCATCCGCTCAACAGTGCGGAACAGGGCCAGCACGCCAATCAATCCGAACAAAGCCGTAAGAGCATACCTGAGGATTCTCATGCGGTTCCTGACTTACCCCCGCGCGGGACGACGCCTGTGCGTGTAATAGACTCTGCACTCATTGACTGGCGTCCCGTCGTCCGTTTCCAGGTTGTAGCTGACTCGGATCCGGTACCACCCGGTCTTAGTGAAGATTGGTTCGTCATCAGTGCTGACACGGCCATTTGCCTCAGCCGTGACAATCTTAAGCAGCTTCATTTTTTCAAATGCATACCAGCTGGCGGTCGCGGCTTCGTCATTCGGCTCCCACGATCGCAACCAAAAAAACTTATTGTCAGGACCAAGGATCGCCAGGTCCCGGCCGTGAGGGACGGACATATTGAGCGTAAGTGTGTCACCCAGATAGAGCCTGCCGGGTGAGCATCTCAAGCTGACCTTGCGCGCTATATCTCTGGCCGAAGGTTGTGGCTTCGTGTCTTGCCCGAACGCACTATGTCCAGCGAAAAGAGTGACGATCATCAACAGTAGGGCGGGTAAGAAACGTTTCATAACAGTCCTCACGCTTCGACTTGTCTGATAGTGGGCCTATCCGCCGGCTCGGCGGCTCTGAGCAAGAAGGATGATTCCAAGGACGAGAAAGGCCAGACCGATAGCCAGAAAGGCGCGTTGTCCGATGGCGCCGAGCGTGATGAAGGCGATCCCGACGGTCAGGAAGGGAGCGCCAATGTATTTTGTGGCTGTCATGATCTGCCTTTCGCCGCTCCGATCTACTGGCGGCTAGGTTTCACTGCACTCAGCTTGTTTCCAAATTCCGTTGAGCTAAGTGAACGGTCACTGATTGGGTTTGTAAGGTTTGTCGTCGAGGAGCAGATCCCCGTCACGAATATTATCTACGCGGTACAACTTCCACCCTTCGACAGTTTTCTTCCAGGTCTCGCGCTGCACGACGGCGCTTTCGACCTTGTGTAATGTGCCATCTGGAAAGCGTTGCATCCGAACAGTCTTTTGACTTATGTCAGCGCTCGCCAAATCGCCCTCCACCTCAATCGTTCCGATTTGATTATCCTGTGAGATGAAATGGTCGATTCTCTCGAGGAAGAGTCGGGTACGCGTCTCCATGTAAGCCCGCGTGTTTACCGTGCCGTCCGGCGTGACCGTGTGAAAATCGTCGGCGCGCAAAGCCATGATTGCCGCCAAATCTTTTGCCTTGAATGCCGCCATGTTGCGGGCGTACCAATCCTCGATCGCCTTACGCACGGGTTTGGACTTGTCCCGCGCAATCGTCCGGCCGTCTTTAGTTTTTGTCTTACCTTCGTCCGGTGACGTCTGCGACCGATCACTCTGTGATTGCGCGACAAGCGGTGTCGAGTAACTAATTAGCAGAGCAAAACCGGCAAGCAGCAAAATGTTTTTCATTGTTTCCCCTTCCGAACTCTTATTCCTGCACGTCTAAGAAAAACCTTCACGGCGAGGCTGAGTGCCGACAGAACCGACTATGATGCGCTTGTAGATCTTTTGACATCAGATGCCGTTCGAATCTCAGGGATAACGAGAGTTGTTAGCGCGGCGTGTTAGCTCTGATTGTGAGATCCGCGCGCACAGGTCCGAGCGGCGTTACTGCCTCAATCCTCAGCGGCAGGTGTCGGTAATCATCACCCACCCAAAGTCGCAGTTGCAGCCGGTCAGCGGCGCCGTCATCGCTGGTTAATGTCAGCAGCAGCGCGGGGACCTTTTGACCGTTAAGCTCAATCGTTTCCCGCTTCTGCGCCGTGACAAACAACGTGCGCGGCTGGTTGATAGCGAGTATCGAAATCGCGTTTCGCTTTGCCTGTGACAGAGCGGTCGAGGGCGGCGACAAATCAAACGTGCGAATTGCATAGAGCAAAGAAATCAAGTCGTGCGTGCCGACCGGGATTTCGATGCGCGTTCGAGTATCAGTCGTTACCGCGCCACGATTCTGATCGATGCTGTAGCCGCGCGTGCTGCGCCAGGTGCCCTCCGCGAAATTCATCTCAGTGCGAAAGGGAAGTAACGTTTCCGGATCCACGTAGGACGAAATCTTGTCGTTGACGTAAAACACGCGCGCCCCGGCGTTCGTCGTTTGCGCAGTCGCCGTCAGCAACAGTCCATCACGATTGAAATAACGCCCGCGCGCGGCCACGGAAAAACTCGCTGACCCAACGGCCGGTCCGGTCGCGCCGAGAAACACCTGGTAGTTCAATTGTTCGCCGACATTGAACGGAAGATTCAAACGAGTGGCGGACACCGGCGTGGTCGGGCTCGGGACTGGCGTCAACGCTCGCCCGTCAGAAGGTGGCACGACTCGCGGTGGCGTGGGCGTCGCAGTTGGCGGCGGGGTGTTCAGCTGCGACGCAGCCAACTCTGCACGAATCTCTCCGTCTTTGTGTTTCGCCGTGACCAGCACCGGCACATGCCATTCATCTTCCGTGAGATACACACGAATGTTTGAGAGCGGTCCCGAACTGGCACTCACGCGCGCGACGAGCGTGTTGAATGAGCCCACCTTCGTCTTGATCAGTTGGCGGTCGATGATTTTAACGTCGGCCTGGTAATCCTGCGTGTCGATGCGTACGTTAATTGAGAACGAGGAACCTTCCGACAAAGGCATCGCGCGGATACGGTAAACCGTGGACAGCAAGTCGTAAGTACCAAGGACCTCGCCTGCGCGCCTTCCGGGAATTGCTTCAGTTCCGGCAGCCTGGTTGTATTCGCTGGACGCTTCAGTCGCACGGCCGGCTTCGCGCACTACTGTCTGCGACCGGTAAGGCAATCCGGTAAAAGTATCGACGTAGCTCACATAATCGTTATTCAGGGCGAGCAGCGCCACGTTGACTATGCCAGTAGTTTCGACATGCGCGCGAAGTTCGATGCCTTCGCGATCGAAGTAACGGCCACGACCGGCGATATACATGTCGACATGCGCGGCGCTTACGAACTGCGCGAACGACACGTCGTAGGTCAACCGCTCACCGACGCGATACACCGCCGCATTGAACGGCTGGACTGCCGCTTCCGGCTTTTGCTGCGCGAGTACACCCGTGAACGTCAAGATCAGGGCGGCCAGACATGCTGCGATTAGTGAGGTGACTTTTCGGTGCACGTTTGAATGATAAGAGACAGGTAAGGGGCGACGCAACGTCATTCCTAATCAACGCTTTGCAGCGGGCTTTGTTCCAGATGAAAGCAACCGATGAACATAGATCTTTACGGATAAGAAAATGCAACTCTATCGGTGCTGATTCGTGTGTATCTTCTGTGGCTCATGTCAGTTGCTGAGCGCCTTGGTCATATCAACCACGATGCCGCGCGCAGCTTCAATTCGATTCACGGCGGCGGTAATCGGCCGGCCCACGACAAGATAATCAGCGCCGGCACGCACCGCTTCCGCGGCGGTCATCGTCCGGCGTTGATCGTTCGCGGCATCAGTGGCAGACCGGATGCCGGGAGTAACGATCAGGAATTTTTGTTGAGCTACCGACGAGCGGATCAGTCCGATTTCCTGCGGCGAGGCGACCACGCCGTCCAGGGCGCTGTCGGCGGCGGCGCGGGCGAAGTGGGTCACAAGCTGTCTCGCGGCCCTGTCGATACCAATGCCGCCGAGCGTCTCGTCGTCCATGCTGGTCAGCAGCGTCACCGCGATCACCTTCGGTCTGGCGATCCCTTCGCGCTCCGCAGTCTCGGACACCGCATCGGCAGTGCGCTTCATCATCTCCACTCCGCCGCTCGCATGTACATTGAAGATTGAAACGCCCAGCCGGGTCGCTTCGACGCCGGCGGCCGCGACGGTGTTAGGAATGTCGTGGAATTTCAAATCGAGGAAAACTCTTCCGCCCTTTGCCACAATCTCGCGCACGATGTTAGGTCCCGCGGCGGTGAAAAGCTGCGAACCGATCTTGAACATGCCGGCAACACTGCGCAGTTCTTCGAACAGCGCCAGCGCGCTGTCGGCATTCTCGACGTCGAGAGCGACGATTAATTTGTTTTGTGCGTTCTGCATTACAGATCTTCGGTAAGCATGCCTCTGGCATGCAGCACGCCGGAGGCGTGCGTACCGTCATGCTCGACAGCCCACTGCTTCATCCAGCGATACGAATCCTTCTTTTGAAACGAAGTGACGCAAACCTTCATTGATCCGGCGTGCAATACCCGGCCCTTCGTAAATGAAGCCGGTGTAAATTTGAATCAAACTCGCACCGGCGCAAATCTTTTCCCACGCGTCTTCCGCTGTGAACACTCCCCCAACTCCCACGACGGGCATTGTTCCATTGGTCAGACGATAAATCATGCGAATGACTTCGTCCGAGCGACGGTTGATTGGCGCGCCGCTCAAACCGCCCTCGCCGATCTCAGCGACCCGCGCATTCGATGTCTGCAATCCTGCACGGTTAACGCTCGTGTTGGTCGCGATGATACCTGAGACTTCGTTTTTCTGCGCAACCGCGAGGATCGCGCTAAGTTCGTCTTCGCTGAGGTCGGGCGCGATTTTTACGAGCAGCGGGCGTGGCGCCGTCAGCGAATGCTTTTCCGCAAGCTCGCGATTGCGACCTTGCAAAGAGGTCAACAGGTCATTGAGCAGGTCCGGCTGCTGCAATTCGCGAAGCTGCGGCGTGTTCGGCGAGCTGACATTCACCGCGATGTAGTCAGCGATTTCGTAAACGATTCCGAATGTCTTCAGATAATCGGGAATCGCTTTTGCGACAGGGACGCTGCGCGACTTGCCGATGTTGATTCCCAGCACGCAATCCGCTCGGTGCTTTTTCAAGTTCTTCACGACCTGCTTCGCGCCGGTATTGTTAAAACCGAGCCGATTAATAAGCGCCCGATCCTTCGGCAAGCGAAAAATGCGTGGCTTAGGATTGCCGGGCTGCGCTTCTCCCGTCACAGTTCCAACTTCAATAAATCCAAATCCGAGTGCGCTTAACGCGTCGGTCGCTTCACCGTTCTTGTCGAAACCCGCAGCGAGGCCGACCGGGTTCGAAAAAGTCAGCCCGAACCTTTTCAGTTTTCCAAACGGCGCTCGTTTGTGGCGCTTTTCGACTGCATGGCGAACGGCTTCGACGCCCAACGCTCCGGACAGCGACGACAGAGCGAAGTGGTGCGCCGTCTCTGCCGGCAGGCGAAAGAGAATTGGACGGACGATGGAACTGTAAAGTGACAAGTGACGAGATTACAGTGACAAGTGACAAGTGGCGAGCGACAAGTTCGCCGGCCCGACGTTGAGTTTAGCCGTAAGCCTGTTTTCTTGTCACTCGCAACTTGTCTCTCATCACTTCTGTTGTTAGTATCTGACGCCGGTGGAATTCACTGAAAAGGCCCGCATCATGGACGACGCGCGAATCAATCGCGCGCTTGCCCGACTCGCTTCTGAAATCGTCGAAGAAAATCACGGACTAACGGATCTGGTGTTGGTGGGAATTCGTCGTCGGGGTGTGCCTTTGGCGAACCGGATCGCCGACAAAATAGAGGATTTGGAAGGCACGCGTCCGCCGGTTGGCATCCTCGACATCACTTTGTATCGCGACGATCTTTCGACGGTTGGGGCAAAACCAATTGTCAGCGGGACTGAATTGCCGGGCGACATCGAGAACCGCACGATTGTTCTGGTTGACGACGTGCTCTACACCGGGCGCACTGTGCGCGCGGCGCTGGATCAGTTAATCGATTTCGGCCGCCCGCGACGCGTGCAACTCGCCGTCCTGGTCGATCGGGGCAACGAGCATCGCGAGCTGCCGATTCAGGCCGACTACATCGGCAAACATGTGCCGACGAAGAAGAGTGAGATTATTAAAGTGATGTTGACGGACTTTGACGAGGACGAAGGAGTCCTGATCGTCGAGCGACCCGCAGCCGAAGCGGCAGCGTGAAGCGGCCTCCGAGGCCGCTTTTTTTATGTTAGTAGTCAGTTGTTCGTTGTCAGTCGTCAGTTGTTCTCGAACCTCCGGCATTTGCAACTGACCACTGACCACTGACCACTGACAGTTTTTTCAGATGAAACACCTTCTGGGCATTCGCGAACTCTCGGCCGAGCAAATCACGCATCTGCTCGATACTGCTGAGTCGTTCCGCGATATCTCAAAGCGGGAAATAAAAAAGGTGCCGGCGCTGCGTGGCCGCACCGTAATCAATCTTTTCTTTGAAGCATCCACGCGCACGCGCACTTCGTTCGAGATTGCCGCGAAACGTTTGTCAGCCGACGCGATCAACATCAGCGTGTCGACGTCGAGCGTCTCGAAAGGCGAGACGCTGCTGGACACGGCCCGCAATCTTCAGGCGATGTCACCCGACTGCATCGTCATCCGGCATGCTTCCGCCGGCGCGCCTTATCATCTGACGCGCGTGTGCGATGCCGCCATCGTCAACGCAGGCGACGGTTCGCACGAACATCCGACCCAGGCGCTGCTGGACGCGCTCACGATTCGCGAACACAAAAATGGCATCGAAGGTTTGAAGGTCGCGATTATCGGCGACATCCTGCACTCGCGCGTCGCGCGCTCGAACGTTTATCTGCTGTCGAAATTAGGGGCAACGGTGAGCGTCGCCGGGCCGGGGACGCTCGTCCCGCGCGAATTCGCGGAATTAATTGAACAGGGCGTTCGAGTTGAGCAACGCATCGAAGACGCGGTGGCCGATGCCGACGTGGTGATGGTGTTGCGAATTCAGCGCGAGCGTCAGACCGATGCCTTCTTCCCGTCCATGCGCGAATACGCCGTGCACTACGGTTTGCACCCGAATCATCTGAGTCTTGCCGCGCCCGACGCGATTGTCATGCATCCCGGACCGATGAATCGCGGCATCGAGGTTTCTTCCGAGATAGCTGACGGCGGCCGGTCACTGATTCTCGATCAAGTCACAAACGGCGTAGCCGTTCGCATGGCGGTGCTTTATTTGCTGGCCGGATCTGAACATGCTGAGTTGCCGTCCGTGCATCCGGGTGAAGATGATCTGGAATCGCGCGCCGCGGGTGGCGTGCGCGGCAGGACTCGACATCAAACGCGGGGGACTCGCAATTAAACGATGCGCCTCTTAATCAAAAACGGATACATCGTCGATCCGGCGCAGGGAACCAACACCGGTAAGAGTCTTTTCATCGAAGACGGCCGCGTGGTCGGACTTGCCAGCCACAGTGATGCGACACCCGAAGACGCCGAAGTGATCGACGCCACAGGGTTGATTGTGGCTCCGGGCTTCATCGACATGCACGTGCACCTGCGCGAGCCGGGCCAGGAATACAAAGAGACGATTGCCAGCGGCGCTGCAGCAGCGGTGGCCGGCGGCTTTACGACCGTGTGCGCGATGCCGAACACGCATCCGGTTAACGACAACGCGGCAGTCACGCGATTTGTGATCGAGCAGGCTGAGCGCGCGAATCTCGCCAGCGTGCTTCCGATCGGCGCGGTCACAAAGAACTCCGACGGGTCGGAGCTCGCCGAGATGGGTGAGATGAAAGACGCCGGGATTGTCGCGGTGTCCGACGACGGGCGGCCCGTGCCGACTGCGGCGATGATGCGTCGCGCCATGGAATACGCGCGCGGATTCGATTTGCCGATCATCGATCATTGTGAAGACAAGTCGCTCGCGCGCGGCGGCGTAATGCACGAAGGCCATTGGTCGCTCGTGCTCGGCTTGCGCGGCGCGCCCGCGACGGCCGAAGAAGTTGACGCTTTGCGTGATTGCGCGCTCGCTGAGCTCAGCGGCGCTCGCGTTCACCTCGCGCATCTTTCGACACGCGGGGCGATTGCGGCGGTGCGGCGGGCAAGAGAACGAGGGCTGTCCGTCACCTGCGAAGTTGCGCCGCACCATTGGACGTTAACCGACGACGCCGTGGCGGGAGAGCGTGACGCGCCGGCTTACGACACGAACACCAAGATGAACCCGCCTTTGCGCAGTCGCGATCATGTCGAAGCAATTCTCGAAGGCCTGGGTGACGGCACTGTAGATGCCATCGCCAGCGACCACGCGCCGCATCATGCTGATGAGAAAGAGCTCGAATTCGATCAAGCTCCGTTCGGGATTATCGGTTTGGAAACTTCTGTTGGCTTAGCTATGGATGGCCTGGTGAAGCATGGCGTGATCTCGCTGGAGCGCTTCGTAGAACTCTGCGCGACAAATCCCGCGCGCATTCTCAAGCTTGAGGACCGGGGCGCGTTCCGGCCCGGCGCGCGAGCCGACGTAACGATTCTCGATCCCGAGATGATCTGGACGTTTGATGTTTCGCGCTCGGCATCGAGAAGCCGAAACACGCCATTCCACGGGCGCACGATGACGGGCGCGGCGGTGGCGACAATCGTCGCCGGGCGCGTTGTTTTTCTTCATCCGGATTTCAGCCGGCTCAACACCTCGCCGCCGGGAACCCTCGCCAGCGCGGCTCACTCGCGGAAGTGATTGAGTGGCACAGACTTCAGTCTGTGATTCGACTCGCGTCTTTTGTAACTTGAAACCACAGACTGAAGTCTGTGCCACGCCCATTCTGAAACACCCGCCAAAAATGCTAATCTGTTTGGCGTTACAAACAACTCAGTACGCATAGTTAGTCTTTCCCCCAACGGACTGAGGGATTGGCAGTGGCATCGGTTGCCGATTCGAAACTTACAGATTGAGGGGATATCCGTGTTCAGAAAATCGTCTCGCATATTTATCGCATTCGTCGTCGTCTTAGCAGGAACCGCTTTCGCGAAAAGCGCGGCAGCTCAACAAGTGTGCTTCTCGCAAGAGGAGCGCGAACGCGCCGAGCGCAGCGCGATGGTTTGGCGCGCGCCTCATCCGGGTTATGACCCGGTGCTGGGCTACAACGTGGCCGACGGCCCGCGCCGCGGTTCGCCACCGGTTGATGCGAATGGGCTGGCGCGCCCGATTCAATGCGTCGCCAATAAGGATGAAACCCCCGGAGCGGGTACAACTCCGAAATTTCATTGTTCGGTGCCGGGCAATGTTGACGGTGATGGCGAGCTGGTTCGCTACAAAGTGAAGCCCCACTTCAAAGGGCAAGCGAAGGACCGCCGCAACGGAGAAATTCAGGGGGAGTTCCTGTCGTCAAGATTCTCACAAGCGCTTGGTTTCTTTGCCGATGATGAATGGGTTGCGGATGTGAATTGTCCGGACTGTCAGAAGAGTCTGACGAAAAGTTTTCAGGGCGCGCAGTGGACGCCGTTTCAACCCGCGGCCGGAATCGAGATGTCACTCGGACGTGGTATCGATGTGAACTGCAACAACAAAGATTCAGCCGGGCTGTCTGAAACTCTCGCGAAGCTCTCAGGTACCGCGCCGCGCGCACAGATCGATGCGTTCAAACTTTGGCTGGGATTCATCGATCACGGTGATACCAAAACCGACAATCACAAGATCGCTTGTCTCGATTCATCCAAAGAAGGCAACCAGCGCAGGTGCAAACCCGGCGAGGCCGTCTTCTACGTCGGCGATATGGGATCAACGTTCGGTTACTCAAGCGCCAGCGAGAACAAAGCGAAACTCGAAGGTTGGAAGAAAAAAGATCCGATCAAAGTCAGCGATGGCCAGTGCACGACCGCGGCCAAGAGTGTGGGCGATGCGAAGATCAGCGAAGCCGGCCGGCAGCTTCTGGCCGAAGGTCTGCAAAGGCTGCTGGAGGCCGAAAAAACAAACGGCACAATCACCAAGGTCTTTCGCGCTTCACGCAACGCCGAGCGCGATCGACCGGCCGAGGAATGGACGGCCGAGTTCACGCGCAAAGCCAACATGATCATTACCGCGCGGTGCTCGAACTAGGTCTCAAACTGGTGGTTCTTTTCCCCTCTCGCGGTGCGGAGAGGTGTAGGGAGAAGGTTGAGGCGCGCGTCCTAACCCTCCCCGCAGCGGGGAGGGTACTCGTAGCCGCTTTCAAAGGGGAGTGAGTTCAGACTAAATGGCATCGCGCACAATCGTCGTTGGAGATCTTCACGGCTGTTACGATGAACTTCAGGCGCTGCTCGATAAAGTGGCGTTCACTGATGACGACCGCTTGATTTGCGTCGGCGATCTCATCACGAAGGGACCAAAGAATCGCGAAGTGCTCGAGCTGTTCATGAGCGACAAACGATTTACAGCGGTCATCGGCAATCACGATTTGGCGTTGCGGCGGCGTTGGAATGGTGAGAAGTTTAAACTCACCGGCTCACAAAAACCGACGCACAAAGAACTGAAGCATGAGAAGGAGCGGTTTCTGCCGTTTCTGAATCAGCTCCCGTTCATCATCGAGCTGGAAAAACACTTGATCGTCCACGCGGGGCTGCGGCCGAACGTGGCGTTGCATTCTCAAACGACCGAGGACATGACTTTAATGCGTTCGTTGGGCCCGAAGCGCGAGGCGAGGCATGGCGATCCCTGGTACGACGCTTACGATGGCGAGAAGATGGTTTTGTTTGGTCATTGGCCCGCCGACGAGCCGCGCCGGGGGCCTAACGCGCTGGGTTTGGACACTGGTTGCGTGTACGGCCATCGCTTGTCTGCATATATAATCGAAACCGGAACAATCGAGAGTGTTCAGGCGCGCGCTACCTGGAATCCGACATAGGCAATCTTCGTCTCGAGATTCGTCCTGTCATTCATGAAACCCAATAATAACCAGCCGATATTCGACCCCGAACGGAAATCTCCTGACGGCAAAAAAGGGAAGCGCCATCGCTTTCTTTCGTGGTCAGTATTCAACCGTGACCTGATGCAGCTCGAGTTCTTTAAGCGGCTGTTGGAAGAGGCCGCGGACAAGTCGGTGCCTTTGCTCGAGCGACTGAAGTTTCTCGCGGTCTTCTCAAGCAATATCGATGAATTCTTCATGGTGCGCGTTTCCGGTTTGAAGGAAATGCTTGAGGCTGATGAGCTGGAACCGATGCCGGGCGAGCTAAGTCCAGCCGATCAATTGAGAGTGATTCGCGAGCGGGTGCTGCCGATGGTCGAGGAGCACAGTCGCTTGTTGCGCGACGAAGTGATTCCGGGATTGAAGGACGCCGGCGTGGTGATTATGCCGTACGCGTCACTGACGAAACCGGAAAAGAAGGGCCTGTCCGAATACTTCATGAAGAACGTCTTCCTCATGTTGACGCCGCAGGCCGTCGATCCCGCGCACCCGTTTCCTTACATGTCGAACCTGAGCCTGAACATTGGTTTGACCGCGGAACGCCACGCCGATCACGCGCACACCGGAGCTTTGATCAGCGGCGAATACGCAACTGAAGACACCGTGCGGTTCGTGCGCATTAAGGTCCCGCCGCTCTGTCCGCGTCTGGTCCCGGTAAAAGAAGGCGAGCAGCGGTTCGTGCTGATGGAAGAGCTGATCGAAGCGAACATTCACCACTTGTTCGTCAGCGCGCAGTTGAGCAAAGGCTATATGTTTCGCGTCACGCGAGATGCGGACGTCGAAATCAGAGAAGACAAAGCAGCGGATTTACTCGGCTTGATCAGAGAGTCGCTGCGCGAGCGCCGGTTTGGCTTGCCGGTGCGTCTGGAAGTTTCGTCGCAGATGCCCCAGGAGATGGTGGACTATCTGGTTAAGTCGATGGGTATTCAGCGCGACGATGTTTATGTGATCGACAGCGTGCTGGGTGCAGGCAGCCTGATGGAGCTTTACGATCTCGAACGCCCTGAATTGAGAGATAAGCCGATCCAGATGACGGTGCCGGCGCCTTTGCGCCGCAAGACTTCTCCGTTTGATGCGCTGAAGAAACAGGATGTCCTGCTGCATCATCCGTACACGTCTTACACGACGGTCGTTGAGTTCATTCAGGCGGCCGCGCACGATCCGCAGGTGGTGGCGATTAAGATTTGTCTCTATCGCACCGGGAAGAACTCGCCAATTCCAAAGGCCCTGATCGAGGCGAGCGAGCGCGGCAAGCAAGTCACCGCGGTGGTCGAGATCAAGGCACGCTTCGATGAAGAGAACAATATCGAATGGGCGAAGCGTCTGGCCGAATCGGGAGTGCACGTGGTTTACGGACTCGTGAATCTGAAGACGCACAGCAAACTTGCATTGGTCGTGCGGCGCGAGGCAGAAGGTCTGCAAACCTACACGCACATTGCGACGGGCAACTACAATCCGACCACGTCGCGGCTTTACACGGACCTCGGCCTGCTTACCAGCGATCCGGAAATCGGTGAGGACGCGACCGACTTATTTAATTTCCTCACCGGTTTCTCGCTCCAAAAAGAATACAAGCAGCTTCTGGTCGCGCCTGTGAACCTGCGGCATCGGATGTTGAGTTTGATCGAACGTGAGCGGGAACACGCCGAAGCTGGTCGCGAAGCTTACATCGCCGCGAAGGTGAACCGGTTAACCGATCTGGACACAGTCGATGCGCTCTATCGCGCGTCGCAAGCCGGGGTCAAAATCGATCTGATCGTGCGCGGCTCGTGCATGCTGCGTCCGGGCGTGCCCGGGCTGTCGCAAACAGTTCACGTGCGCAGCATCGTCGGCCGCTTCCTGGAACACAGTCGCATTTTTCATTTTGCGAACGGCGGCGATGACGAGGTTTACATCGGCTCAGCCGACTGGATGTCGCGGAACATGGACCGGCGCGTCGAGGTTGTGACGCCGGTGCGGGATGAGCAACTTAAGTCATACCTGAAAGACGTCGTGGTGCCCGCTTACTTACGCGACAACATGGCCGCGCGGATTCTGACGGCGGAAGGCACTTATCAGAAACCGCAAATCGGCGTGGGTGAGGAACCATTCAACAGCCAACTCTTTTTTGAAGGCCGCAACAGCGCACCATCGGGCGGGAGCGTCCACCCAATGAAGCGCCGGCGGTTGTGGGCCAAGCACGCGCAATAAATTCGCCGCGTCAATGTAAAGGAATGAAGAGATGAACAGGCTTAGTCTGACAGTCCTAAGTACTTTCGCACTCATCCTGCTGATAAGCGGTGGCCTGGCTTACGTGCTTCGCGATCGCCCAGATATCAACAACGCCGCCGCGACTGCCGACGCAGGTGTCGGCGCCCAACCCAAGTCGTCTCCGGCTGAAGCGCCAAAGAGTTCACCTGAGCCTGCAAAACGGAATAGCGGCACGTTGTTTGGCGATTTATTTGCTGAGAGTTCGCCGGATGTAGCGCCGTCACATTCCGGAAACTGGGCCGCCACAGCGGCGATCGTCACTTTGCGATTTGCCCTGGCAGCTTTGCTCGCCGCGATTCTGGCGTTCCGTCCGCGTCGGGGAGTCGCGGTCAGCCGCCGCAATCCTTTTGTCGGGCAGACACAGATTCTGATGGCCGTGGTGGCCGCGGCGATGATGATGGTCGTGGGTGACAGCGCGGCGCGCGCTTTCGGCATTTTTGCGGCCGCATCGCTGGTTCGCTTTCGCACCAACATTCGCGATCCGAAAGAGATCACTGTGCTGTTGGTTTGTCTCGGCGTTGGGCTGGCCGCGGGTGTCGGTCGCTGGGACATGGCGATTATTCTGAGCCTGTTTGTGCTGCTTGCCCTCGCGATTCTCGAGTCGTTTGAGCAATCGCAGGTGTTTCGATCAATGGAGGTCGCGGTCGAATCTAAGAACGTCGATCACACCCACAATGTGTTGAAGGGAATTTTCAACCGGCACAAATTCGACATGGAACTCCGTGAGATTAATCGGCAGGATGAAGACGATCCACTAGGGAAGATCGTTTACGTCGTGCACATGAATGCCGCCATCAGCACCGACCGCTTGAGCGAGGAAATACTCGCAGCCGATCGAGAGAACATCGACAGCGTCGAGTGGGAACAGAAAGACAGCCAGACGTATATCTACAAGTAAGTCTCGATGGACTCTAGTCGGTATTAATCTACTTGGCCCATCAACCAGGTTCGCAGCCCGCAGGGTTGTCAGAGAGTAGCCGGGGGTCGCAGCGAAGCGTAGAACCGGAAACGTCAGCGCGGAATGCGCACCCTGAAGGGGTGCAAACAAGTTCTGTGACCCTTTCAAGGGTCAGAAATCCAAAGACACTCGATCCGGGGGTATCGCGCTCACGCGCTCAACGCCCCGGCTACTCTTCTTTCAGCCCTGCGGGCTGATCCCAATTTCGCGCCAGCTTCCAGCAAGAACGTCCCCTGCTACGAACAAAGAGGCCGCTCTGAGTGATCAGAGCGGCCTTCTCATCTTTCAACTAAAGCACGACTTACTGCTTGTCGTCCTTTTGTGGCGCCTCAGCGGCGTTCGCGTTGTTCCCTTGCTTCTTCGCGTGATAGTCCCTCACGAAGTCTTTGAACGCGCCGTGACCCCAGCTCGTGTAGAAGTCGTATTGCTTCATTTCCTGATAAACCTTGTCGAAGTCCCAGTTGTAAAACTCGTAACGATAAACCGCACCCATCGCGCCTGTGCGATGCCGGCCGCCGGCGCAGTGGAGGTAAAACTTTCCGGTGCTCGGGTCGTTCACGGTTTTTAAGAACGCTTCCGTAGCTGCTGGAGTGGGATACTTTTTCGCGATCATGGGAATGTGTACGTACTTCATTCCCAGCGACTCGACCAACGGCTTCTCGTACTCTTTTGGATCGTCGGTCAAGTCGATGATCGTTTTGATCCCCAGCGCGGCCAGAGCCTTGTAATCTTCTTCAGTTTTGGGTTGCGCCCCGCGGAAAAAGCGATCGTCCATCTGCCCGAAGTTCTTTATCTTTACGTAGGTGGCTCTTTGTGGAGTCTCCTGGGCGACGGCAAAAGTTGTGATGGCAAGAACAGTAGCTAAAACACCAAAAAAACGACGAACTAACATCGGTTGCAGTTTCTGCATGTCGGATCCTCAGTTAAAAGAAACGGTCAATTGGTGACAACGGCCAGCGCGGCCGCCATGAAGATAACATTGAGGTGCGGAAAAGCTCAAGAATTTCAAAAAGCCTTTCGTGTTTAGACGCAGCAACGTCGCTCGCGTTGCCTAATCCTGGTTCTAATACGCCGTTTTGTGGTAAATAGTTCCGCCATGAAAAAGCTTAACTGGCCGCTTTGGGCGGGATTTTTACTGACGTTGTTTGCGTTTCTTAGCTATACCTTCCTGTTCATTGAGTGGCCAATTACGCGGGATTTTCCGTGGGTCAATTTGATCCTGTTCGCAGTTGCGCTGGTGCTTTTAGTCCTTGGACTGCGCCGGGCTTTCAAACCTGACAAGAGAATCGTCTCAAAAATTTTCAGCACTTTGGCCGGAGCGCTAGGACTACTACTGATCGCGGGGTTTCTGTTCTTGTACTTCGTCCAGGGCAGGCGTCTGCCGGCCTCGGCCGCAGCGCCACAGGTCGGACAAAAGGCGCCCGACTTCATTCTCACTGATCCGAACACACAGCCGACCACGCTGGCTCAATTGTTGTCTCAGCCGATTAATAACAAACCACCAAAAGGCGTCCTGCTAATTTTTTACCGGGGCTATTGGTGAGGGATATGTCACTCCGAGTTACGGAGCATCCAAAAGAATCTCAGTAAGTTTAACGAAGCCGGAATCCGTCCCGTCGCGATCAGTATTGATGCGCCCGAGATAAATCGCGACTACATGCTGCAAAAAGCCGGATACACTTTTACGTTTCTCTCGGATCCTAAACTCGAGACGATCCGCCGCTATGATCTGGTCCACGAGGGTCAGGGAGAAAACGGCGCAGGCGTCGCGCGTCCGGCAGAGTTCCTAATCGATGCGTCCGGAACAGTTCGCTGGCGAATGGTGACAGAGAATCTTTTTGTGCGGGCGCGGCCGGAAGAGGTCCTCGAAGCGGCGAAGGCTTTGCAGTAACTAGTCGGCGCTTCCAGACTTGGCAGCGGCGACTTCCTTTGCGGGAACTGTCTGAGCCAAGCCCGCGGCGGTGGCGCGTTCCTGCTTCACGTACTTATCCAATCCGAATCCTAAAAAGATCGTCGCCGCGATGATCGCGCTCGAGAAGAAGTAAGGCGACGAAACTCCCAGGGAATCAAACGCCCAGCCGTAAAAGAGCGGCGCGATGATGCGGGCGACCCCGCCGTAAGTCTGCTGCATGCCCATGTACAGCCCGCGCTCGCGTTGATTAATGACGCGGGAGAGCAGCGCGGTGACGCAGGGGAAGGTGAAGGCAGTGCCAAGCGGAATCAACGCGGTCGCAATCGCCAGCATCCCGAGATTCTGCGAGAGGGGCATTCCAACGACACCGGCCGCGAGCAAGATCAGACCGAGCCGGGATAACTTTGCTTCACCCAGCCAGTCAACCATGCGTCCCAGCAAAAGTACGCGCGCAAAGACCGAGATTGCGCCCGTGTACATGAAGAAGTAACCGATCGTTTGCTCGGTTACCTGAAAACGCGCGTTAAGAAACAATGCGAGGACTGAGAAGCTTCCCTGAAACGCGCCAATACTGATGGCGTAGATCAGAATCAACCGTGACGAGGGTTCGCTCGGCTGGGCCAGGATGCTCCAGGCCGCTTCACGTGACTTCCGCGGCGCGACATCCGATGAACTTTGCACCGTCGCTTCGCGGGATTCTGTAAGATAACGCCACGCGAAAATCATGTTCAGCCCGCACAGCGCCGCGGCCAGGATGCCCGGCATCGCGGGGCCCATCTGCAGCGTCGCCGCTCCGGGCATCAAATCTCGCTGGCCCAACGTAATCGCAAACGATCCCAACACCGGGCCTAATGCCACACCCAGATTTGTCGTGGCGGACAACCAACCCAGCGCGCGCGTCCGGTCCTTTGGATCTGTCGAGTCCGCCACGTAAGCCTGAATCACGCCGACTGTTCCACCGCCGGCGCCCTGAACGAGGCGCGAAAGGAACAGGACCCAAAGCGAGGTCGCAAAGCCAAAGACCAGATACGAGATCCCGGCCGCGCCAATCGCGATTAGCAAGGTCGGCCGCCGTCCGACGCGGTCAGAAAATCTTCCCCACATCGGCGCACTGAGAAGCTGCGCCACGGTGAACGCGGCAACGATGATTCCGGAAATTGTGCCGATGCCGAGATTGAATCCGAGCACATCGATGCCGTTGCCGCCCAGACTCTTTACATAAAAAGGCAGCAGCGGAATGATCATCAGCAGTCCGACCATATCGACGAACGCCGTGATCATCAGCGTGAACAGCTTTGCGGGAATCTTTCTTACTTCGCGGTAGAAGACGTAGAGCAACGCCACCGCGATCGCCCCCAACAGCACGCGCACATACGGGGATTGAAAAGACTGGGCGAGATTGGACTGTAGGAAGAGCATCTCAGATGGAATCCGCAGATTACGCAGATTACACAGATTAAAGAAAACTGAAAAGCCCTAAGCCTATGCGACAAAGACGCTTCCAGGTCGCCAGGCCGACTTCTCGTTTTAATCACCGTAATCGTGAGATCGGAGGATTGGTCTTCACAACTCTTGACATCTTTTTACTTGACCTTGACACGCCGGTGCCCCCTGCGTCTTATACTGACCGCGATTTGGTCAGAGGTCCCGATATGAAGAAACGAAAATTCCTGGGCGGCTTCAATCGCTTTCGGTTGATCCTGACGCTCGGCATTGCCGTGCTTTTGCCGGCGGCCGCTCTTATCGTCGTCAACTTCTATCAATTGCAAACATTCAAGCGCGCCAAAGTACTCGAGGCGGCTATCCACCGCGACTTTAGCGAGTACCTCGCGATTTCAGAAAAGACGATCGTCAAGAAGTTCATGCCAGTGATCGAAGATGCGCGCAACAGCTTTCCGCCTCCGTCCCTCAATGTCCAGGAGAAAGAGAAGGCGCTGGATGAGCTGTTGAAGAAAAATCCGCATCTCGTGCACGCGATGATGTATGACGAGAAAGGAATGATTTCTCGTTCGCAGCCGTCGCAAGCTTCAGACGAATATGTGCGCAAAGAGCGCGAACATCTTGCCGACGTGCTTAAGGGTTGGTTCGGGATGGAAGGGCGGCAGATGGTCGAGAGTTTGCACAAGAAATCGCGACCATTCGCCTTTTATAACGAACCTACCAAACGCCCTGAAGGTCAAATGCATCTCCTGGCTACGTATTTTACCAATCCTAATGTGCCCAGGGACCGCGTTTCGTTCGGCTGCGTTTCGGTCGACCCCCGCTATCTCAAGAACACTTTCTTTCCCGGAATGCTGAAAGAGATTGTAGATGCGAGATCCAGCGATCAGAGCGGCAATCAGGTCGCGATGATGATCTATTTCACTGACTACGAAGGCAAGGGCGAGCTGAAACCGATAACGATGACGGCCGGATGGGGAGAGGGGAAGCCGGAAGCCTCACGAAGATTCGATGCGGTGTTCGGCGGGCTGTCGATGGGGATCAAGTTTCAGGGCACAAGCATTAACCAGCTCGGCGCCACCTGGATGCGGCGTAATTTCATCATCCTCGGAATACTTGCCGGGTTGATTGTGATCGGACTCATCCTCACCAAACGCGTCGTGAGCAAAGAGATGGCGCTGGCAAAGCTTAAGTCGGATTTTGTCTCGAACGTTTCGCATGAGCTGCGCACGCCGCTCGCTTTGATTCGCTTGTACGCAGAAACACTTGAGCTGGGCCGGATCACGACCAAGGAAAAGAAACAGGAGTACTACCGGATCGTCCGCAAAGAGAGTGAGCGGCTGACCGGACTCATCAACAACATTCTGGATTTCTCGCGCATTGAAGCCGGCGCCAAGGAATACGAATTTCGCGAGACTGACATCGCCGATCTCGTGCGCAACACGCTCGATTCGTATCGGTATCAAATCGAACAGCAGGGCTTTACGTTGAAAGAGGAAATCGACGAAACCCTGCCGGCCGTCTACGTCGATCGCGAGGCGATGGCGCGTGCGCTCTTGAATCTGGTGAATAACGCACTGAAGTATTCGCCGGAAGAGAAGTTTCTCGGCGTCAGACTCTATCGCGAGAACGGCGCCGTAAAGTTGGAGGTCGAGGATCGCGGCATCGGCATCACGCGCCGCGAGCAGACAAAGATTTTCGAAAAGTTCTATCGCACCGGCGACCCGCTCGTGCACAACACAAAAGGAAGCGGCCTCGGCCTGTCGCTGGTGCGGCACATCACCAATGCGCACGGCGGCAACGTTACGGTCGAGAGCACGCCGGGCAAGGGAAGTAAGTTCATTCTGTCGCTGCCGTTGAACGGAAGACATAAGATCGACCGTCACGGAGGGCGCAGTAACGGTAATTCTTGAGGAGCCAACATGAGCAGCAAAGTGAAATCTAACGGACACGCAAATGGCGACACCGCCGTCGTCGAAGTACTGAACGGCAAGAAGACGCGCATTTTGATTGTCGAAGACGAACCGGCAATGGTCGCCGGTCTGCGCGACAACTTTGAATATGAAGGCTACGAGGTCATCAGCGCGAGCGATGGCGTGGAAGGGCTTGAGCGCGCGCTGGCTGACGAACCCGACCTGATTGTGCTCGACGTGATGATGCCGCGCATGAGCGGGCTGGACGTGTGCAAGCAGCTCAAAGCGAAGAAACCATCTTTGCCAATCATCATGCTGACGGCGCGCGGTCAGGAAGTCGATAAAGTCGTCGGCCTGGAACTGGGCGCAGATGATTACGTGACGAAGCCGTTTTCGATTCGCGAGCTGATGGCGCGCGTCAAAGCCGTCTTACGTCGCGCCTCACCGCACTCACCCGAACCCGAGATATATAAATTCAGCGACGTCGAAGTGAATGTGCGGCGCAACGAAGTAATGCGAAACGGGTCGCGTGTGGAGCTTTCGGCGAAGGAGTTTGCGTTGCTCGCATACTTCGTCGCGCATCCGGCGGAAACGTTGAGTCGCGATCGGCTGCTGGACGCGGTTTGGGGTTACGAGAATTATCCGAACACGCGCACCGTGGACACACACATCGTGCACCTGCGGCAGAAGTTGGAACCGAATCCGGAAGAGCCGCGTTTCATTCTTACCGTGCACGGAACTGGTTATAAGTTCGTTGGTTGATACAAGAAGTCAGAACCGCCTGCGGTAGCGGGCGGTTGAAGTGCAGGTAGAGTATCCAACATTCAAAGATAAACCACCCGCTACCGCAGGTGGTTCTGACAAAGCCGGAGCTTTCATGACGCGCTCTCTCAACAATCGCTTAGCTGCCAAACCCGCTCTCGAAGTCCGCACGTACGCGCCGCGCCGAACAGCTTCCCGGAAGCCGGGCCGGCAGGAACTCGAGTCGAAACTGGCAGAATTGCAGCGAGACTACGCTGAACTGCACACATCGATCTTCGAAGCGGCGCAGGTGCACCGGCGGCTGTGTGCGCCGCGTCTGGTCCGCTTCGGTGACTTTGAGATCGCAAGCGAGATTTTCGCGGTGCGCCAACTGCCCGGTGATTTCTTCACCGTCGAGCAATCAGCGAATGACATCGTGATGGCATTAGGTGACGTTTGCGGTAAAGGCCTCGCCGCCGGCATGTGGACGCCGCACCTGGTCGGCCTGGTGCGCGCGCACACCACGCCGGTAGCGGCGCCCCATTCGATCGTTGCGGATGTGAACCGCGACGCGTGTCGCACGGCGCCGCTCGGCCCGCTCGCCAGCCTGTTTCTGGCGCGACTCGATCCGTTCACGGGCCTGCTCAGCTATTGCAGTGCCGGACATCCGCCGGTAATGCTCCTGCGCGCGAATGGAGAACTCGAGTTGTTGACGGAAGGTGGGATGTTGCTCGGCGCGCTGGGCGATGCGGAGTATGAATGCGGCTCGTGCGTCCTCGGCAAAGGCGACACGTTGCTAATCTATTCCGACGGCATCACGGAATCACGGAACAGCACCGCGGAAGAGTTCGGTAACGCTCGTCTGGAAAAGCACCTGCGCGACTCGCAAGCCAGTTCGGCTGACGCTGCTCTGTTTTCAGTCCTGGGCGCGGTACAGGATTTCGCGGCGACGCGTTCACTCGCCGATGACGTGTCGCTCGCGATCATCCGACGAAATTGAGGTCTTGGATACGCACGTATCCGGCGTGCAGCATGCACGAGATATGCGTACCGGCGGACTACTTCTTCAGCAGCCCATTTTTGTCCAGCCACGCAATCACAGCGGCGTTGAACTCCCTGGGCTTTTCCATCATCAGGAAATGTCCGACTCCGTCCCACAATTGGAAATCCATTTTCGGGGCGATGCCGCGGAATGATTCCTCGACGTTCGGCGGGTAGAACGGATTTTTAGCCATGATCGCCAGCACCTGCAGATTGATTTTGTCTTCACCCCAAATCCCCGAATCAACCATGCCTTCAAACGCGCCCACCAGCACATGCTGCGGAGTGTTTGCCGTTGAGGCTTTGATTCGCTGCTGAGCCTCAGCCGACAGTCCGCCGCCAAACATCATTCCAAACATCTGATCGATAGAGGCGCTGTAGTTTGGGCCGCGCAGGTTTGCGATCAACTGATCGATCATCGCCGGGTTGCCGAAAGGCCTCAGCGATCCGTCAACAATGATAATTCCGAGCGTATTCTGCGGAAACTTGCGATAAAACTGACGCGCGACCGGCGTCCCCATGCTATGTCCCACGAGCACGGCGCGCTTTACTTTCGCGTGGAGCATCACGGCCGCCACCGCCCGCGCGAAATGATCCATCGAATAAACGAATGGCTTCCTCGGCCGATCCTTTGGCACCGGGTCCTTTGAGAACTGAGGTTTGTCGCTCTGGCCGTGCCCCGGAAGGTCGAGCGCAATCACGCGGTAGTGCTTCGCGAATTCCGGAATCTGATCGCGCCACGCGGCGTCGATGCTTTGCGTCCATCCATGAATCAGCACCAGCGCATCGTCACCCTTACCGTAACTCACGTAATGAACGCGCGCGTCATCGAGTTTTGCGAAACGGGACTCAGGTTGCAGATTCTTTGGTTGGGCCGATGCTGTCTGCGTAAACGTAGCCGCGGCCAGCAGCACAGCGGTGGAAAGCAAAAACAGCCGATGTCGAATGTTCATAGTCTTTCTCCTCGATGCGACGGTTGGTTTGGGAGCCATATTTTACGCCGAAGAGTGAGTGAGGGCGAAACAATAAACCGGGTCACCAACGCAGCGACAGACAGCTCAAGCCGCCATCCATCTTCTGAAACTCGCTCATGTCGAGCGCCAGAGTTTTAAGCCCTCGTGTCCGCAGCTGCTCTGCAAACTGTGCGTGTCCCGACGCGACCAAAACGTAATCGTTTACCGTGATGCAGTTCGCGGCATACTCCTCGCCGCGCGGCACGACCACAAGATCAAAGTCCTCGAACTCTTTCCGCTCGGCAAGTGTTTCCGTGACGACCAGTTGATTACTGTCGAGATAAGCCAGGCCACTCTTCAGATGCAGCAGCGAATCGTGGGTGCGTATATCGACAAATCCGGCCGTGTAGCCGTGCGCGGTGACAAACTGGGCCAGTTGCTCTGCGCCCGCTTCGTTGGTTCGTTCCGATAGGCCGATGAAGTAGTGTTCCCCCGCTTCACAAACGTCCCCGCCGTCCAAAGTACCCGGCGGTTGAATCTGCTGGATGGCGAACTCCGGCGCCATTTGCTCCAGAGCGGCGCGCATACTCTCGACCTCACCCATACGACTGGCGGCACCCGGCCGCGTCAGGACCACGCGCGTCGGGACTGGATCGCGGGCACACTGGAATGCAAATTCCGGAATGACGACCGCCGCATCTTCAACAAAGCACGAATCCGGGAAATTCGGGTCCGCGTCCAGCCGAGTCACTGTCAATCCGCACCGCTCCAATGCCGCGCAATACGCCTCGTGTTGTGTGAGCGCGCGTTGGTAATCCGGCGGGCCCAATCCCGCCGTCGTCAAACCTTCGGCAAAGTTCGGAGCCGGCGGGCGCACGATGGCTCTGGCAAACATTGCGCGATGGTAACGCCGCATTCTCAGGCGTACAATGTCGCCCAGCTGAAAGTAGTGTCGTATTTCGTTCTTTGCGTCCTTTGCGACTTTGCGTCTTTGCGTGAAATAGCCCTTGTGACAAAGTGTACGGTTCACGCAAAGGCGCTAAGACGCAAAGACACGCAAAGTAAGACACTACCCGCCGAACGGACCTGTAGGAGACTTAACTGATGCCGGATTTTAGTAAATCGGAAGCGAAGACTGAGCAGCTGGTGATCCCTGAAGCGCTGCGCGAGAAACTCGGTGGCGGCGCCGTTACGGATGAAGGCGCCCTGCGCGACGGTGAGACGAAGATAGAGGAAATGATCGCCGCGAACGTGCCGCTCAGAGACATCCTTTCGACGCTCGTCCAGATGATCGAAGCTCAATCACCCGAGATGATTTGCTCGGTCCTGCTACTCAGTCCTGATGGTAATCACATCCTGCATGGTGCTGCGCCCAGTCTTCCCGATCATTACGTTAAAGCCGTCGATGGTGCCCCGATTGGTCCCAAGCATGGTTCTTGCGGGACGGCGATGTATCGCGGCGAGCGTGTCGTGGTCACCGACATCCGTACCGATCCGCTCTGGGACGATTTTCGCGAACTAACGGAAGGCACCGTCCTGCGCGCGTGCTGGTCGACGCCAATCCTGTCGCGGCGGGGGAAAGTGCTCGGCTCGTTCGCGATGTATTACACCGAGCCGCAGGCGCCGAGCGGCGAAGAAGCGCAACTGACTGAAGTGGCGACCCGTCTGGCCGCGAAAGCGATTGAGAATCAGGCCGCCCGATGAGCCGGTCAGAACCACCTGCGGTAGCCGGTGGTTGATCTGCAAGGCTGGCGCTCCTTAAATCTCAAAGTTCAACCACCCGCTACCGCAGGTGATTCTGACAAGATATGCACTACCGCAACTGCAATCTCACCGAAGCGATCTGCGGCATCGTAATCACGCAGAACGCTGACGGCAGTCTCGACATCCGCGGCGACAAAGACGATCCATTTAGCCGCGGCTTTATCTGTCCCAAGGCGGTTGCCTTACAAGACCTTCATTTCGACAAAGATCGTTTGAAACATCCGGTGCGCCGCACGCCGCAAGGTTGGGAACGCATCGGGTGGGACGAAGCCTTTGATGAAGTCGCCCGAAACCTCAGACGGATTCAAGCGCAGTACGGCCGGCATGCGGTCGCGTCGTATCTGGGAAATCCTACGGTGCACAGCTACGGCGCGCTGCTGTTCGCGCCGCCGTTCCTGCGCAGCCTGCACACGCGCAATAAATTTTCGGCAACTTCAGTCGATCAACTGGCGCATCATTTCGCTGGTTACCTGATGTTTGGCCATCAACTGCTTATTCCGATTCCGGATCTCGATCGCACAAAGTTTTTCCTGATGATTGGCGCGAACCCCGCGGCGTCAAACGGGAGCTTGATGACGGCGCCCGGCATGCCGCAAAGACTGAAAGACATTCGCGCGCGTGGTGGCAAAGTCGTTCTCATCGACCCGCGCCGAAACGAAACCGCCGCGCTGGTTGACGAGCATCGGTTCATCCGGCCCGGGACAGATGCGTTCTTTTTGCTGGCCCTGCTGCATGTCGTCTTTGCCGAAGGACTCACGCGGCTCGGCTCGTTAGCTTCGTTCGCGGATGGTGTCGAGATACTTCGTGAAATGGTGAGCGCCTTCTCTCCGGAACAAGTCGCATCGATTACCGGAATGGAAGCAGACCAGGTACGAACGCTGGCGAGAGAATTCGCGACGGCTGAATCCGCCGTCTGCTATGGAAGAATCGGCGTCAGCACGCAGGAGTTCGGCGCGCTCTGTCAGTGGCTGATCACTTGTCTGAACACGTTGACTGGGAATTTAGACAGTCCGGGCGGCGCCATGTTTCCGCTGCCTGCTTTTGATCCAGTCAACGCGCCCGAGTCGCTGGCGCCGCGCGGTAGTTATGGCCGTTACCACAGCCGCGTGCGCAAACTTCCCGAGTTCGGCGGCGAATTGCCGGTGGCCGCGCTCGCGGAAGAAATCCTGACGGAAGGCGACGGGCAGATTAAGGCGCTGGTGACGCATGCCGGCAATCCGGTGCTTTCGACGCCCGACGGGCGTGAGCTGGATCGGGCGCTCGCCGGTCTCGGATTCATGGCCTCGATTGATTTTTACATCAACGAAACGACGCGACACGCGCACATCATTCTGCCGCCGACAGGGCCGCTGGAACGGGGACACTACGACATTGCCTTTCATCTTTTTGGAGTGCGGAACATCGCGAAGTTTTCGCCGCCGCTGTTTGAAACGAATGGTGAGACGCGGCACGAGTGGCAGATCTTTCTTGAACTGCAAACGCGCATGGAAAACGCCGGCGTCGTCGGGAAGCTTAAACGTGCGCTTGGCCAGCGGTTCTTAGGACCGGAAAGACAGCTGGATTTAGGGCTGCGGTTCGGACCTTACGGCGACAAGCTCAATCCGTTTTCGAAGGGTTTGAATCTGCGCAAGTTGAAGAAGGAAGTACATGGAATCGATCTCGGACCGCTGCGCCCATGTCTCCCGCAACGCTTGCGCACTCCTGACAAACGCGTCCAGCTCGCCCCGAAAGTGTTGGTTGAAGATATCGAGCGCCTCAAAACCTGGGCGCGCGTCCGGGAGGGCGAGCATCTCACCACCAATGGTCATCTGCTTTTGATTGGCCGGCGCCGCCTGCGCAGTAACAACTCGTGGATGCACAACAGCGAGCGGCTGGTGAAAGGTAAACCGGCATGCACCATGCTCATGCACCCGGAAGATGCCGCCCAACGCTCGGTGGAGCAGGGACAAAGAGTCGTAGTGAGATCGAGAACAGGTTCAATCGAGATTCCGATCGAGATATCTGAAGAGATGATGCCCGGTGTGGTTAGCATTCCTCACGGCTGGGGCCATGACCGCGAGGGAATCCAATTGGGCGTGGCGCAACAGAATGCCGGCGCGAGTATCAACGACCTCACCGACAATTTAGCCATCGATGCACTTTGCGGTACGGCCGCTTTCAACGGAACCCCCGTTTTAGTCGAAGCGAGTTAGCGTTCCCTCCACGACACTAAGGGACACGGACATGACAACCAGGAATGTCTCCGCGGCCGCGTTGAGATGCCGTCGGAAATTTCTCCGGTTTTTTCCGGAGGGCTTTCGTGACCACACGTACATCACTTGGGAGCGCGAATATAAGGTCGAGACTCACGAGAGATGGGAACAGACACTGTCGCGCCCAGAATTTGCCCGGCTTCTGCGGCAGCGAGAGTTCTCGGAGATCGCCGCCCGGGCGGTGCGCGTTGAGCAAAAGTCGCGTCACAGCATGATCTTCTCGTTTGAGAAGATGGCTTTGCGCGACGCGGTGAAATCAGCCGCCGGCGCCCGTGCCTTTGCGGAAGGCCTGTATGACTTTCTTCACGGCAAGGCTCCGCTCGAACGGAGGTTCGCACGCTGGATCCAGGTAGTCTCGGAATTGCCGCGTAAACAAACCCGCGTCCTGACCTGGCCGCTCGTGACCGTTTTTGGTTTTATCGCGCAGCCCGAGACGCACATCTTTCTCAAGCCAACAGTTACCCGCGCTGCGGCGCGCGCATACGAGTTCGACTTTCGTTATCGTTCGCGACCGTCGTGGGAGACTTATGAGAACCTTCTGCAGTTTGCCCAAGTCGTGCGGCGCGACCAACGTGACTTGGGGCCGCGCGATATGATCGATGTTCAGTCGTTCCTGTGGGTGCAGGGTTCAGAAGAGTACGACGAATGAAGGACTAAAAGTCGTCACTGCCCACTGCCCACTGCCCACCGTTCACTGATTACTGCCCACTGCTCAGTGATTACCGCTCACCACCCACTGCGACAATCACTTTTCCGCGCGCGTGTCCTTCTTCGAGGTGTCGCATCGCGTCCGCGCATTCAGTCAAGTCGTAAACTCGATCGATGACCGGCGTTAGTTCGCCGCTGACGATCAGGTTTCCTATGAAAGCCAGGTCGTCCGCGTTTCCTTTGGCCAGGAACGACGTCACTTTCCGATCTGAGAACATTGACAGACGCATCGCCGAGATGGCGCTGGCCAGCAAGCCAATCATCGACAGATCGTGCGGCGCACCCACACCGATGCTTCTGCCGTTAGGTTTGAGCACGCTTTGTAGTTGGGAAGGCGATTTGTTACCGACGCATTCGAATATCACATCGTATCGTTCCGGCAGGTTCACGAAATCTTCTTTCGTGTAATCAATCGTCCTGTCAGCGCCGATTGAGCGCACCATCTCGACATTACGCGTGCTGCATACGCCGGTCACCTCAGCGCCCAGGTGCTTCGCCACCTGCACCGCGAATGTGCCGACGCCTCCCGCGGCGCCGTTGATCAGAGCCTTCTCGCCGCGTTGCAGCTTCGCCTTATCGCGCAGACCCTGCAAGGCCGTGAGGCCCGCGACGTTAATCGACGCCGCTTGTTCAAACGTCACTCCCACCGGCTTGAGCGTGACCTTCGCTTCGCCTGCACACGCGTATTCGGCAAGCGCCCCAACACAACTGCCGAACACTCCGTCGCCCACCTTAAACTTTTTGACGTTACTGCCGACTGCCTCAACTTCGCCCGCGACGTCCACACCGGGGCGGCCGGTTCCTGTTCCCCCCATCAGTTTGGCCATCACCCGAATGATCTTTGGCTCGCCGCGCATCAGACGCCAATCGAGCGGATTGATGGACGCCGCGCGCACTTTGATCAGCACTTCATTGTCTTTTGGGACGGGCTTTTCGACGTCTTCCAGCTTGAGCACGTCTGCGGAACCGTGTTCGTGATAGACGATTGCTTTCATGACAGTCGTCCTACGAGTGGGCAGGAGCGAATGTTTCGGCGGGGATGAATCACCTGGTTCATTGATCCATTGATCCATTGAAACAATGAGTCAATGATTCAATGGATCAGCTCGCTAAATCAGCGTAATCTGTGGAGTCCTCCTTAACCGGAGCACAAACAGGTCTCGTCATGAAATGGGCACAAAGGCAACGCACGAAAACTCTTCTGCTCGCGCTGGTGTTCCTCGCGACACTTGGCATCGTTCTGAGTTGGCTTAGCCGCAGACAAGCTCACCGAAACGTTCTCACCGTTAGTCCTTCGCCAGTTGCTGAGCCATCACCGTTCACGATTTCGCCCCCGATAACTTCCGTGAGTCCATCTGCCGAAGTATCTCCCGCGCCTATACCCACAGCGAATAACAGCAACGCTCAATCCAGTCCGGCTCCCATTGTTCAACCGTCGGGTTTAATCATTCCGGTCGCCGGCGTAAGCAGTGCTCAACTGCTCGATACATTTACCGCGGCACGCGGAGACGGACGTGTGCACGACGCCATCGACATTGCAGCTGCGAAAGGGACACCGGTACTGGCGGTTGCGGCGGGCAAAATCCTGAGACTGTTTCAAAGCAAAGCCGGCGGGACGACCATCTACCAGCTAAGTGACGACCAAAAGTTCATTTACTATTACGCCCACCTGGAACGTTATGCCGACGGTTTGTATGAAGGCGGCTTCGTAATTCAGGGTCAAACGATCGCTTACGTTGGCGATACGGGGAACGCCGGGGCCGGGAACTATCACCTGCACTTCTCCATCGCGATGACCTCCGATCCAAAGCGCTGGTGGGACGGCGTCAACATCAATCCTTATCCACTGCTGCGACGTTAGTCCGCGGAGCGGACGACAGCATAAAGCCTGGGGTGCGCAGCGGAACTCCAGGAAGCCGTTCAAGAGAATATTCAGCCCGCGGAGCGGGCTCGACAGCGCGTGGATCTCTTAATCCGGTTAACCCGGTAAATCCTGTCAAAGATCATTTCACCGCACTCCGAAAGGCGTCCCTCCCGTGGACAGAAAGCCCAATCAACGTTCGCTTATCGGTCAACCGCCACTCCGATTCATCCCGGTTTGAAAGCATCAGACATCAGGAATGAGCGTTGCAACGATTTCTCAGAAACTACTTCTGGTACCGGAGAAATTGATGAGACTTTTTATTCATATCGCGATTCTAAGTGCGCTCGTGCTGACGGCCGGGTGTACTCCGCAACCTGATTCGAAAATTCAGACGAACAGCGCCGGCTCACCTTCACCGTTGTCTTCGCCCTCGCCACTGAACACAGATTCTGCCAATGTGAAACCAATCACGCTGCCCGTGCTTGATGCTTTTTTCGCCGACAACTCGTTCGCCGAAACACTGAAAACCCGTCTGAAGCTAAACGACGAGGAAGTCACCAGGTTGAAGGAACTGGCTCGCGCTGAGACCGCTAAACTGGACGAGGCAGAGTTGGAAAAGCGAGAGGGAAGCGTGCGCGCTCACGCGGACGCGCAAGAGAAGATCAAGGCAGTGATCGGCGAGGAAAAGTCCGGACAACTTGCGGCCCTGGTTAATGAACTCTGGCGCGGTGAAGACGCGTCCGACAAAACGGCAGGAAGCGGCACCGCGAAGGTGAATGAAGTCCCCACCGACACGCGAGTGATCGTGAACGCTCCGGCATATCGGATGGATGTGTTTGACGGTGGGCGGCTGGTGAAGTCTTACAAAATCGCGATCGGCTATCCCGAATTTCCTTTGCCGACCGGTCACCGAAAAGCCCGCACGATTATTTTCAATCCGACTTGGACGCCGCCCGACGAGCCCTGGGTAGCGAAGATGAAAAATGTCAGCGCTGGAAAAACGGTCGAGGCCGGTAGTCGTTTGAATCCGCTGGGCCCGATCAAGATTCCCATCGGCGGACCGTCGCTCATTCACGGCGGAAAGTCTCCGGCCAAACTCGGCAAGTTTGGCTCGCATGGTTGTGTCGGCCTGACGACGCCGCAGATACGTGAATTTTCAAAGCAACTGGCGGGACTGGGCGGCAACATGCTGACTGACGCGGAACTGAATACATTTGCGCGCGCTAAAACGGAAACGAAGGAAGTGAAACTCAAGGAATCTATTCCGGTTGAACTGCGGTATGAAACGATTACGGTCGAGGACGGCAGCCTGCACGTCTATCGCGACGTGTACGACCAAAACACCAACACCGAGGAAGGCCTGCGCGCGGTGCTGGAAGCATACGGAGTAAAGCTGGAAGACCTTACCGCCGATGAGCGCACGCAGGTGGTAGAAGCGCTCGCAAAGATGTCCGGCAATTCCACTGCTTCGACCACGGCGCCATCACCGAGTCCTTCGGTTGCAAAAACAGAGAAGGGAACACGCGCCGTCGCGAAGCCCGCGAAACAGACGCGCTCGCAAAATCAAAACGAGATCGTCATCGCGATCGCCGCGCTTAAGGGCAAAGGCTATCCGGCGCCTGTCGGGCTGTGAGGTCAATATCCGACCCGGGGCCAGGCGCGAAGCGCCGTCGTGGAATAGCCCCGACCGTCAGGTCGGGGTCAACATTCCAACAGACATTGAGGCCCGAAGGGCCGACATGAATCATGCCGATCCTTCGGACCTCGTTGTGTTGGAGGCTTCTTGACTACGACCTGACGGTCGTGGCTAATTCCTAACGGCCCTTCGGGCCGTCCCCGCGTTTAAATTAGTAATCCACACCCTCCCGCAAGCTAAATGCAATTTTGAAATAACCAGTCCCGTAACTTTCATTTCCCGAACTAGGCGACAAGTAACCATTCAATTTCGGAGATCACTCTGAAGGTTCTTGAAACGCGTAAGACCAACTCTGCCTAACCAAAAGGAGATAGATCATGTCGAAGTCCAAGCAATTCCTCGTTGCCATGCTTGTTGTTGCCTTCTTCGCCGGGATTACCATTTCGACCCAGTCATCCAGTGCGCAGCCGGATCTGGTTCAGGGTCTAAGCAAACTGCTCAAGGTCGAAAATGCGGTGGCTGACCAATACATCGTAGTGCTACATGATTCGGCGGCGGGGCCGAGAGGTGAACACTCGCTAGCGCCGACACTTGCCGCCCTCCTGACGGGAATTTACGGAGGAGAGGTAAATCACATTTACCGCCACTCGCTCCAGGGTTTTTCAGTGCGGATGCCGGAAGCGGCAGCGCGCCTGTTAAGTCTGGATCCGCGGGTCGCCTACGTCGAGGAAGACAGCCTCGTGACGCTCTCAGCGACGCAATTCAATCCGACCTGGGGACTGGATCGGATTGACCAGCGCAATCGGCCGCTGTCGGCTTCATATACTTACAGCGCGACCGGAGCCGGCGTTAAGGCTTATGTCATTGATACCGGCATACGCGCCACTCATCAGGATCTCGCTGGACGCGTGCTCGCGGGCATCAACACCGTTGACGCGACGCCCAGCACTGAGGACTGCAACGGACACGGCACGCACGTCTCGGGAACGATCGGTGGTTCGACTTACGGCGTTGCCAAGGGCGTCACGTTGGTCGCGGTGCGTGTCTTTGGTTGCGGCAACTCGACTTCTACGTCGGCGATCATCGCGGGTGTGGACTGGGTTACTGGAAATCATCAAGCCGGACAGCCTGCGGTAGCCAACATGAGTCTGGGCGGCAGCGCGAACGCTGCGCTCGACACCGCGGTGCGCAATATGATCAACGACGGTGTCTCCACTTCGATCGCGGCCGGCAACGGGAATGCTTTGGGCTTCCCGGTAAATTCCTGCAACCAATCGCCGGGGCGTGTTGCCGAAGGCATTACGGTCGGGGCTTCGGACATTAACGATGCGAAGGCCTCGTTTTCCAACAATGGGACCTGCGTTGACCTGCATGCGCCGGGCGTGGATATCACTTCGGCGTGGGGCACAGGCGACACGGCCACCAACACCATCAGCGGCACTTCGATGGCGACTCCGCACGTGGTGGGCGTGACCGCGCAATATCTGCAACTCAACCCGGGGGCTACTCCGGCTCAGGTGCAGACCGCGATCAAGAACCTCTCTACTAAGGGAGTGGTGACTGGCACCGGCGGAGGTCTGTTAGGAGGAGGCTCCACGCCTAACAATCATTTGCTGTTTACGAATTTCTGAAGTGTGAGTCCGCGGAGCGGACGTCAGCGTAAAGACTTCCACCCCAGCCGAGATGCTCGGCTGGGGACCCCGGCCTGGGGTGCAGCGAGCGAAGCGAGCAAACCCCAGGATCGCGAATAAACAAAACCAAGCCCGCGGAGCGGGCGACAGCTCGTTGGACGCAACATCTGCCGCCCGCTTCGCGGGCTTTTAGATTTAACTCGACGGTTCCCGGGGCTTACGCCCCGGGCTTTATGCTGGCGTGCGCTCCGCGCACTTCTGGACTGCCACTGCCCACCGCCCACTGCCCACCGCGTGAGGCGTATACTCCACTTACCATGAAATCTCAGCTTTTGCGGATCCTCGCCTTCATCATTCTGGCGACAGTCGCGCGCGCTCAAACTCCTCCGGCCGCAGACCATCACCAACACATCTTCAGTCCGCCATTAGTTAAGCTGCTCATGCCCGGCGCGCCCGAGTCGCAAACCCTCGCGGCGGCGGACGTGATTGCGCTGCTGGACAAGGCCGGCATTCAGCGCGCTCTTTTGCTTTCGGTTGCTTACACCTGGGGGAATCCGTCGCGCACCATCGAAGACGAATACACCAAAGTCCGTGCTGAGAACGACTGGAACAGCGCGCAGGCGGCGCTCTATCCGAAACGCCTGCGCGTTTTCTGCAGCTTCAATCCGCTCGAGGACTATGCGCTCGCCGAACTCGAACGGTGCGCGAAAGATCCAAATCTCAAGCGCGGTCTCAAGCTGCATTTCGGTAACTCAGATGTACAGCTCGAGAATCCGGCGCACGTCGAGCAGGTAGGCCGAGTCTTCCGCGCAGCCAATAAGCATCGCATGACAATCGTGGTGCACCTGCGCGCATCCATCTCGAAACAGCGGCCGTATGGCGCTGTTCAGGCGCGTGTGTTTCTGGAACAACTGCTGCCGCTGGTTCGGAACGTTGATGTGCAAGTGGCGCATCTGGCGGGGACTGGACCGGGCTACAATGATCCGCGGGCGGATGAAGCGATGGCTGAACTCGCCGCCGCAGTCGAGCGGCGCGATCCGCGTGCGCGTCGCCTATGGTTTGATGTGGCGTCGTGTGTGGATCTGAATATTTCGCCGGCCAACGCTGCCCTCGTGGCTAAGCGAATTCGCCAGGTGGGAGCGAAACGAATCTTGTTTGGTTCGGATGCTGCGGCTGGAGGCAATCTCCATCCGCGCGAGAGCTGGGCCTCGTTCCGCCGCTTGCCGCTTACCGAAGCCGAGTTCAATCAGATCGCCAAGAACGTCGCGCCCTATTTGCGTTGAGCTACGTTCGCGGTTTAGCGCGCGGAGCGCGCGTCAGCATAAAGCCTGGGGCGTCAGCCCCAGGTACTCGTCGGAAAACGAACCAAGCCCGCGAAGCGGGCGACAGCTGTTGAGGCAATGGGGCTTTCGCCCACTCCGCGGGCTTTGAAAATTTGCGACGACGGCTTCCTGGGGTTCCGCTACGCTCCACCCCAGGCTTTATGCTGCCGTCCGCTCCGCGGACTCGGCGACCACTCGAGCATTGCATCAATGAATCAACGAATCAATCAGTCAATGGCTCAATGAACGAATCTCCCCGACGATCTCATACGACCTGACACGCGCCGCATGATCATAGAGGCTCGTGACCACCATTAACTCGTCGGCATTAGTCAGCTCAACAAAGCTTTCCAGCCCTCTGCGCACCGTCTCCCTCGAACCGACGATCGAGTGTTCCAGCATGCGCGAAGCCGCGCGCTTTTCCGCCGGCGTCCAATACTCTTCGATGTTGTCGATGGGAGCCTGCAACTTCCCGCCGGTGCCACGCACCAGGTTTGTGAATGACTGCTGCACCGTGGTGAACAGACGTTGCGCCTCTTCATCCGTTTCCGCCGCCACGACATTCACCCCCACCATTGCATAGGGACCATCAAGCTGTTTCGAAGGATGGAACGTTCGGCGATAAATATCGAGAGCTTCAAACAGCGCGCCAGGCGCGAAGTGTGAAGCAAAGGCGTAAGGCAGTCCGAGGGTTGCGGCGAGCTCTGCGCCGAACAAACTTGATCCGAGGATCCAGATGGGGACCTCTGTGCCGGCGCCGGGAACCGCGCGCACCGCCTGGCCGGGCTTCACCGGCCCGAGTAACGCCTGCAACTCCAAAACGTCGTGCGGAAAATCATCGGCGCGTCTCGGATCGCGGCGTAACGCGTGAAGTGTTCGTTGATCAGTTCCCGGCGCGCGGCCCAGACCGAGATCAATGCGTCCCGGATAGATCGATTCGAGCGTGCCAAACTGCTCGGCGATTACCAGCGGCGAATGATTAGGCAGCATCACCCCACCGGATCCTACGCGAATAGTTTTGGTGCCGCCCGCGAGGTAACCAATCACCACAGAGGTCGCCGCACTGGCAATCGCGGTCATGTTGTGGTGTTCAGCAACCCAGTACCGCGTGTAACCAAACCTTTCGGCGTGTTGAGCCAGGTCGAGACTCTTCGGCAGCGCCTCGCGGGGCGTCTCACCGAGTATTACCGGAACTAGATCGAGTATGGAAAAGGGAATCACGCGGGGCATTGCCTCATTCACTTATTGCTCATTGTTTCATTGATCCATTGACTCATTGAATTCATGGGTTCAATGAACCGATGGATCAACTCGGTGGATAGACTCCTGCTCACTGCTCACTGCTCACCGCTCACTGCTCACCGCTCACTGCTCACTGCATTGCTACGTTCCCGGCAAGGATCGCATTGCCTCGCTCAAATGACTACGATCAGCGAGCGTGTGCAACAGGGGCCCGGATGTAGAAAACTCCACCACACTAACTGAACCCACCGGACAGCCGAGCCGGTAACGAAAGCGGCCGACATCGATCCCGAGCAAGCTGCAAAGAATGATTCTGATCGTGGCTTTGTGAGACACAATCAGGACGTTGCCGTCATCAAACTCCCGCTTGATTTCATCGATTACTCCTAAACCGCGGCGGGCCACGGCAATTGCCGACTCGCCTCCAGTCGGTGCGTGCCAGGCCGGATCTGCGAGCCAACTGATGTAATCATCGTGATACTGATTGTCGACGTCCGCCTTGCTCGATCCTTCCCACTTGCCGTAGCTGATTTCGTTCAAGTCAGCACGCACCTGCATTCCAAGTCCCAACTCATCGCATAGAGGCTGCGCGGTAGTGATGCCTCGTCGCAGACTGCTGGAGTAAATCGCGCGCCATGGTTTTGTGCGATAGGCCGCGGCAAAAGCCTGGGCCATCTCCAATCCTTCACGGGTCAACTCCGGATCAAGCCCGGATCCGCAGAACACGTCATCGCGACTGAGCGCTGTCTGTCCGTGACGCAGCAGCTGGATGGTCAGAGTCATGCTGGTGTTTTTTGAAAACAGTATATGACCGGTAAAGATAACAAATTAGTCCATAGACACGCACAAATGGTGAAGAGGCCCGAAGGGCCGAGACGTATTAGCTTCGACCGTCAGGTCGGGGTAACAATCACAAGAGAATATTGAGGCCCGAAGGGCCGACATGAACCATCCCCGTCCTTCGGACCTCATTAATGTTCATACACCTCCACCACGACCTGACGGTCTGGCTATTGAATCTCGGCCCTTCGGGCCTTGCGCGGCAAAACTTGTTCTCGTCTCCAGAAAGCGCTATATCAACATCGATGCGAAAACTATTGATCACAGTCACGGGTCTGTCGCTTGTCGCTTTCGGCTTGCTAAGCGTCGCGGCGGGACAAGATGCAAAAAAGCCGGCACGGCTTGAACTGACGCCCTGTCAGGTTACGGGAGTTACTGAGAAAGTTCTCTGCGGGACTTACCAGGTATTCGAAGACCGCGCGGCGCGCAAAGGACGGCAGATCACCCTCAAGGTGGTCGTATTTCCGGCTACGGGACCGGCGCGTGAACCTGATCCCTTCGTCTATATTCCCGGAGGCCCTGGTTCTTCCGCGACCGAAGATGCTCCCGGCATCGCCCAGGTGTTCGCCCCCATCCGCGCCCGTCGCGATATGGTTTTTATCGATCAGCGTGGCACCGGCGGCTCGCATCCACTGGACTGCAAACTTTTTGATCCCGCCAATCCGCAAAGCTACCTCGGATACTTTTTCCCGCTCGAAGACGTGCGTAAGTGCCGCCAGGAATTAGAGCCGAAAGCGAATCTCAAGCTCTACACCACGCCGATCGCCATGGATGATCTCGATGAAGTACGCGCCGCGCTCGGTTACGAACGGCTGAATCTATTCGGCGGTTCGTATGGAACCCGCGCCGCGCTGGTTTATCTCAAGCGCCATCCGAAGAGCGTCCGCACGGTGACTTTGCAGGGCGTGGCGCCGACGAACCAGTTTATGCCGCGCGACTTTGCCCTCGTGAACGAGCGCGCGCTGCAGGGAATCATTGCTGAATGCGGCGGCGATGACGCATGCAATAAAGCGTTTCCGAATTTGCGTGAGGAAACAAAAGCGGTTCTTGAACGACTCTTGAAGGGACCGATAGAAGTTGCAATCGGTCTCCCGAACTCAGCCACTGCGAAAGTTTCACTCTCACGCGATTTGGCGGCCGAAGCCATTCGCTACATGCTCTACCAGCCGCGGGCGGCGAGTCGAGTACCTTTGGTTATTCACCTGGCGGCCCAGGGAAACTTTGCGCCCCTCGCCGAAGCGGCGCTGATGTACCGCCAGCAAATCGTCGCCACCGGCAGCAACGGCCTCTACCTGTCAATTACGTGCGCGGAAGATCTTCCCTGGATCAAACCCGGCGAAGGCGAACGGCTGTCGGCCAACACTTTTCTCGGCGACTATCGCCTGCGTCAACAGCGAGAAGCCTGCGCGCTCTGGCCGCGGGCGACGATTTCGAAAGACTACAGCGAGCCGACTAAAGGCGACGCGCCGGTTTTAATTCTCACCGGCGAATGGGATCCGGTAACGCCGCCGGCACACGGGGACGCGGTCGCAAAACATCTTTCGAATAGCCTGCACCTTGTGGTGCCGCATGGCGCCCATGGTCTCGGCGGTTTGCAGGGCAGCGACTGCATCGTGGGTGTCATGGCTGCGTTTGTTGAGCGAGGTACGACGAAAAATTTAGACACGTCGTGCGTGAAGAACGTAAAAAGAAATGGGTTCGCCCTTACCCTTCCGCCGCGTCGTTGAAGAACGCCTTTACTGAGTCCGCGGAGCGGACGTCAGCATAAAGCCTGGGGCGTAAGCCCCAGGATTGAAGACACCAAAACCAGTTAGCCCGCGAAGCGGCGAGAGCCGTTGCATCAACGGCTCTCGCCCACTCCGCGGGCTTTGAAAATTTTTCAACTGCGGTTCCCTGGGGTTCCGCTTCGCTCCACCCCAGGGCGGGGTCCCCAGCCGAGCATCTCGGCTGGGGTGCGAGACTTTATGCTGCCGTCCGCTACGCGGGCTGCCGTCGGCCTTCTGCCCACTGCCCACTGCTTTTGTTAAAATGCCGGAATGTCACGTGCCAAATTCGCGTTCTGTATCTCGCTATTTCTCTTCGCCTTGAATGCCAACTCCGCGCAGTCTCAGTCCTCAGTACTCAGTACTCAGTCCTCAGCAGACCTGCCAAAAACACGCGCCGAGCTCACTAACTATGAGGAGACAACCCGGTATGAAGAAGTCCTGAGCTTCATCACGGAACTGCAGAAACGCAGTCCGCTCCTGCGCCTCGAGTCCTTCGGTACTTCGGAAGAAGGTCGGAAGTTGCCGCTCATGATTTTCTCGGATACGCCGATCTCAAATCCGCGTGATGCCCGCGCCAGCGGTAAGCCAATTGTCTTTATCATGGGCAACATTCACGCGGGCGAAGTCGAAGGCAAAGAGGCGGCGTTGCATCTTTCCCGGCGCATTCTGTTTGGCGACCTTAAGCCCCTGCTCAGCAAGGTGATCATTCTGATCGCCCCCATTTACAACGCGGACGGCAACGAGAAAATCAACGTCAATAACCGCACCGCGCAGTATGGACCGGTGGCCGGTGTCGGCGTGCGCGAAAACTCTAAAGGCTATGACCTGAACCGTGATTTCATGAAGCTCGATTCACCCGAAGCGCAATCGCTCATCAATTTATGCAACCGTTGGGACCCGCACCTCACGGTTGATTTACACACGACCAACGGGTCGTATCACGGCTACCACCTAACGTACTCGCAGCCGCTGAATCCAAATACCAGCCCGGCCGTTTTAAGTTATCACCGCGACCGGATGCTGCCGGCGATTACGCGCGCGATGCTGCAACGTCACAAGTTTCGCACTTACTACTACGGCAACTTTCCCCGCTTTGAAAATCTGCCAAAACCGGGCGAGAAGACGAGGTGGGAAGCCTTTACGCACCAGCCGCGCATCGGCCAGAACTACCACGGCCTGCGCAACCGCCTGACAATTCTTTCTGAAGCGTACAGCTATCTGACTTTCAAACGTCGCGTGGAAGTGACCGAAGCCTTTGTCGAAGAGATCTTTCGGTACGCTGCCGCCAACGCTCCGGAAATTTACCACCTGACCAAACGCGCGGACGAAGAGACCGTGCGCCAGTTCATGAGTAACGCACCGGTCCAACACGGCGTCGCGTTTGAAATGCGTCCCCTCCCAAAGCCTGTAGACATTCTGATCGGCGAAGTGGTGAAGGTGAAAAATCCGCGCAACGGCAAGGACATGACCGCGATGGTCGAGGATAAATTTAAGCCGATGAGGATGGATGATTATGGCATGTTCGCTGCGACTAAGACCGTACCCGCTCCTCATGCTTACCTCTTCAAACCCGAAAAAGATTTGCAAGGTGTGATTGAAAAACTTCGACAGCACGGAATTGCCGTTGAGGAGCTGACCGCGCCGCTGACGGCGGAAGTAGATGTATTCACGATCGCAACTGCCACGCGCTCCCAACGGGCTTTTCAGAAACATAATGAAATGAAAATCACCGGCGCGTACAAGAAAGAGCAGATGACCTTTCCCGCCGGCACCATCCTCGTGCGGACCGCGCAACCTCTGGGCCGGCTGGTTTGTTATTTGCTTGAACCCGAAAGCGACGACGGTTTAGTTGATTGGAACTTCTTCGATCCTTACCTGGAAACGGGAAAGACCTTCCCCGTCTATAAACTCATGCAGAATGTGAATGCGGCTAGCAGATTGATGGAAGGGAAGTAATCCACAGATTACGCAGATTACACAGATTCAAACGGGCAGTAGCGCCACCGTAAGGGAGGGCGTGACCTCGCGGCTACGCCGCAGCACAGTGCGGTAAGGCTTTGCCTTACCGGCCAGCATCTTCCTTTAATCGTCCGGCGAGGCTGAGCCTCGCCGGACATTCTTTTAAGAGCCTGAGCCGGAAAGCCGGAGGCTTTCCGCTATGTGCTGCGGCTGAGCCGCTCGCCGTCCCTGCTCACTTGCTAAAGACACTCATTACTCATCACTCATTACTCATCATCTCATCACTCATCACTCATCACTCATCAACTCATTACTCATCACTCATTACTCATCAACTCATTACTCATCACTGCATCGGGCTTGACCCCCTCTTCGCCGCAACGCTATTCTCGGCCCGGCGTACAGGCCGCCACCGTCCGCGGACAGGACTGAGTCCACCTGATTGATACAACCAGATTCCAGGTTCGAACTGCGAACCTCCTTCGCCCGATAGCGGACTTGGGCGACTGCATGAAAGGAGGCTCGTTATGTCCATACACAATCCACAGGATCGACACCTTCCTGTCCGGCCCAACCTCGATCAACTTAAACATCAGGCTAAAGATCTTTTGCGCGCGATTCGCGCCGGAGAGCCGGAAGCGGTTGAAGAATTCAAGAAATATCATCCGCAGCGTGCAGACAAGATATCCGCCGGCCGCACGCCGGATGCGCGCCATCCCGAGGTCACCCTCGCTGATGCGCAATTCGTTCTGGCGCGCAGCTATGGAGTGCCCAGCTGGCCGCGCCTGGTTCAATGTTGCCAACTCGTCGACGCAATTTGGAATGACGACGTTGACGCAGTACGCAATTTGATTCTCAGCAACCCGCACTTGCTGACGGAAAGCGCGCTGGTTCGCCAGAGCAACTGGGGACCGCCGATGAGTTATGCCGCGAACGTCGGCCGCAACGAGATAATCCGGATGCTGCACGACCTCGGAGCGACGGACCACCGCCACGCTATCGATCGGGCCATGCTGCAAAGCCGAATCGACACCGCGCATCTGCTTTACGATTTGATGGGCCGCCCAACGGTGCCGGATGACGCGCTTGGGGGACCGGCGTACACGCTCAGCGTTTCCGGCACGGCCGTCGCGCTGGAATTTGGCGCGCGCGTGGTCGACGCGCATGGCAAGAGGATTGCCCCCGTCGATGTTGTGCTGGAAACTGACAGCCGCAACCCTGAAGCGAAGCATGCGATTCTTGAGATGTATTCGGCGCACGGTCTTGAACTGCCCGATACGCCGGTGATGGCTTTGCATCGCGGCCGCATCGATCTGCTGGAAGAACATCTGCGCCGCGACCCACAACTTTTGACGCGCACGTTCACGCACGAAGAGATTTACCCGCCGGATATGGGCTGTCATGACGAAGTAAACGCGACGCAGGGCACGCCGCTGAAGGGGACGACGCTGCTGCATCTGTGTGCGGACTATGACGAGATCGAGATCGCGCGCTGGCTGCTGGCCCAGGGGATGAATGTCGACGCGAAAGCCGCGGTTGACGAAGAGGGTTTTGGGGGCCACACCGCACTCTTCGGCACGGTTGTTTCACAGCCTAATTTCTGGATGAACTATAAGGGCGGTTGGGCCCACACTCGCAAACAGCTGGCGGCGCCATTCGCGGAGTTGTTACTCGAGCACGGCGCTGATCCCAACCTACGCGCCTCGCTGCGCAAGAAACTGCATCCCGGCTATGGCCCAAAGTATGACGTTGAGAACACGTACGAGTATCGCGACGTCACTCCGCTCGCGTGGGGCCGGCGCTTCCACGCCAAAGTCTTCGTCAGCGAACCAGCGATGCAGTTAATCGAGGCCGCCGGCGGAGTTGAGTAGCATCCGAGTCAGTGAGCAGTGAGCGGTGAGCAGTGGGCGGTGAGGAGGGGGCGGTGAGCAGTGGGCGGTGAGCAGTGGGCCGTGAGCAGAAGTGCGCGGAGCGCACGCGGCTTTGCCCCAGCACAGTGCGGTAAGCCTATGGCTTACCGTTCCGCTCGACTTAGTCGGGATACGCGCTAGTTACTGCCCGTCTCTTGCGCCCCTTCAGGGCGCCGATTTTTTTCTAACACTGATCCAGGGGTGTCGCTCGCTGTGCTCGCTCACCCCTGGCTACTTTCTGGCAGCCTTTCAGGCTGCTTACGGCACCCTGGCTAGTTAACGCATGCCTGCCGCCGCACGATATTCGGGTGTCCAGCGCAGCACGTGATAATGCGGGTCGAGTGTGACTGAGCGGGCCCGGAACCCTACCGGCACCACAAAAGTTGTGCGTGCGCCGCCAACTCTCACGTTCCGCAACAAGCGTCTTCCATTGTCACCTTCGATCTCAATCTGAAGAGTGGTGCGATAGTAGGGGGCCGCTTGCGTGATTGCGCCGCTAACTCTACTGCCTGCTTGTGTCCAATTGAGTTGAAACTCAGGCGCGCCGGTTCGCTCAAACCACTGATCATAAAACCATCCCAGATCCCGTCCCGCGCCGGCTTCTATCTCTCGCCAGAATTCCTTGAGCGTGAGTCGCCGGAACGCATAACGCCGGGTGATGCCGCCCAGCACACTTTGAAACTTGCGCCGGCCAATTTCGCGGGAGAGCATGTCCCAGACGAGAAAGCCTTTGTTGTAGGCAATATTCCGAAACTTCTCGTCTGCCGGAAGGTCACCGATCGGCGCGTCAATTCCTTTACCTACCAACTTGAAGTATTCCAAGGCGCTGTAAATCGGATCATGTTCATACCCGATGCGGCGAAAGCGTTCAGCCGCGGCCGGACCCGCAATCGTTTCCACGGCGCGCAGCCCGCCGTACTCGGCCAGCATTTCTTCAATGAAGCGCCCGCCCGGTCGTTTTAGCGAGACCACATGGGGCCACCATTCATGACTGTATTCGTGGCCGTACCATTCCAACAAAACGTTGAACCTCGCCGCTGAAACATTGAAGGCGTTACTGTTGATATAAGCGAAACCCTGTGGCGTGGCCGCGTTGAAACCGGACTTTTTGGCCAGCTCTCGGGGTATCTCGACAAGGGCAAACTCTTTAAAGCGATAAGGCCCAAACTCTTCGGCAAGAGTCTTTAGAATTCTCTGTACGCCTGCCAGATACTCCGTCATGCCGGGCCGGGCGCGGAGGAGATAAACCGAAACACGCACCGGGCCGTCGCGACGAACCACGGTGAACTTTCCGGCCGCAAACGAAAGAAACGTAGGATGCCTGATTTGAAACCGAAAGATTCCGCGCTCTTCCTCGCTGAGGGTACTGGTCCTGTCGCCTGACGCGATCGCCTGCTCACCGGCGGGAACGGAGATTTCCATCGACCCGATCCCTTGTGAGGCTTCATTAAGTTGCGGGTACCACGTGGTGCCGTATGCGGATGCGAAAGTTACTTCAGGGCCAACGTGAAATATGAAACGCGCGGTGCCGCCGCCTGAATACCGGAATCTCAGTTCAATGGGTTCACGGGCCGGAAATGGTTTGCTCGGATGGACGCGGTAAACAGCGTCTCGGTTCGGCGTGCCGTCAGTCGTGAAAAAACCTCCTTCAGTGCGCGCGTTCTCGACCCTGGCCAGACCACTACTGGCTCGGGGGCTGAGTACTTCCACGCGCACCTCGCGCATCAGCTCGCTTAAAGAGAACTCGACAAAATCACGTTGCGCTGCGGCCGCGGCGACACTCATCGTACCTGTGACTTCGAGTGTTTTATCCGCCGCCAGTACCTTCACGGACATCTGGTATCGAGTTCCGTCTTGCGCATGGGAAAGCTTTTGCGCATGTGATATCGAGTTTCCGAAGGTGAATGAAAAAGCGAAAACAAGGGGCAAGATAGACAGACGCATAGACCAATCGCTCTTGAGACGTTTTCCCGTCGAAACTAACAGGAGACTTTGCTTACGGTCTTACCTGATTCATGCGTGTTTGTCTGTAGTTAGCGCCGGCGATGTGTCCTGGGGAGGGGCTTTGCCTCAAAAGTCCGAAAAGGTAGCTCTCATTCACGGGCTTTAGCCCGGTGATAAGCAGAGTGCGAGACTAGTGAACTTTTAACCGGATTTATATAGTCGAACTCACTTCGACAACCCGAAGGGTTGCAAGAAAGTAGCCGGTGGTCGGAGTCCGCGGAGACCACCGGAAAGGCGATATTAATTTGGTCGCACCCCGGAGGGGTGCCAGATCCTTCGCTGTAAAGATCTTTCACATTGACCTGTAATCTAGACTTCAGATTATGGGTTCAACCTTCTTCAGCCTGCACTATCACATCGTCTTCTCGACCAAGGAGCGGCGACCCTTCATTAAGCCCGAATGGCAACCACGTCTTCATGCATACCTCGGCGGGATCATTAAAGGCATGAACGGCGTGCCCGAGATTGTCGGCGGAGTTGAGGATCACCTCCATATCCTTGCGAGTCTCAGGCCAGTGCATTGCATTGCGGATGTACTTCGCGACTTGAAGAAGGAATCGTCCACGTGGGCTAAAGAGAATTTTGATCGCAGATTCACCTGGCAAGAGGGTTATGCGGCGTTCACCGTAAGCCCCACGGCGACCGAATCCGTGAGGCGCTACATTGCCACGCAGGAGGCGCATCATCGTAAACATTCGTTTGTTGATGAATTGAGAGAGCTTCTTAACGCGGCCGGTATCGAATTTGATGAGAAGTACTTGTTGTGACGTCTGGCACCCCTTCGGGGTGCGGTCATGATTAACGACTTTTCCGGTGGTCTCCGAGGACTCCGACCACCGGCTACTTTCTGGCAACCCTTCGGGTTGCGCTGGTATGCTCATCACGAAACTCTTTGGGAGTCAGACCGGTGTGCGCTTTGAAAACCCGCGAGAAGTGGGCTTGATGCGCGAAGCCTGCGGCCAAAGCGATCTCGACGATGGGCTTATTGGAATCGGAAAGTTCACGGCGGGCAAAATCGATGCGGAGCTGCCGTACATAATCGCCGGGTGTACAACCGAATGAGCCGCGAAAGGCCCTGGCCAGCTGCACCGGATGAATCCCAACTGTCGCCGCCACTCCGGCCAGACTCACGCGGTTGGGGAACTCCGCGTGAAGAATGTCTTTGGCCTGGTCCAGCCAGCGAGGCCGCTTCCTCATCGAGCGAGTGTGTTGGCGGGCCAGACTCGCCACGACTTCCAGCATCAAGCCTTCAATGGCGAGAATCGAGGTTTCGTCCTGCAGACGAAACTCGTTGTAGATTCTTGTTCCCAACAACGACAACAGTCCGCCGCGAACGTGGCGGACTTCGGCGAGCGCTCGGGAGCATGGATAAAGATCGTCCAGCTGTGGCCCCGTGATCTCCACGAGGAGACAGCGCATGCCTGCGGTTCCGTAGCGATTCGCATGGGCTTCGCCGGGTGGCTTGATCAAGACACTCTGCCGGTCACATTCAATCGAGCGCCGATCAAGAATCTCTGTGAATGATCCAGCGACGACGAAGGCGAGGTTCGTGAGTTCGTGAAGGTGACGAGGCAGCTTCTGTTCCGGCCGATGAGTTGTTTCCGTTAGGACAAAACCGCCGGCGTTGAAAGTCAGCAGGCGTTGTCCGAGTGTGATTGGACTGAATTGCTGATGCATGACGGCGACGGATAGTGACGATAGCACTAACCTCTGACGTGTTCACGGTGGAAACGTCCGTCCCCCAACGCCCGTTCCAAAATCATCTGGAAAGTGAAAATCACGGGCGACGCGAGGTGGATTGGGTTGCCGTGTGCCGCAACACTCATGACTCATTACCATTACTTTTTGCTCTACAAACTAATCAGAACGAAACGGGGCCATTAGGTTGATAGAGAGGCAGTAGCCGATGAGTCTTTCCTGCCTCTGGTTCTGTTTAGTGCGGCGGCCTCGACGGCGTTTTGGATTATGTGGGCCTACCGAGACTGAACTTAGAATTTTCGCCTCGGAACGCTCACTTTCAGACTCAGAACTTCAACATGCTGACGAGGAATGACCGCGTTGCCGCTCGGAACTTGGCAGTTCCGAGACGGAACATCGAAATCAACTTGAACATGCGCCTTCCTGAGCGAAACGCGCACGCTCCTTAAGAGGACTCGAACGTTCCAAGAATCAAGGTTGATTTTTCTTTAGTATTACGAGAAGGCAGAAGGCACATTTTGGGCGCTATAATCAAAGATTGGTGAATTCTATGGCAAACGAAGACGGAAGAGACACATGGAGCAATCTAACAATCGATCAAATTCTAGCCCATCTGAACATGTTAAAGATGAGAGTGCCTTATCTCACGGGGAAACTGACTATTGCGCTCGCTCGGGGTTCGTCGCGTGGAGCCGATATTACAGTTTCTCTTTCTGATGAACAGGGCATCCAACATGTTCTTATGTTTGAAGTGGAACAGTACGCTTCCGGGCGCGGCCACGGTGAGAAGATCGTACGTTGGGCGGAGAGACATAACACCACTGAGAATTCGATGACGGTCGTAATTAGCTTAGTGATGCAAGCTTTCTTTAATCGTATCACTGGGAGTTATTGCGAGGACGAGTCTATTCGCCAAATGGTTTACTCAAAGAACTTTCGAATTTATGCAGGCAGTGGAGATGGACGACTCACTGATGAACTAAAGACTTTCATTACGTTATGGATAGAAGAACGGTTGTAGCTCGCTTTTCAAAGCGACCCGCGCTCACTTAAGGCAACTTACCAGAGGTCGATACTTTTAGGTGTTTATTCAAGACGAAGTCACACCACTTTTGATAACGTGGGTCTGATTGGATTGTCTTGTTCTCTTGGAATGACCAGTATGCGATTCGACAGCGATCAAAGAGTACGCCCGTTCTTCGCGCGCGTTGGTCCCAGAGGTCCTTGCGAATCCTGTGAGGGATGTAAAAGGTCCGAATATGCGGACTCACTCTCGGTATGCTCATCCATTGCGCCCAAAAAGGCTCCGGATCCAAGTCTGAATCTTTGTCCAACCAGTCCGCGCCTGCAGCACATTGGCCGAAGATAACCAGCTTGCTTGGCCATCCGTCATTAAAATCTTTCCAGGCGACGAGGTCGACCTTGTCGTCTTTTACGCCGCGTATAGGTTGGTCCCTAAACCCTCCGCCTTCACCAAGAGCTTTTCCCAACTCGTCGACACTGATCCGAAAAGCCTTTAGTGCTTTGTTACTCTGTCCACGGGACGTTCCAAAGCTTATGACGGTGCCAGCCAAATAGTTCTTGGCTGCGATTGAACAAAGTTCCTCAAATAACAACCATGGATTGATACCTACTTCTTTATGACGTTGAGACTTCCAGCGAAAGTAAGACAGAAACAAACAGAAAAGGTAACCCACGAACTGATTCCTGTCTTGTTTTACCTTAACCGTTCCTCCTTCAATGGTAAAAGGATAAGAGCTGTCCGCGGATTTTGATCGTTCTTCCAACTCGCTGAACACTTGAAGGCACTTCTCCTCGATGGCCGCATCGCCCTTAGCTTCCAAGACGGAAGCGGTTTTGAGTGCGCTTTCGAGGTCGCCCCTACTTGAATTCTCATCAGGCGAGAGTAAGGCGAGTATCTCGACCCAATCGGCGAGCATCAATTCGTTTGTGGGTGCTGAAGGGAGGGTTAAACGAGGCATAATTATTTCTTCGTGCGTTTCGCAATCACAGACTGCATTGACTCAATCATCCGTTCAATCAGAAAAAGCATTTCTTTCCCCAGTTCAAAAAGATCAGATTCTCCCGAGTACCCGAGAGCCATTGAACCGTTTGCCTCAGTAAGGTCTTCTTTGGCTTTTGTCATTGCTTCCCGAAATCTTAGTTTGTCTCCGCGAGAGATCTCGACCGCCCGTTCAAGCGGATAGCCTGCTCGAAGGGCCGCTAAGGCGGATTTATTGCCAAGAACAACTCTAAGATTGGTTAGATCAGGATGCTGCGTTGAGACAACCGGCTTTTTGTTCTCTTCTTTGCTTCCATATATCCACACCATTAGTTCTCTAAGCTCTTTTAGCTTCTTTCTCGGAACCGGATTTGCCTTTAGTGAATTTTCGGAAGTAATACCAAGGAAGTCTTGATACCCTTTTTGATCGGCTGCGGTGTACAAGTGGGAAAAATAAAACTTGTTCCTGATTCTATCTTCGCGGTTAAAGCCAGCTTGAGATTCCGCCTGACGAAGTATCTGATATCCACGGTAGAGTTTTTTGACCGTCGAGTGCTGATCACCGATCCGCTCTGCGATCGTGTCTAGTGAGACGCGATAATTCGTCTTTACATAAGCAATGTACTTTGCCTTGCTAAATGAATCCCACGCTTTAGGGCCATTAATATGTCGGAATCCGAAGTACTCCCATAAATCCTTGCGACTCTCGTAAATTGCGACAGGTAACTCATCAAGTGCTTTCTTCTCACGTGCAGTTAATCTTGGGAGGTCGGTAGCTTTCACTCGTTGCCGAAGTCCGTCCTCTCTTAATAGACGGACAGCCGCGAAACGTCTGTTGCCTTCGACGACGATGTACTTCTTTTTCTTTGGGTCCTTCTCTCTCGGATTCTCGGGAATCGCAAACAGATTCTCTTCTGGGAAGAATCCGTTGGCAGCGATCGACAGAGCAACCTCATCTACTGCCATCTCTGTCCAGAGCAGCTTCACAATATCGTCCTGCGTTGTAAAGTCGCGACCCGAGGCAAGCCGAGGATTGTCGTAATCGAGTAGGAGTTGATCGACCTTAATATGAACGACCCGATGATAGTTGTTTGGTTCTGATGATTCAGGGGCCATCGGATTTCCTCTCTTCCAGATTCATTTTGAACTGCTTAATTAGCCGACGCCGGAAGCCGTTTGAGATTGGTTATAAATAGTTCCTTTGTCTTTTGTCGAGTGCCCGCGGATGCGATCGAATACAAGTGTTCGACGTGATTCGTGCCGTTGGCACCCGAGGAGTACATTTTTACAATTTCTGGTGCGTTATCGTAACTCAATAGCCAAGGTCGCTTAAATGTATTTAAGAAGCGGCACAGTTCAAGATGATCTTGATCTTCAAAGTAGTACCGATACAACCTGTCAGCTTTAGCATAAAATGGCGGGTCAAAATAAAAGAAGGTTTCCTGAGGTTTGTAGTCTAGCGCTTTAACTTTTTTGATAGTACTTTTCCATCCGCCTCGATTAACAAATTTTACCCGATCCTTAAGTTCACTCGCTTGGCGGATTCGCTTTATCACATCCTCTTTGTTAAACCTGCAATCGATCTTGTAGTCCGAGGCCTGGTTCGGCCCTCCAATTGGCCCAGCAGAGTCTGCAAGTATTCCGGAAAAGCTAGTTCGGTTTAGAAAGATGCACGCCAATGCAGATTCTCGATTCGTTCTGCAGACACGGTCGCGATATGCCTTCCAGTTCTCTACTGTGATTTCCAACCGCTCGACTTGCTCTACAAGCCACTCAGTGTCCTTGAAGACCGTTTTCCAAAAGCCAGCTACAAGCGGGTCTTTTTCGCCAATCGCTATATTTTCAACTAAGTTCTGGCTTAAGAGTCTTAAGCTGACGCTCAACCCGCCCGCAAGAGGTTCACAGAAAAGTTTAGGCTTGAGCGAGTTCAACTTAAGTGTCTCGGCGATTGGTGTAAGCAGCCGGAGCTTGGCTCCCGGATATCGCAGAGGCGACCTAATCAGACCGCTGGTATCCTTAGTATCTTTCTCAGTTGTCACTTTTCAGGCAATGTGCAGACGTGCTCGTTGAGAGTGCATGAGTCTAACACAGGCAACAACGGGTCTCACGTGATAAGTATGAGTGTAATGAGAGATCCGAAACTTGGTTCAGACCTGCGGTTGTAATTTGGGTTGTACGGCTGATCTTGCAGCCATCAAAACCACCACAGCTCCCTTCGGCGGTAGAATCCTTGTGGACTTCGTGGCCACGAAAGGTCGCGCGCAATTCCAGAAAACCAGAGGTCAGAGATCAGAGGTCAGCAAGCAGAAGGCAACGGCAGACGGCAGGAGGCAGAACGCAGAACTCAGAAGTCAGAATCTTACTCCAGCGACGCGGCCACCACCGGCCACATCTTTTCGGCCCAGAGATCGTAACCAGCGTCAGAGGGATGGAAGCCATCCCGCGAAAAGTATTCAGGGTGTTGTTGTAACTCTTCGTGCGTAAATTGATAGATGTCAAAGAGTTGAACGGCCCGCTTATTCGCGACCTCGCGTAGCCGCGCGTTGAATTGCTCAATCATCGCTTGCATCTGGATGCGAACTACCGCCGGAACGTGTCTTGAGCTGGAGAGGTCAGGAATATTAGAGATCACCACCGTCGCGTCGGTTTCACTCGTTAGTCGGACCAGTATTTCATCGTAATTCGCCGCAAATCGTTCTGCCGAAACGCCACGTCTGATGTCGTTAACCCCGACGCTGATTGTTATGAGCTGAGGTTTTGCCGCAACTGTCTTTTCAATTTGGCGCGAGACATCGGCCGTGGTGCCGCCGCTCAGTGAGTAGTTATGGAGCTTTGATCCCGGGCGCACCTGCTCTAGCTTCCGGGACAGGACAGGCACATAGCCGCCCCGAGTTCCTCCGACACCGATCCCGGTTGAATCTCCAAGTGCAACGTAAGTGATCGGTCCGGCAATCATAGGTTTTCTTTGTTGGCTCTCTACCGTTCGTTCTGCGTCTTTAGTGACGGCAGGGTTTCGCGAAAGACAACCGGCGGCCGTCATTGAAAGCATAATCAACAGCAATGCTGATCTCATCGAAGGAACCAAACTTATCCACAGATTACTCTAGAACAGTGGGCAGTGAGCAGTGGGCAGTGGGCAGTGGGCGGTGAGCAGTGAGCAGTGGGCGGTGAGCAGAAGTGCGCGGAGCGCACGGCAGCATAAAGCCCGGGCGTAAGCCCCGGGAAAGTGTCGAGTTTGAATCAAGAGCCCGCGAAGCGGGCGGCAGATGTTGCGTCGAACGGCCTGTCGCCCGCTCCGCGGGCTTGGCTTTAGTTTGTAAATCGCGATCCTGGGGTTTGCTCGTCCCGATACATCGGGACTCGCTGCACCCCAGGCCGGGGTCCCCAGCCGAGCATCTCGGCTGGGGTGGAAGTCTTTATGCTGACGTGCGCTCCGCGCACTGCAGGGAGCTCATTTCACTGGCAGCCTGTTAGTAATGAAATCCGCAACTCGGCTGGCGCCAGGTGGGTCAATGTTTGCCAACACTGCGATTACGTAGCCTGGGCCGGGGCAGATCTTGAGTTCGCCATTCATGCCCGGGGCGCCGCCACCGTGCCCGAAACACCGCGTGCCGTTAATCACCGAATCCTGGAACCCATAAGCGTACTTACTACCACCCGGTGTATCAACCTTCCCGGTCGTCAGCATTTCCGTATATTGCGCATTGAGCAGTTTGTGCGTTTGCAGCGCGGTCGCAAACTTCAATAGATCTTCCACCGTTGAATAGCCACCGCCCGCGGAAGTTCCGCGGTAGGGCAGAGTGTCAGTGTTGGGCCGCAAGCCCGCGCCACCGAATCGCGTGTAGCCCATGCTTCGGTCCGCCACGAGTTGCTCTTCCGGTTCAGAGGCAGTCCCGGTCATTCCGGCCGGCTTGAAGATGTGATCACGCACGTAGTCGTAATAACTTTGACCGCTGACTTTTTCGACTAATACACCGAGCAGAAGAAAACCGTAGTTGCTGTACTGCCAGCGACTGCCCGCCGCGAACCCCGGTGCGCGATTACCATAGAGCTTCACATAATCCTGCAAAGTCTTTAGTTCAAGACGATTCTTGTCGAACTCAGGACCAAAGATGTCGCCCGTGCCTCCGGTGTGTGACAGCAGCTGTTCGATGGTTACCTTTGAAGCAACGTCTTTATTCGGATAGTCGGTCAGGTAGTTGCCGAAGGGCGCTTTCAAATCGAGTTTCCCTTTTTGCACGAGTTGAAGCGCGGCAACCGCGGTGAACATCTTGTTCATTGAGCCGATTCGGAAGCGCGTTTTCAAAGTGTTCGCGGTTTTCTTTTCGCGATCTGCCAGCCCGTACGCTTGAGAGAAAACAGTCTTACCGTACCTGGCGACCAGAACGGCACCGGAAAAACGATCAGCCGCCGCGGCGTCGTCGAGATTCTTTTTTAAGGCAGTAATGAGTTCGCTCTCGCTCAAATGAGGAAGGGCAAATTCCGCCGGTCGGGGAATCGGTTGCAGGTCGAGTCTGGTCATCTGGTGGGGCGCGGTGGCATTCACCTCAACGGTCAGCCGGACAAACCGATCAGTATTACGTTCTTCGGCGAGGACGACGAGCTTTGCCGGGGTCGACTCCTCGATCTTCTTCAGTGCGAGGCCGCCAACCGCTTGCCGCGATTCCATGTGCTGAGCAGCTCGTTCCAGACGAGCCGGCAAATTCTTGCTGAGGAACTCCTTGTACTTCTCGAGGTCTCCAGCATTGAAAGCATCCAACCATGCCTTCGTCTGATTACCGGCAGGCGTATCGGGAAACTGTGTTTGCGCCAGGCAGGCTGGGGCGATGAATAATAAAGCTATGACGGCTAATAGCAGATGGTTTCTGTGCTTCATGAGTCTTACTCCCGGGTGATGCAGATGACACAGAAAACCACAATGGATGCTGAGGATGCAAGAAACCGGAAACCAGATGTCAGAGGTCAGAAGTCAGAAGTCAGATGTCAGAAGTCAGAAGTCAGAGATCAGAGATCAGAGATCAGAACTCACTCACTAGCTAACTTAGGTGCGGGAAAATCTTTATGCACTTCGTGACCGCGAAAGGTCGCGCGTATTTCTAACTCACTAATCTGATTTGAACCGACGGAATTCGGATTGAACGCAGCGCCTTGTTCGTTGGTGAGACTAAGAAGAGAGTGTGTGACGGTCTCGCCGGGACGGATCGTGCCGATCTGCATGCTGTAGAGCGTTCCTCCCACGTAAATCCTTAAACTTGTGTTCAAGTATGGCTCTTGTTCCGTATTGCGGATGGACACGTTCCCGGAGTCGTAAGTTACTGCCGGCCGGAAGGGAAGCGTCGCGTAAGGATCGCTGGCGACGTTCGGAGACTGTCGCAGCCAGAGAACTGCACTCACGATGAACCCGGCAACGGCAATCGACACTAAGACGGCAAGGATCAGGATGCGTAACTTTAGGCTCAAGACAATCGACAGATTACTCTAAAAACAGTTGGCGGTGGGCAGTGAGCTGTGGGCAGTGGGCGGTGTGCAGTGGGCAGTGGGCGGTGAGCAGAAGTCAGTACCACCTGCGGTAGCGGGTGGGTTCACGCCGAGGCGCCAAGACGCAAAGGAACTCAAACGGATCCAAAGCGCCGTCGAGGCCGGCGCAGTCCAAAGTGCGCGGAGCGCACGCGGCTGTGCCGCAGCACATAGCGGAAAGGCTCGGCCTTTCCGGCTCGCTCTTCAAGTAGCTCGAGGCTGCGCCTCGAGCTTCGGCGGCGTAGCCGCAAATCAAAAACCAATCACCACAGGGTAAGCCAGAGGCTTACCGCCATGTGCGGCGGCAAAGCCGCGTAAGGCAGACGACAGGAGGCGAAAGGCAGAAATCAGAAAGCAGAAATCAGGCGCGAAGCGCCGCGATGAAATAGCCCCGACCGTCAGGTCGGGGTAACAGTCACCAACAAGTGCATGAGGCCCGAAGGGCCGAGATGATTCATGCCGGTCCTCCGGACCTCGCCAATCATCCATAACCGTCACCACGACCTGACGGTCGTGGCTATCTCCTAACGGCCCTTCGGGCCTGCCGTTTTGGATCAAAGAGCCCGCGAAGCGGGCGGCAGATGTTGCGTCGAACGTCGCCCGCTCCGCGGGCTTGGCTTTAGTTTGTAAATCGCGATCCTGGGGTTTGCTCGCTGCGCTCGCTGCACCCCAGGCCGGGGTCCCCAGCCGAGCATCTCGGCTGGGGTGGAAGTCTTTATGCTGACGTGCGCTCCGCGCACTACTGACCTCACTGCTCACTGCTCACTGTTTGAGGAATCTGTGGATTATATTAGTCGCACCAGCGGAGATCTGATCACGATGCATAAATGTAAATTGGCGATACTCGCAATTGCAGTACTACTACTGCCGCACTCCGGCGCCGGTTATCTATTTGCCCAAAATCCTCGAATTGCTCTGGGCCCACAAGAGACTAAGACCGAACCGATCACTCGCCAGGAAACACTGCGCGGCTCGATCACGCCGGAACGCGAATGGTGGGACGTTCTGCATTACCACTTGCAGGTGGAGTTCTCACCGGCAACCAGAAGGTTGAAAGGGTCGAACACAATAACTTTCAAGACGCTAAAACCGGGTAACAAAATGCAAATTGATTTGCAGCCGCCATTAGCAATCACCAAGATCACCCACGGCGACTCGCAACTCAAATTTGAACGTGAAGGAAATGTCTACTGGGTCATGTTTGCCAGGGACATTCCCAAAGGCACTGAGGACAAGATCGAAATATTTTACGAAGGCGTGCCGGTGGTCAGCAGGAATCCGCCCTGGGTGGGCGGGATAACTTGGGGAAGAGACGATCTGGGAGAGCATTTCATCGTGACCACTTGTCAGGGCATTGGCGCGAGTATCTGGTGGCCCAACAAAGATCATGGCTCTGAGGAACCCGAACGCGGCATGAAGATCAGTGTAACGGTGCCGGAGAATTTATCTGCTGTTTCGAACGGGCGCTTGAAAAAGACGGATCATGATGTGGCGGGGAAGAAGAAAACCTTCCATTGGGAAGTCCTGAATCCGATCAACAACTACGGCGTCAACGTCAACATCGCCAACTACATAAAGCTCGCGGAAAAGTACCAGGGGAAAGGTGGCGTGCTGGATATCGAGTATTGGGTCCTGCCTCATCAGAAGGAAGCGGCGCTCAAACACTTCAAAGAAGTTCCGCGGATGCTGGAAGCGTTCGAGCACTGGTTTGGGAAATATCCTTTTTATGAAGACGGTTACAAACTGGTCGCGGTCCAATATCCGGGGATGGAACATCAGAGCTCGGTTACTTACGGCAACTGGTTCAGGAACGGCTATTGGGACCGGGACCCTTGTGCCTGCGGGGTCGGGTTCAAATTTGACTTCATCATTGTCCACGAATCGGCGCATGAGTGGTTCGCCAACAACATTTCCATGAAAGACGCAGCCGACATGTGGATTCATGAAGGCTTTGCCAATTACGCCGAAAACCTTTTTGTCGAATACCACTTCGGGAAGAAGGACGCGGAGGATTACGTCGTCGGTACCCGCCGCAGCATCGGAAACGACCGTACGATCATTGGCGTTTATAACTCGAACCGGCAAGGTTCAGGCGACATGTATCCCAAAGGCGGGAACATGCTGCACACCATCCGCCACATCATCAATGACGACGCGAAGTGGCTCGCGATCCTGCGCGGTCTCAACGCTGATTTTTGGCATCAGACCGTGACGACGGAACAGATCGAAGGCTATATCAGCACTAAGGCCGGGATTGATCTCAGTAAGTTATTTGACCAATACCTGCGGACGACAAAGATTCCCTTGTTGAAATACAACGTGAACGGGAAGAGCCTGTCGTTTTACTACGAAAGAGTCGTTAAGGGATTCGCCATGCCGGTTCGCGTAACTATTAATGGCAAGGAAATTCAGATAACACCGAACGAAGTAAAACAGACTCTTGAGTACACTGAAGAAATCAAAACCTTTGAGGTGAATCGCAACTTCTATATTGATGCAGCGAAGAGTGAGCAGTGAGTGCGCAGTGCGCAGTGCGCAGTGGGCAGTGGGCGGTGAGCGGTGAGGTCAGTACCGGGAGCGGTAGGACCGGGTAAGAGGTTCATCCGTAATGTGTGGATAACTTCTTTGCGCCCTTGTGTGAACCTGCCGGTTGGTAATATTCCTTTCCCATGCGGACTAAACGCACTTCGATCCTGCGAGCGGTGTTCATCGTTCTCTGTGGCTTAACCGCAGTCGCGGCGCAGGCGCAAAACAAACTCCCGCGTAACACCAGAGAGGGATTCATAACTACGCGCGATGGAGTGCGGATTCATTACTACGAGTCCAAACCCAAATCGCCGAATCGGAATCCGACCCTCCTGTTTGTCCCGGGCCTGATGACGCCCGGATGGATTTGGGAGCATCAGCTTGCACACTTCGCCCGGGCCCACCGCGTGGTGGCGATGGACCCGCGCTCACAAGGTCAATCTTCGAAGCCTGCCGACGGCCACTACCCGGCGGCGCGGGCCCGCGACATAAAAAGCGTCGTGGACCAATTGAAATTGAAACCGGTGGTGCTGGTGGCCTACACCTCAGCGGTCACCGAAGCTGCTTCCTACGTAGATCAATTCGGCACCGAAACCCTCGCCGGCCTGGTTCTGGTGAACGGGATTGCCGGGCGCGAGTACGACGAGGCGACGCTGTCCGGCCTGCTCGCCTTCACGAACTCATTTCAGCTCGACCGGCGGAAGGCGGCCGACCGTTTCGTGCGCGGACTGTATAAGAAGCCGCAGAGTGAGGACTACATTCGCAGGATGACGCAGGCGACGCTGCGGATGCCGACCGATTCCGTCGTGGCGCTAATCGTCGGAGGCGTGTCGTCCGATAACCGTCCGGCTTTGGCGAAGATCGATAAGCCGACGCTCATCGTCGTCGCGCTGGTCAGACCGTGGATGCAATTTTACGAGGATTTGCAGAAGCGCATTCGCGGGTCGCGCATGGAGATTTTCGAAGACGCGGGGCACGCGCTGTTTGTGGACGAGGCCGCGCGGTTTAATAGGCTGCTTGAGTCATTTCTTAAAACACTGCAGAACTGAGTGCGCTCTTCCTTAGGCGCGAAGCGCCGCGATGTAATAGCCCCGACCGTCAGGTCGGGGTAATAGTCACCAACATGAGCAAGAGGCCCGAAGGGCCGACATAATTCATGCCGATCCTTCGGACCTCGCCAATCATCCGTAACCTTCACCACGACCTGACGGTCGTGGCTATTTCCAAACGGCCCTTCGGGCCTAACTCACCGCAAATATCTGATGAACCATTCGAGCGTGCGCGTCCAGGCCAGCTTGGCGGCGGCTTCGTCATAACGCGGCGTGGTGTCGTTGTGGAAGCCGTGCTGTTTGCCTTCATACATGTGTGACTCAAACACTTTGTTGTTGGCTTTCAGCGCCGCTTCATAGGCTGCGATGCCGGAGTTAACCCCCTGGTCGTTGCCCGCGTAATTAAACATCAGCGGCGCGGAAATCTTCGGGACATCAGCGACGCCCGCCTGCCGGCCATAGAACGCAACGCCGGCGTTCAGATCAGAGCCCAGCAGCACGGCCAGTTGATTCACCATTCCGCCGCCGAAACAAAAACCGACCGCGCCAAGTTTGCCGTTGGAATCTTTACGGGCTTTGAGCCACTTGGCTGCCGCGACGAAATCTTCGGTCATCTTCTTTCCATCCACGTTCCGAAAAGCAGCGCGAGCTTTGTCTTCGTCGCCGGGATAACCTCCGACCGACGTCAAGCCATCGGGCGCAAAGGCGATGAAGTTGGCGATCGCGAAGCGACGCGCCACGTCTTCGATATAAGGATTGAGTCCGCGGTTTTCGTGAATGACGAGCACGACCGGGCGCTTGCCACTTTTTGCCGGGCGCGCGAGGTAGCCTTTGATGGTGCCGTTTCCGGCCGGGGAGGGCACAACTTCGTAACCAACCTTGATGCGTTTGTCAGCGGGCGGCACCTGCTGAGCCCAGGCGAAGTTCGGCGTCATTTCCCGGAAAATTGCCGCGACGGTCAGGCCGCCGATCGCAAACTTAGCGGCGCCATCGAGGAAAGCGCGGCGGTCAATGTCGCCGTGTTGGTATTCGTGAAAGAGGTCTAACAACTCCTGCGGATAGTCGGCTGCTGTTTTACGTTCCATGGGTTCCTCCCAGAATCATCCACAGATTACACAGATTACACAGATAAGAATAGACAGGATTTAATGATTTACACGATTCACACACAATGCTCACAGTCAGAAATGCTACGCTTTCGTGTGGCGAGAAATATCCTGTAAATCTTGTTAATCCTGTCTCTCACCGCCGCAGTGTCACCGTTCCGCGCTCAACAGCAAAGAGTCGCCAGTCACCGGGAAGGTCAGCGAAGGTGTGAACCCCCTTGTCCGCAAACTCGATTCCTGAACCGGCCACTAGATCCTTAACCGTGCTGGAAACCAGAACTTCGCGGGCGGCCGCGCGGTTTGCCACTTGCGCGCCGACGAGCGGAGCAAGGCCGCGCACCTTCACATCACTTGTCACCCCGCCCGACAAACTCTCCATCTCACACTCGCCGGTGTGTAACCCCGCACGCATCAAGACACCCAGGCGCGAGGCGGACTCGGTGATCGCGCACGCACATCGAATCGCACGTGCCGGCCCATCGAAAATTGCGAGCGGGCGATCGCCGACCATGTCGATCCCGCGTCCCCGGAACCACTCAATCTCTTTCCGCACCTGCTCGCGCAAGCGATTAAGGAGCGCATACCACTGTTCATTTCCCAGACGTTGGGCATGCGCGTTCGAGTCGATGATCTGAGTGGACAAAACCGTAGCCAGAACCGTGTCACGCTCCTGCGTCTGGCGGACGCCGGTCAAAAATTCCTCAACTTCATCGAGAATCGCATCCTGATCGCCCACGAAAGGAAGATGATCCTCGCCCGGTAGTTCCACGTACTTCGCATTCGGAATGTGCTCCGCTACATATCGGCCTTCTTCTACTTTCAAACACTGGTCGCCAGTACGATGAATGACCAGCGTCGGCACATGAACTGACGGCAAGACCGGGCGCACATCGATCTCCGCGTTCATCTGAGTCAGGGCCAGGGCGGCGCCCGGACTGGCGCCCATGCGCAGATAGGTGGCCCACCATTCGCGAAACTTCGGATCGCCGGCGACGCTGGGCGCGCGTTCTTCGAGACCAACCGGCCCGCCCCACTGTTCACGCATCTCTTCGAAAAAGTGTTGGCGCTGTTCGGTGGTGGGCGCCCAGGGGTAATCATCGTCACGAATCCGTTTGGCGTAGGTACCCATCATGACCAGGGCGAGCGTTTTTTCCGGATAGGTCGCGGCAAAAAGACTGCACATGGGCCCGCCTTCAGAGACGCCGCAAAGCGCTGCGCGTTCTGATCCGACCGCATCCATTACCGCCCGGACGTCGTCCATGCGCTGCTCAAGGGTAGGCAATTCATTAAGCGGCACGCGGTCCGAAAGTCCGGTGCCGCGTTTATCAAAGAGAATGAGCCGCGCGAAAGAAGCGAGGCGCATGAGGAAGCGCGCGAAACTCGGCTCGCGCCAAAAATACTCGAGATGCGAAACCCAACCCATGACGAAGACGAGATCAATCGGGGCTTCCCCAATCACCTGGTAGGCGATATTCACATCGCCACTGCGCGCGTACATCGTCTCGGGAGGGCGGTCGAGAGTGACGGGGGTACGCACTCCTCCGGAGTGCTGCATGCCAGAGGCATGCGTGCCGACCTGGCCGCCGTCGACGATAGCGGAGGTACGCAGTCCTCCGGAGTGCTGCATGCCAGAGGCATGCGTACCAACTTCATCACGAATCTCTTTCACGTCCGCGACGAACCGGTAGCCACGTTTCGGCACCGTCTCGATGTACTTGGCTCCACCGGCGCCCAGAACCTTTCTCAACGTCGAAATGTTTTGGGCCAGATTGTTTCCCTCGACGAAGCTATCCGGCCAAACCTGCGTCATTAACTCCTCAGTGGTGAGCAGTTGACCGTTGTGCTCAACGAGGGCGAGGAGGGTGTCAAATGCCTTAGGAGTCAGCGAAACAAGGCTGTTTTTGTGGAAAAGCAGGCGCTCGGTCACATCCACCCGAAAGGCTCCGAATTCGTAGGAAAGCTTTGTCCGGGCTTTGATCACGGTCATTCAGAACTCTCTAACAAGAATCTCAGAAGGATTTCAGACCCACCTAAATACGCGCCGCCGCAGAAAGGGTATCGTCCATCGCGGTTAGACAAGTGACGACAAAATTCTTTGAAAAGTTTTTAGGAACGGCTTCGCAAGATATAGCCCAGGGCGCGTCTATCTTACTGCGAAATCCGGCAACGAAAAAACTTACGCCATCTTGATTCAAAATTACACCAACAAAGAAGGAGTTTCTGAGATGATCACCCGCTTTGCTTTAACGTTAACGCTGCTCTTGATGGCCTGCGCCATCGCTAGCGCACAACCTCAGGCCAAGGGCACCTACAAGTTCACGCTCGGCGACAACAATGCGAAACACGTAGAGTTCGACGCCCAGGGCCGCGAGGGCGGCGGAGCGTCCGGCACCCTGTTCGTGAGTGACGAGGCCACCATCGTCTACCACGACGTCGATGGAGATGGCTCCCCAGAAGAGAAGTACACGGGCTACTCGATGCTCGTCGCGTTCGACGACATGACCGTCGATAAAAACCAGGCGGTAATGCAGGGCGTCGTCCGTGACTCGACTATCCCGTTCCTGGTCGGGCAGCGCGTGCTGCTCACGGTCGAGGACAACGGCAACAACGAGCGCGAGCCGGATCGGCTGACCTGGGGTGTCTACAAGCCAATCGAAAGGAATTGGATACCGTCGGACGCTGAATGGAAAGACGACCCCGGAGTGGGCTTGCGGTGGTGGGCAACTGACGCCGAGCGCAAAGACGACGTGGGTTACGAGATGCCGCGGGAAGATAAGATTAGCATCAAGTCCTTCACCCTTTCCGCGTACCTCTTTGTCGACACGAACGACGGAGTTGGCGACATCATCGTCAGGCCGTAGCGTTCGCGCGGATTGGAAATGGTGGGCCACGGACGCAGAGCTCGAAGACGAGATACGCGTTCAGTCCGCGAACATCATTCCCGGCAGCCAAACAAGTTGTAAGGTCTTTTCGCTTTCGACCTATTCGTTTGCTGATGTGAGAAGTGGCGAAGGGCAGATTCAAGTTCAACCGTAGAGCGTCCGTTGGGGGATGGCACGCAATCCGGTTGCTAACAGGCTCCGTTAGAGGGAAATGTGAACTCCCTTCTAACGGAGCCGTTTTCCGTAGGCTAATTCCCAGCACGAAAGCAGAGGTCACGTCAGAGGTCAGAGAATCAGCCAAGTCAGGCGCAGAATGTAAAAGCCTGGGCCACTTCAGGGCGGCGACGCTGCCTCTGACCTCTGAGCTCTCATCCGGGCGACCGCCGGTCGCTTACCCCTGGCTATTCTCTCTGTCACGCCTTCGCCGTGATGACAACGCCCTTCCAGATTATCGCCGCCGCCTCCTCTTTATGGTCATGACCGCGCCACCAACTCTTACGTCCGACTGAGATTGGCCGGCGGTCGGCCTGCCATCGATCTCAATGTCTCGCGGGACGATGGTTACCGGCATGGTGTCTCCCGCCGACTTTAGCGCTGCGTTGAGCGCGCGATTGAGACGGAACGAGAAGCGAGCCGGCTTAAACTGGTGGTGCGTGTCGCTGCGTATGCCGGTACTGAACAGCGACATGTTGCCGACGTAGAACGGACTCTTCGGATCAGGTTCAGCATCGGCGGGCAGGCCAACGTAGATTTCGTAAGTGACGCCCGGCGGCCGATCAGCTTCCACGTTTTCCACCTCAAGAATTATGTCGTCCCTCGTGCTCGCCGCCAGTGTGGTAAGCCGCTGCCGGAACGGTCTGATGTCCATGGAAATTGTCATTTTTTCGGAACGGAGCGTCATCGGCTGCATGGGGACGCGGAACAGAATTTCCCTTTGAAAGATGAACGGCGGGAGGATGATGTTCAGGCAGAACTGTTTAACCTGCGTCGGCTCACTCTCGTACGTATAGTTCAGCTGCGCGGCGGCGCGCAGGACCTGGCAGCCTGACATCTTTACCTCAGCCCCGTTTTCATCGAAGAAGGTAAATTTCTTGTTCTTCCACTGCGTATGCGAAAGAGGATTGGTGCGCCCCCCGCCTTGAGCCAGCCAGAGATTCCAGAGCCGGTCGATGTTGCAGTGGTGAATGTAGAACAATGGATCCTTAGCTGCCGTGGCCACGGATCCCATCCCTCCGCCGACTCCCACGTGCACATCATCGTGTGGGGTGCTCTCAAGTGACTCCTGTCCATCCCCAAAGTCGGTCTCACTCATCCCGGCGCTGGTGTTGACTGCGGATGTGAGTAGCGCTCCCGTACCATTATTCATAGCCGCTTTGCGGCTGGCGAAGAGCACGCTCGATGAGTCGCGAAACATGGCGGGGATTTTCCGGGATGCCAGCGTACCGGCGGAATAGTTCCAGAAGGGCAGCGCAAAGTTCGCGTCGCCCGAATGCTTTCGAATGATTCGCTCAAACCAGTAAAGATACATCCGGTGCCAGGACCAGAAGAAGAAGGTGTGGTGCTCGCAAGTGTTCCAGGCTGGAAAACCGCCTCCGCCCGATGAGGCATGGATGCCTGCCTGATAACCCCAACTGATCGGATTGCTATCGGGCAGGGCCTTCATCGCAGTGATGGCATTGCGATACGAAACGATGGTCGGGCTACTGGCGGTTAGGCCCGCGATACTGCGCCGCATCACCGGTGCGGCCTGCACGATTGATTCGATGTCGAACGCGGTCGGCACGATGATCGCAGCAGAAACTGCAACGCCTGCGGTTTTGATAAACCCGCGACGAGTGATTTTGTTCTTCATAAAAATTTCTCCGTCTTCGAGAGGGCTCTCCTTTAAGAGAGGGCAACCAGGAGTTTTGAGGTTTGCCGGGATGACTTGCGTCAGGTAACGAAGACCCGGTAAACGGTTTCTTTACCCAAACAGGCTCAACTGAGGACGGAAATTATTCCCGTCAGCCGCCGTTGTCAAGTATCCCTTCGATTTTTGTGCATGTATTTTGCGCAATTCTCCCTAACTCCTTGTGCGTAAAATACATACTTCCAAACAAAATACCCTCGCTGGCAGAGAGGCCGTAGTCATTCAGATTCGTGCAAATGCGATAGGCGCAAGAGCAGTTCAGCAATCAGGCCCGGGAGTCTTTTTAGCTTGGGGAAGGATTGCCTATACTCTCAGTCCAAGCATGACGACTGAATCAAGCAACACAACTCGCCTTTTACTAATTAGCAATTCGACACTTCATGGCAGCGGGTATCTCGATCATGCGGCGAACGAGATATCCGACTTTCTCGGCGACGTGAAGCGAGTGCTGTTTGTTCCTTACGCGCTTCACGACGAGTCGAAGTATGCAACTCAGGCGCGCGCGCGGTTTGAAAAGATCGGCTACGCGCTCGATTCAATTCACACGGCGATTGAACCTGCGAAGGCTGTTCGTGAGGCGGAAGCAATCTTTATCGGCGGCGGTAATACCTTTCGGCTTCTGAAGGCGCTCTATGATCAAGAGGTGCTCGACGCTATCCGCGAGCGGGTCCGCGCGGGGATGCCTTACATCGGATCGAGCGCCGGCTCGAATGTCGCCGCGCCTACCATCCGGACAACCAACGACATGCCCATCGTGCAGCCGCCGTCCTTAGAAGCGCTTCGTTTGGTCCGATTTCAGATCAATCCGCATTACCTGGATGCGGATCCAAATTCGACGCACAAGGGAGAGACGCGCGAAGAAAGAATTGTTCAGTTCCTCGAAGACAACGAAACGCCGGTGGTCGGCCTGAGAGAAGGCGCGATGCTGAGAATTGAAAACGGCGCGACGCTATTGAAGGGTTCGACCGGAGCGCGCATTTTCCGAAGAGGACATGAACCGGTTGAGACTCTGCCGGGTGCCTACCTCGATGAGTTGCTTGCTTAGCCGCTCATTCAGAAACAAACTACGACCTAAGACCTAAGACCTAAGACCTAAGACCTAAGACCTAAGACCTAAGACTCTTATCCGTTCTGCTTCACATTAACCATCACCGGAGAGGTTGCGCCCAGATTGCCATTGAATTCAGTAGCCACGATTCGAATGGAATAGTCTCCCGGGGCGGGAAAAGTATAAGGCGCTGAAAACAAGCTGGGCTGACCCCCATAGCTCAAGGTTAAAGGTTCTTCATTGCCGGCGTTGCTGATAATCGCTTGCACGTTGAAATTTGCGGCCGGCCAAAACAGGTTATCGATCATGCAGCCACACATCATGCGCACCTGGGCGGTGATGGTTGTTGGGGTTCCCGCAACAATGGATGCTGAGGCGGCCGGTTCAGTTAACGCGGTCAGTAGTCCTGGTATCACGATCACCACCGCCATCGCGCCAGTGAGCTTCACATTCGGTATTACCAGCCGTTTGCACGAAACCGCGATCCGAGGATCGGCCACCGAGGTGGCCACGAAAGTCAGCACCGTGGGTTCGGTCAAAGCGATTTCGGCGGTAAACTCCGTTGCCTCATCCGCACGTACCGGGTAACCCCAAAGATAAGGTTGGTCCATGATCAAAGGCGTAACGCCGGAGCCATCGGTGTTCGCTACCAGGCCCTGATCCGTCCGACCGGATGCCAAAGGTTTGTCGGCATCGTCGGGTCCGTAAATGTCGATCATGGCAAAGCCCACGTGCTGGCCAACGAATTTACCGCCGAAGGCCAAAGCCCTCACGGATATGGTGGTTGTGCTGCTCATGTAATCTCCTTAGGGGTTGTGAATCAGTCGTTTCGCGTTTTTATGAACTCTATGGTCCGTTTGATGATCTCGCGGGTCCTCGCATTATCGTCGAGCACATCAAAGCCGTGGCGTCCGTCCGGGTGATTGCTGAAATCCAGAGTTGCTTTCCTCTCAACCGCCACCTGGATAAAAGTGTCGACTGCGGCGTTTAAGGCGGGCTCTTCACGGCCAGCTCTGGCGATAAAGATCGGCGGAAAAGTGAAGCGCGCTCTTCTCAGACGATTAATCGGCGAAAACTCGCGGGTGACGTCATCGGTGATGGCGGGCCGCTGTTTGCGCATCGGTTCCAGATCCATGATCGGATAATAAAAGACGAGGCAGCGAATGTGCGATGGAGGCTCGCTGATCGGCGAACTGAGCAATACGCTGCCGGCCGACAGCGACCAAAGACAAATGCGATTCTTGTCAACGCCAAGTCGCGCTGCGTTATCGCGCACATAAGCGATCGCCGCGGAGACATCACTGCGGGCATCCGACAGTGGATACATGTCCCAACCATAGAAGCGGTGATTGAATGTGATGCCAACGAAGCCGGAGGCCGCCGCCAGTTGACCAAGAGAGACGTATGCGCCCCACTCTTTCGGCTTGGTGCGCAAGTTCGAGGGAATTGCGCCGCCGTGAACGAAGACGATGGCCGGACTCAGTGCGCCGCGCCGGCGACTGCGGGGCTGATATACATCCAGCTTGAGTTCTTCTTTAGAAACGCTCTTGTAGGTCAGGTCCTTCTGCGGCCGGATTCTCTCCATGCCGGGAACCGCATAAAAAATTCGCTGGGTGGCGACTAGCTTAATCCACGGCGGGTCTTCTAACTTCGCCGGCTGCTGCGCGACGGTCAGCGATTGCGTGAAGAGCGAACACAGCAGGGCAAGTAAGGTCGATTTAGTCATTGAACTAATTCTTTCATTGACCACGTGAATCAATGAACCGATGGATGAATTGAGCGGCACCTGGGCTTACGCCCATGCTTTATGCTGACGTCCGCTCCGCGGGCTAGCACCGGTTAATACTTCAGATGAGTAACCGTGGCCTTGCCCTTGGCATAGACAGTTACCACAAACAGATCATTAAACTCTTTTTCGTCTATGGTCGGAACCACATCTCCGCCCAGTGCTTTGATCACATCGGGCACTGAGTTGCTGTGGCCAATTACCAGCGCGTTCTCACCCGGTCTCTGAAAAATCTTATCGGTTATCTCCTTAATAGACTCCGGCGTCACCTGTCTGGGATTGGCCGCACTCGTCTTCAGCGAGATCGCGACGCTTTCGATGCCCAACTGCTTCGCGAGCGGTTCCCCAGTGGCCTTGGTGCGAAGGTACTGAGATGTGTAGATGGCCTTAATTCCGGATTTTGCCAGGATGCGTGCAAGTGCCTGCGCCCGGGCGGTTCCCGTTTCCAGCAGCGGCGGGTCCTCGCGTGGGGCGTCCGCTCGTTCTGCGTGACGCACCAGAAACACGGTGGTCGCTTTGAAGTCTTCCTGCGGAGACGTCGCGCCGGCCGCGGGTCGGCTCCCCACGCTGGAAACAAAGAGGCAGATGCTTGAGACCGCAAGCAGGCTCAGGCCCGCCAACCATCTTAATTTTCGAGAATAGGGCATTGATTTCATTTGAGAGCTTCTCCTAATCAAGTTTCTAAATCAGTCAATTACTTTACCAGAGGTCGCGTTAAGCAAGCAGAAGTGCGCGTCGCGCACGGCAGCATAAAGCCTGGGGCGTAAGCCCCAGGTGGGTGTCGATTTGAATCAAGAGCCTGCGAAGCGGGCGGCAGAGGCTGCTTCGAACAACCTGTCGCCCGCTCCGCGGGCTCGGCCTTTTGGGCGCGCGATCCTGGAGTTTGCTCGCTTCGCTCGCGGCACCCCAGGCTTTATGCCGTCGTGCGCTCCGCGCACTGAAACAAACACAAGGCATTGAGCAGTGAGCAGTGAGCAGGAAGTCAGTACCACCTGCGGTAGCGGGTGGGTTCAACCAATGAACTAATGAGTCAATGAGTCAATGAACCAATGGCTCATTCCTGCTTCGTCGTGAGCGGCTCCAACTCGTAGTAACCGCCGGCAGCCATTCCCGATAAGAACAGGTGCCCATCTTTGATCGAGTACGAGCGCGGGTTGGCGCCCTCGGTAACAATCTTATCGTGAAGGGAACCGGGGCCACACTTAGCACTCCCTCTCGACCACGATCCAAATTGCAGTTCACCCGCGCGCGGTGTCTTCCAGGTACTACTGGCTTGGTTGCAATCAACGCGCGTGGTTACGCGGCCGTTGGCGCCAAAGGTGATGGTGTACTTCGACCCGTCATCCGGCACGTGCGTCTCCTCATCTCCTGTTTGCAGCTTCACCAGTTTCCAGGACGTCCCGGAAAGTTCATCGGTCCGCTTCTGGTCATGCGCGTTTGCAGGCAGAGTGTCCGGCGTCGTTGCCCCGGTCGCGGTAGCACTTTGATTAGCGGCCGACGCCACCGGATCTTGTTGTCGTGCGCAAGCAGGAAGAGTCGTTACCAACAGAAGTGTAATGAGCCATTGAAGTCTCTTCATAGGATCCTCCTGAAAGTGTGGCTCATTGTTCCATGATTCAAAAAGGAACGCGATGAGCTTTCAAAAGAATTTACAACTCTTAACATCGGAAAAACGCTGTGAATGGTAAATAGTAAATCGTAAATACACTGCCAAGCTCTCCCCAAGTCGCGAAGCGAGGCGCGACACTTCTTTCCTGCGCAAAAGATCGAAGGAGCACAGCTATGTCACGCAACAGATCCGTTCTGATTTTACTTTCCCTGATCTTCGCTTCGACGGGCGCCCTAACCGGTTGTTCAAACGTGGCCGAGAGTACTGAGACCAAGACTACGGTTGAAGCCAAGGAATCGAGTGCCGCCGGGAAGATTCCCATCACTACTTCTTCCGAGGAAGCGCGCAAGGCTTTTCTGCAAGGCCGGGATCTCAACGAGAAGTTGCTGATCCAGGATTCCATCACGCACTTCGACAGGGCAATCTCGCTCGATCCCAACTTTGCCTGGGCAGAGCTGAGCCGGGCCAACGTTAGTCCTACGGGAAAAGAATTTTTTGATCACCTGAAGAAAGCGGTGAGCCTCGCCGACAAAGCTTCCAATGGCGAGAAGCTGCTTATCCTCAGCACGGAAGCCGGCGCTAACGGCAATCCGGCGAAACAGAAGGAACACCTTGACCAGCTAATCGCCGCTTATCCGAATGACGAGCGGGCGAACTTTGCGCTGGCTGGTTACCACTTCGGCCAACAGCAGATGCCGCAGGCGATTCAGTATTACAAGAAGGCGACTGAGCTCGAGCCAAAGTTTTCTTCAGCCTTCAACCTGCTCGGCTATGCGTACCGCCAGAACGAGGAGTACGCGAACGCCGAAGGTGCGTTCAAGAAATACATTGAGCTGATTCCTAACGATCCGAATCCGTATGACTCGTACGCGGAACTGCTTTTGAAGATGGGCAAGTTTGACGATGCGATCACGCAGTACCGCAAAGCCCTGTCGATCGATCAGAACTTCATTAACGCTCATCAGGGCATTGCGATGGCTTTGCTTTACAAGGGCGACGCGGCTCAAGCGACGGCTGAGTTACAGAAGATTACCGACAAGGCGCGCAGTGATGCGGAACGGCGCACGGCGTTGTTTGCTTTGACGGTGGTGGATGTCGATAGCGGCAAATGGGACAAGGCGCTGGCGGATGTCGACCAGCAATACGCTCTGGGAGAGAAGACCAGCGATGTGCCGGGGATGACCGGCGACTTGCAGCTCAAGGGAAACATCCTGCTTGAGATGGGCAGGTATGACGACGCGAAGACGCAATTTGAGAAAGGTTTGAAGATGACCGAAGCGTCAACTCTTTCCCAGGAGATCAAGGACAACGCGCGACTGTTTCATCATTACAATCTCGCGCGCGTGGCTTTGGGCAAGAAAGACTTGCCGGCGGCGAAGCGGGAAGGTGACGCGTTTCGCACCGGCACTGAGGCGAAGAAGAACCCGGCGCAGATGCGGCAAGCCCATCAACTCATCGGACTGATCGCGCTTGAGATGAAGGATTATGAGAAGGCGGTCAGCGAGTTTCAGCAAGCCAATCAGCAGAATCCGTACGATCTGTATCGCTTGTGCCAGGCGTATCAGGGCAAAGGTGATGCGGGTCAGGCGAAAACGTTTTGCGGGAAGGCTGCGAACTTTAATTCGCTGCCGGCTATTAATTACGCGTTTGTAAGGACGAAAGCGGCGAAGGCGTGATTACGACAGTGGGCGGTCAGCAGTGGGCCGTGGGCAGTAAGCAAAAAGCGGAAACCAGAAGGCAGAGGGCGTTGAGCAGCCTGAAGGGCTGCCGGAAACTAGCCAGGGGTGAGCGAGCCTAGCGAGCGACACCCCTGTCACAGTTCAAAAAAGACCCGGCCCTGAAGGGGCGCAAGAATCAAGAGTGAACAAAAGGACGTGAGTGGTTAGTAGTGAGCGAATGCGGTTGGCGAGTCTTAAGGATTCGATCCCTTCGCGCAAGCCCAACGGTTTGCGCGAAGGATCGAAGTGTCCTATTAAGCCTTTTCGTTGCCTTTATCGACCACGGCCTTTAACGCCTGAAAAGTAGGCGGCCAGAGACCTACGAAAATTCCCGCTCTTTGTTTTCCACTCAGGAATAGTGCGACCGATGCACCGATTGCTCCCAGAGTCAGAATGTGAAAAAAGCTCATACCTGTAGCTTTCTGCGTTGTATTGTCTACTGTTTTCAGTACCGATTCCGCCACGTCACGTTTTGCAGGTGCCTGCAAACCGCCGTTTTCGCGAATGTCGGTCACGATTCCTGATAATGCTGTCTGTGTTGCTGACATGTGTCCCCTTTAGTTTGAATTGATACAGCTAAGATTAGCTTAATCATTAACCCTGCAATGGGCGTACCGCCAGCGCGTTGGATCATTTGGGGTGACACATGTACCCGTTGATTGCGTTTCGCAGATTGAGTTCAACGTCATCACGGCTTTTCTTTGTCGCCGAGTCGCGACCTGGACACTTCTTCGAATTCACTCTCGCTTTTCACTCTTCCAACAAGGTTCGCTGGAACACCTTCTGTCCGGCCAGCGAAATGTAAAAGCCGTAAATTGCCAGACCGAACAGAATCACGGCCGCAAAAATCGTATTGCCGAAATACCAGCTCGAGAAATCGGACGTAATCGCGTTGTGAAAACTCAACTCAAAAAAGATTGCTCGCGAAATCATCGCCAAAAGTCCGAATCGAGCAATGCCAACGACGGTGATAGTGGTCATCAAAGCCGTTCCGAGTAAGTCAATCCAATGCGATCCTCTCATAAAAGCTAAACCTTCAACCGAGAACACCAATATCCAAAACACAGCGGTTGCCAGCCATTGTTTTCTGAAAATTGTTACCAGCAGAATCAGAAGCAGCAAAAGGAAGAAAGGCCCAAACACACCGGCTGGCATGAACATTAAGAAATTCGCCCACAGATGCCTGATACCGTCAAGATATGAAATGTCCAAACCGGCATTCGGAAAAGCCCTGCCGCTACTCCAGGTTGCCAACAGAACCGTTACGTAAATCGCAGCAGTATGCCCAAGCCCCAACATGCCACCCACAAGAATGTCGCGCCCGACCATCGGGTCGCGCCAATCGCCAACCAAAAGTCGATTCCAGGAAATAATCAAATTCGGCCAACGACGACGCACGTAGGGTTCGAGCGCAAGGTAAATCAATCCAATCGTCACCGCCCCAAGAAGCGAATATCCCGCCATTTTAAGCAGCAGCGGAATTTCTTTGGTGAGATCGGGAATGTGGTCGGCAATAAGCAGGTTTCCCGCCAAACCCATGAAAAAAACGAAAATCGAAACCTTGAACGCGCCTTTCGTATCGCTGCGCCCCTGACGCAAGTTGCGGCGGGCGAGAAAGACTGCTGCCATAACGACGCTCAAGAGAACCGAAATCGCGATCACCGCGGCCGCTCTACGACGCGCACTCAAGACGGTTTCTTCCTGCCGCAGCGGTTGGTCCCACGGCGCGACGACTTGAAAATAGACGGGCTTACCTTGATAGGCCGCGGCTTCGATGCGAACGGGAATTTGCGCGTGGTCAACGTGCGGGCCTTCCCAGGACAAACTCGCGTCAGCAAAAAAAGGTGGTGTCCAGTTAGATTCTGTTTGCCGGTAATTGCGGATGTCCAGGCCGGCTTCCGTGAAAAGCGTCGCCCAATCAAACTCGCTCGTCTGCGCGTTTTTTTTCTTGACCTGAGGCGGCACGACTTGAAATTCGAGCAAGCGTCCGCGCACGTCTAAAATGACTTTGGTCATCCCCGTGACATCATTCGGCGGGTCATTGAGCAAAACCAATACGTCATACCAGGGTTCGAGATAGCGCGGGCTGCTGCGATGCCAAAAATAAATCACGGGGGGCTGTCCGGTGCGGAGTCTTTCATAATGATCCGGCGATGGATCCGTGCGGGCGTAACTGAAAAAATTGTTCTCGAACCCGTAATCAGTATCAATCGGGACGCTCGTATAGCCGAGTTTTTTGACAATCGAATCGGCGCGTTCTGCCAAAGCCTCTGGCGATTTTTCGAGCGGAATCCATTCGTGATGTCTAACTTCGTCCGAAAAGAAAGCGATGAATACAAAAAGCCCGAGAACCGTCGCGAGACAAGCAAGTGCAACGATGGGCTTGAGCGCGCCTTTCTTCGGGGCTGCGGCAACCATCTCCGGTGAGGGCGTTTCGCCTGCCGCGATTGCCGCTTCGAGAGGATTTCCGCCCGGCAGCATCATGGCCACTTGCAACGCTGTCGCGGGTCGCTCGCGCGGGTCCTTTTCGAGACAGCGAAGAATTACCTTCTCAACCAGCGGGTCAATGTCTTTGAGAACTTCGGAAGGGGTAGTCGGCGCGGAGGTTCTGTGCTGACGTACCAGTTCGCCGATTGTGTCGCCGGCAAAGGCTCGCTTCCCGGTGAATACTTCATAGAGCACCAGACCGAGCGAGTAGATGTCGCTCTTCGCCGTTAACTCTTTGCCGGTGATCTGTTCGGGCGACATGTAGGCGGGCGTGCCCGCAATGGCGCCCTCTTTCAACTCGCTCTCCAGACCGGCGACGCCGAAATCCGTGATACGCGCCTTGCCACGCCCATCAATCATCACATTCGCCGGCTTGAAGTCGCGGTGCAGAATGCCCGCCTGGTGAACCGCGTGAAGTCCGGCGCAAAGTTGTCTGCCGATCTCAAGCGCTTTATCAGGAGGAAGTCTGCCGATGCGACGCAGCAGCGAAGACAGATCGTCCCCGTCGATAAACTCCATTGAGAGAAATTGCGCGCCGTCCACTTCGCCGATGTCGAAAACGCGACAGACGTTGGGGTGCGAGACCTGCCGCGCGGTGCGAACCTCGCGGACGAAGCGTTCATGTGCGGCCGGGTCTTCAGCGAAGTGTTCGGGCAGAAACTTCAAGGCGACGGTTTGATCCAGTTTGAGGTCTTCGGCTTTATAGACTTCGCCCATTCCGCCTCGGCCCAATAAGCCGGTGATGCGGTAGCGATCATTGAGAACTGTTCCGGCTAAGAACTTCCCTTCGCTGCGCGCGCTGGCAGAGGTAGAGCGCGAACTGGTCGGAGCTTTGCTTTTTTCTTTTGGCGGCGGCTGACGAATGGTGGCCTGTGTTTCGGTTAACGCCGCGCCGCAGGCAGGGCAGCGCGAAGTGTTCTCAGGAACTGAGGCTGAACAGGCGGGGCAGGTGTTCATCGGCCCGCTAGTTTATAGACTTGCGTGAAACTTACAAATTATTTTTGCGGATCACTCTGCGCTTCAGCTAGTTACGCGGCTTTGCTCTAAAGTCCGGCGACGCGCACGAACTAATAGTCGAGCTGCGAAGCAGCGGTCATAGCTAAGCCCAAGGCGAGGCTTTGGGAGCATTGGGTGTAACCATAGTTTTTAGATTAACGGAGCCCGGCTCCGCCGCTCCAAAACGATTTGTGTGCACCCGTTACCCAAGGTTCGCAGAGCCTCGCCTTGGGTTTAACTATCTGCGCTGCTCCGCAGCTCGTTGCGTATTGTCGGTCACACGTTCCGTGATGAGCGCGCGCTTACGGCACCTGAGACTTTTTTGGGCAAAGCCCATTTGCGCTCAACCACTCCGCGGATCAACGTACCCGCCTGCCTATGTGTGTAATCTGTGGATTATTCTCCTGGCCACTTGAGGTCCGCATCGATCGATGCGACTGCAATCGGATGATAGGTCGGCCGCGCCCGCCGATAAATCTCTATTGCGCGCGCTTTGCCCGCGGCTGTCTTCGCTAATTCCTGATACAGCGGCCGGATGAATTTGCGGCGACCAACCGACAAGAGGAATTCCTCTAAACGCCGGTCCGCCGGATCGTAACGATTGCGAATCGACATCAGCAGCCACTGAAAAGCGATCTCGGAATTGCCTGATTGGGTCAGACGAAAGGCGTTATCAAGTTCTTCCATACGCGCACCGGGGGGCGCGGTCCCCGGGGGAACTGACAAAACGACACGGTCTCCCTCCAAACCTTTGCTGAGTTGATCCTGAACGAACTTCAGGAAATGCAGCCATTCCTGTGTATTCCACTTAGCAGCTCCGATTTGCGCCGCGGGAATCTGACGTCGGAGCCAAAGGGTCGCTTGTTCTTCCACGCGAGCGAACGCCGGCGAGGTTGGCTTCGGCGCGCTATCGGGAAGGCCCGGTCTTCCGATCCACTCACTCACCGGAACACGTTTCGCCAGCTCTGGGTTCTTATCCAGCAGATTCTTATTCAGGTAATCGACAAACTGGGCGGTGGTGATGCTTTGAAACGCGAAATGATCGAAATAACCCCTCAAAAACTGATCGAATCGCGCGCGGCCGAAAGTCTCTTCGAGGTGACGCAGAAAGAGCGCGCCCTTCTCGTACGGAATATCGTTCGAGCCTTCGTCCGGATCGCGACCCTGCAGATCGATGTGCAAAATCTCGTCTCGATCTTCAAGCGACGCGATCACGTCATTCAGGTCGCGCAGGCCCAGGGTGGCTTCCATCTCGGCGCGGGCGCGGCCATAAACTGCCTCCTGGATGCGGCGCTCGAGATAAGTCGTGAAGCCTTCGTTGAGCCAGAAGTCGCGCCAGGTCGCGTTCGTAATTAGATTGCCGGACCACGAGTGGGCCAGCTCATGCGCGATGAGCGACACGAGACTTTTATCGCCGGCGAGAATTGTTGGCGTGGCGAAAGTCAGCCGCGGATTTTCCATACCGCCGTAAGGAAAGCTGGCCGGCAAAACCAGAATGTCGTAGCGGCCCCAGCGGTACGGACCGTAGAGCCTCTCGGTAGCCACCACCATTCTTTCCGTGTCGCTGAGTTCACTGGCCGCTCGCGCAATCACCTGAGGCTCGGCGTAAACACCGGTGCGCCGGCCCAGGCTGCGAAAACGCAGATCGCCCACGGCGAGTGCGATCAAATAAGACGGAATCGGCTGGCGCATGCGGAAGCTGTAGTCGCCATCGCGTGGCGTGCGCGCATCGTTCTCGGCGCTCATCACGGCGAGCAGGTTGCGCGGCGTGCGCACGCGCGCAGTGTAAGTCACGCGCACCGACGGTGTGTCCTGCAAAGGAATCCAACTGCGCGCATGAATCGCCTGTGACTGTGTGAACATGAACGGATCTTTTTTGCCGGCGGTTTGCGCTGGTGCGAGCCATTGCAATCCGGAAGCGCCCGGTGAAGTTGAGTAATGAATGCGAACGCGGGTGGCATTCGCGGGTAAGGGAATTGTCAGCGACGCGCCGAGAATTGGATCGCTCGCTCCCACGGTGAACGTGCCCGCCGCGTACGTCGTGCCGTTGCCCGACGTCTCAACCTTCTCAATCTTCAAGTCGCGCGTGTCGAGAATCAGCGGTTCGGTTGGCGACGTTCGCTCGACGGTCAACGTCGCTGAGCCTTTCAGAATCTTCTGATCGAAGAGCACGTCCCAATCCAGATCAACGTGACGTACCCGTACCGCAGCTGGGTTGGCGAAAGAATGGTAGTCCTGAGCGGCCGCGCTGGTGCCCATGGTGATTAAGATGAGTAAGCAGAAAACAGAATATCGCATGATCATTTCCCGGAAACGCAGATTCGAGGAGAGGGTTGAATCCACAGATTAGCGCGGATTGGAGGGATTAGAAAAGCGGCGGGGCGAGGATGCTGTTGTGTCGGTACCCGGAGCGGTAGCGACGGGATCTAGAGGCTATGCCAGAAAATTTACTTGCGTCATAGACTGAGTTTTCACTAGCCTCTTGATCCGGTCGCTACCGCTCCCGGTACTGACACGGCCCGCCATCATGACCACCCAACGTCTTCAGGCATTCGAAGAAGCGAGTGATCCCGCGCCGTCAGCATCCTCTTTAGCCCGGCCTGATTTCTTCCTCAAAATTAAAGCCGAGATAACCGTGATCACCAGCCCGACCGGAAACGGCTCGAGGAAAACGAACAGGTTGTGGAAGAAGGGGTTCTTGACGAGCTGTTTCATCTGATCCATCTCCTGAGTCTGGGTCTGAATCGCCTCAGGAGTGGCGCCTGACGCGCGCGCTTTCTCGATGACGTGCGCCGCATACTTGTCGAAGAAGTCAGGCATGAAGTTGTGAAAAAGAATCTGCCAGGCAATCACGTAACAGATTGATGAGATCAGCGTGATCAGAATCCCGATCACAAAGGCGCGGCCAAAGGTCACCGCGCCGCCGTTAACGTTCTCGCGATACGATCGGATGCCGAAGAAAACCAGGATGAAGGCCAGCACAATGCTCGTGTAACCAACGATTAGGCCCTTGTCAAAACCGATCTTGTCTATGAACGGTATAGTCGCGAACATGAAGATCGCCATCAGCGCGCCGGAAATAAGACCGAAGATCAGAACAATCTTTTTCATTTGGAGAATCCTTTCGCAGTTAAATCAGAAAGCGGCACGAGTGCTTTACTCTTTGCGGCGCGTGTACACCGTCTCTACCGCTTTACCTTCCTGCCCATCCGGAGTGATGTTGTAGGCGGTGATCGTGAGGTGATCATCGTCAATCAGTTGGTACACCGTCTTCCATCCCCAAGGCGGCGAATCCGGCCAATCGTACTTGCCCAGGACGGCAAATCCTTGCGGAGTGGCTTCGCCCTGGGAGAACAGAATCGCGTAACTCATGTGAAAGTCGTCCACCCAGGCGACTTCGAAACGTTGCGTCACGGTGTTAAAGGCGAAGGTCTCTTCGCCGTGTCGCGGTTTGCCCTGCATTTCACCTTCATAGGTATGACGAATGAACCGTCCGTCGAGGAGCGGGCGAAATTCGCCTTTGACTCTCGACTCGTCAGCGAGCTTTCCGGGCTCAAACCAGGTCTGGACAGGTCCTTCCCATGAACCGACTAGTTTTAATAGAAACTCCTTTTGCATAGTTTTCCCTCTCTTGAAGTTTTGAATTGGTGCCGCCGCTTAACCTGCTGCTCTTCCAATGCGGCGTGAGATTAGCGAAACGCCAGGTGCAAGTCATCATCCTTTCGGGTGATTTTGGCGTTTGCGAGGAGAATCATCCTTTCGGGTGAGGGAACAGCCTGCGGAGCAGGCTCGTCACGGAATCAATCTCAGCTCTTTCGCGATTTGCACTGCCTGGGTCCTCCGCTTTGCGTTCAGCTTGTCGAGCAGGCGGCTGGAATGCGTTTTCACGGTGTTCTCACTGACGAATAGTTTTTCAGCGATCTCACGTGTGCTCATACCCCCCGCTATTAGCTGGAGGATTTCCAGCTCGCGCGCAGTGATGCCGAGCTCCTGTAACCTCGATTGATCGACCGTGAACGGTTCGCGAGTCGGAACTGGAACCTCGACGGTTACTTCAACCGGAACTTCCTTAACCACAACCGTCTCTTTGTTTTTCGTGAGCTTGAGGCCGAGCCAGATTCCGACTGATGCAAACAGCAGCGCGATCAAGCCGCCATAGATCTCAATTGAGCGTTCAATGATCAGAAAGCGGTACTCGATCAATTTCAGCATGACGATGAGGAGGCCGCCGCAAATGCCGTAAATGAGAATGTGCTTCTTCATTAAAGAGGTAAGCCTGCGAAGCAGGCGGCAGCTTCAAGTCTTCCACCCCAAACCCAAAGTTAGCCCGCGAAGCGGGCGACAGACTTTGCGAGTGTGCTCAACGGTTTGACCACATTTCTGTCGCCCGCTTCGCGGGCTCCCAGGCTTATCATCGCAGTCCTGGGGCTTACGCCCCAGGCTTTATGCTTTCGCCTGCTTCGCAGGCTGGATGGACTACCTCCTGACCACGGTAATCGTCACTGACGATGGATGCTGTTTCGAATGGTGCACGACGTTGTGGGCGACGATGCCTTTCGTTTCATCATAGTTACGACCGCCCGTGTTCAAGTTGCGATCGAAGCGCGGGAAGTTGCTGCTCGATATCTCAATCCGGATACGATGCCCCACCTCGAAGTAATTGCTCGTGGTCATCGGTTGAAAACTGAATTTGTAAACCTTGCCGGGCTCTATCCAGGCCGGCGGCTGATCGTAGCCGTTTCGATATCGCATGCGCTGAATCGTCTCGTCCAAATTGTATGCGCGGCCGTCCGGATAAACGTCGAGCAGCTTCACCGTGAAGTCGGTGTCCTTTACATCCGAAGAGACGTAGAGCGTCACGGTGATCGGGCCGCTCAGTTCAATTCCTTCCTTCAAAGGTTCTGTGCTGTAAACAAGAACGTCATTGCGCTCTTCCGTCTTTCGCTGATCGAACGCGCCGCCCTGGATCGCGTTTCCGGTACAGCAAACATTGCCGCCGTATGAAGGCACCGGGTTCATTGGATCGTAATCAAACTTATCCGGCGAATCAGTTTCGGGCGCATTCGCGACAAGTGTGCCGTCACCGTTGAGGGTGTTGGCTTTGCCACCGCTCGATAAATAAAAGGTAAGCGGTTGGGCGCCTTTCGGTGGCCAGGTGTCGGACGCCTGCCATTTGTTCATGCCCATGGTGAAGTAACGCACTTTCGGCATCTTCTCCAAAACACCATTGTTCTCGCCTTTGAGAAAGCGATCGAACCAGCCCCAGGTCAGTTCGTCGTAATTCAGGCGGGCGTCCCCCATGCTCCGCTCACCGACGACTGTGTTTTCTGTGGCGCGGCGATAAGCACAGTGCAGTGTCGGCGCGATCACTGCGTACTGCTGATTGGCAATTTCGGGTGAAGCAGTCTTGCGCACATGATTGTACGCAGCCAGGTTTGGGCCAACCGACACGTCATACCAGGACATAAACCAAAAGCCCGGCACGTTGATGCGCATGTTGTCGTGCCAGAGACCGCCTCGGTACCACGCCGGATCATTCGGCGTTCTCTTAATCATCGAACCCTTTGTGTCAACCGGCATTTCATCGGCAAAGACTCCGCGCGGACCGTCGATGGCTTTGTAGATGTCCATCACGGGCAGGTGACGCAAAGCTTTCGACCAATCGACCGGCGGCATTTGCGGCGCGAGGTCGAACATGCGTGAAGCGCGAACTAAATCTTCCTGAGAAGTATTCGGCGGAAAGCTGGGCCGCAACTGATTCTGTTCGCCGTAAAGCCACGCGATGAAAAGCATCTGCACCGCGCCGCCGCGGTACCAGTTACCCTGCTCCCAGTAAGGAGCCACGCGCCCCACGCCCGCGCCGAAGCCCTGCGGAATGATTGCTGCCAACGCGGGGTTTCCGGCCGCGGCGACCGCTAACTGCCATTCAGCGGTTGAAGAACAGCCGATCAATCCCACCTTGCCGTTTGACCAAGGTTGCTTCGCTATCCAGTTAAGTTCGTCATCACCATCTGTCAGCGGCGGGCCCAGAATGTCGTAGTTGCCTTCGGAAAAGAAATGTCCCCGTTCGTTCATCAGCACGTAGGCGTAACCACGCTTGACGGCGTCAAGCGGGGAACTCATGTCTCGAGGCACGCCATTGCGCACGTCCCAGAAGTTAAAGTTGTAAGGCGTGCGCACAAAGACGGTCGGATACTTTTTTGAAGTGTCTTTGGGCCGATATACGTCGGCGGCAATACGTACGCCGTCGCGCATCGGAATCATGAGCTTGCGGTCGACGATAGCAATCGACTGCAACTCTTTTTCGAGGGCGTGACGCTGGGCGATTTGTTCCGGCGTGAGGCCGGTCCGTTGTTGAGCGTCGACGGTTGTAGTCTGAATCGAAAATGCCGGGAGCAGAGCGGCGACGACCAGAATCGCCAACATCAAGATGTGCTTACGCATTCGGGACTCCTCCAGCGGTGTTTGTGCGCCTGATGTGCGGAAAGCCCATGAGTCGGGATTCCGCAGAAGTTCTATGATTTTAGACCCTTCATTATTTTCATGTGCGCGCGAATGATGTTATCTCGCTGATCGGCCCGCGGCTCAAGCGACCAGTCATCGTGATCAAAAGTGCCGCCGAGCACGATGCCGTCATGGCGTGGAAACATGTGTCCCGGGCCAAGGTAGCAGTAATCGATCTCTGGTTGGGGCAGCAGGATGGCCAGCTGGCCGCGCACGGGCCCCAGCTTCTGATCATTGAAAAGGGCGCGCGCGCCCAGGCCGGTGCAATTGAAGATCACGCGCTCAGGCAATCGCATTAGTTCACGGCGATCGCGAAACTCTTTCACGATCACTTTGCCGCCGGCGATGTAAAAGTCGCGCAGCAGCGCGCTCAGGTATCGCTGCGGCTCGATCAGCATCGTGCTGTGCTGGCGCACAAAGGGAAAGCCAAAGTAACGGTCAGGATCGCGGTGGATCTGATACTCGGGATAGAGATCGTTGCCGCCCTCGAGCTCTTCATTCAAGTGTGATTCGTCGCGATAGAGTCTGAACGTGTCGATCCAACGCACACCGTACTCAGGACCAACCAGAAGTTGATAAGCTCGATTCGAAATGCGCGCAGCCTGTCGAAACTGTTCGGTGAACTGGGGCGTGATCGATGATTCGTCGAACAGCGACGTCGGTGACCAAAAGCCACCCGCGATGTTTGAAGTGGTATCGGGAGGCAGGTGTTTTGCGTAGATGGTTACGGTGGCGCCCGCGTTACCGTACCGGCGCTGCAGCATGCGCGCGGTTGAGAGACCATTGACGCCGGCGCCGAGAACGGCGAAGCGGGTTGCGGCCGTCTGCCCGCGTGGCCGCCGGGACCCGGTCGCTATCGCTCCCGGTACTGACAAAAGGTCGACGGCGAGCGATGCCGTTCCCCAGGACAGAGTGATGCCCGCCCCGCCATGTCCGTAGTTGTGTACGAGCAGCTTGTCGCTTAAGCGTTCAGCTGCGACCACAAATCCCTCTGCGCGGTAGGGCCGGAGGCCGACGACTTCACGAATGATTCGATCGCGCGAGACCTTGACCGGCGCCAGCCGGCGTTGCGGAGTGACCAACGCGAATGCGTTCGCGCGAGTGGCGGCGATGACTGCGCCAGTCGCGAGCGCTCCGCGCAGAAAACTTCGGCGAGGGATCTCCGGCAACATGGAATGCACAGATTACGCAGATTGGAGGAATTATGGAAGAACCTTGTGCCGGGTGGCAGTCAAGGTGAAGTGAAGTCAGTACCCCCTGCACCGGGGTCCCCGGCGCGGCAGCCGTGCTGGGGTGGTCGATAGCGGGTAGGTCGATCGCTCATGTAGTTGAACGGTCGACCCATCCGCTCACGTAGATGTTACTGACTTCCTGACCGCTGGGTTAGCGTTTCTTGGCGCGCCGATTTGTCGCGCTGCTCTTCCCGCGTTTCTTGGTCCCGCCCTTCGCGGCTGAACCAGCAGCATTTGTAGTCCGCTTAACGGCTTTGCTCGCGCCGCGGGCGACTTTTGCTGCCGTGCGCTCTACGTTCTTTGCTGCTTTCTTGACGGTTTTTGTCGCGCGCCGTTGCGCCTTGTTTGCGGTTTTCGAAGCATTCCGCGTTGCTTGTCGCGCGGCGCCGCCGACTCGCTGGGTCGCGTCGCTGACAGTGTTCCGCGCCTGGCGCGCCACGTTCGTGGTCGTTTCAGCGGCGCGTTCAACCATATCAGCTTCGGCCCTTGCCAGCCGGCGGTTTTGATTAGCCGCCGTCCGTGCGACGCTGGTCACCACGGTACCGACAGTAGTGGCGCCTCTCCGGCCCGGTTTCAATTGCTCGGCCGCCGTGTTACCCGCGGTTTTCGCCACGCTGGCTGTTTGCGCCAGCGCGCGTTCAGTGAATTCGGCGACGCGATCGCCGGCCTCGCTTACCAATTCGGCCGCGCGCTCAACGACACGCGTCACCACGTCCTCATTCTTTCGAGATTTCTTGGTTGCCATGCTTAGTTCTCCTCAAAAATTGTATTTAATGAGAAAGAAATACAACGGGCGGGATGTGGAAATTGTGTCGCGAGTCATGCAATAAGGTCGCGAATCGCTGCTGGGTGGCTGGACAAGTTACCCGAGGAGGCAACGTTATTAGCTATACTGACGTCTAGGATGTCTTTAAAAGAGGTGTGCAATGCGTAAATCAGTTTCAAAATATGTTTTCGTTTCGTTGGCAGTAACCTGCTTCATGCTCGCTACGTCCGCGTCAGCGTTCGCGCAACTGGGTGGCTTGGGTGGGCTTGGGGACAAGCTGAAAAAGAAGACGCCGAATCTTCTGGGCGAAAAGGCGCCAATTACGACCAGTCTTTCCGACGCAAAGTGGGGCGATGCGTCCAAAGATGGCTTCACTCCGCGCGAGGCGACGCGTTCTTTAATGACGCTCCAGCGTACTCCGAACGGCGGATTCGTGTTGCAACCGGGCTCGTATGAAATGCAGACGCAGAGTTACTGCCTGAAGGCGGGAACGCACGGGCCAGGCGACGGGGATGGTTATCTGTACGCGCCTCCGAAAGGGCCTGCTGAAGATGCGGTAATGACGATCGTGCGCAACTCAGTCAATCGTCCCGAGATCCCGCAGCAAAACATCCAGGCCTTGCTGTGGGCAATCATCGCGCGTGCGAAGTTCGAGGATCTCCAATCAGAATTGAAAGCAACGGCCTCGCAACTGTTGACTCCGCGTCAGCTCGCATCGTTGAACCGAAGCGCATTGGATGTGCTGCAGGGCAATGCTCTGACCAATGCCCTCGGCGGCGTGCCTGAGCCGCTGCGCCAGATCGCGCAGGCTGAAGCGCAGTTACGCCAGATGCTGACGACTCCGGGTGCCAGCTTCGCCGAGATGGAGCGGGTGGCGGTGTTGAGTGGCAACGCGCCGTTAGGCCCCGGGAGCCAAAACGTACCGAGCGGCCGTTGGTCGATGCATCCTGACGGCTATTTCGTGCGTTACATTCCGAGTGGATATAGCTCAACGCGCGTGGAGATTTGGGTGCCACAGGGTAGTCCCTCCGTGGGAAAGGAATTCGATCCGGCGACACATATCGCCGTTCCCGGTAACACCGCACGTCAACGATTGATTCAATCAGGACGAGCGCAGCAGCAGCATTAATCTGTGAGCAGTGGGCAGTGAGCAGTGGGCAGTGAGCAGAAGTGCGCGAAGCGCACGGAAGCATAAAGACCTCCACCCCAGCCGAGATGCTCGGCTGGGGACCCGGCCCGGGGGCGTAAGCCCCGGGGACAGCCAGCGAGATTCAATCAAAGAGCCCGCGAAGCGGGCGGCAGATGTTGCATTGAACGAACTGTCGCCCGCTCCGCGGGCTCTATTTTTCTCCACACGGATCTGGGGTTGCTCGCTTCGCTCGCTGCACCCCAGGCTTTATGTTTTCGTGCGCTTCGCGCACTTCTGCTCGCGGCCCACTGCCCACTGCCCACTGCTCACTGCCCACTGCTCACTGCCCACTCCTGCACGCACGCAGTCTCTCTGCCAATCGCGGATTGCCAATCTTCTCCGCTACGGCTGGGAATTGTTCATGCGCACCGCGCCAGCGGAGCTTTGCCACTGACGTCGTTTTCCCGTTTGTGGGTGAATCGAGCGGCGCGTCAGTGCGCAGAGTAGCGAGGTTCTTGAATAGCAGCGCTAGTTCACGGTTTGTGTCGCTGAGCACCGAAGCAGGGAAGTTCTCGATGGGACCGTGCTGAGTGATCAGTCTGGCTGACGTCTTCGCTCCAAAGCCTGGCAATCCGGGATACCCGTCGGCCGAATCGCCAACCAGCGCCAGGTAGTCAGGAATAAACTCAGGCGCAACCCCGAACTTGGCGCGAATGGCTTCCGCCCCACGAATCTGATTCCGGCGGCCATCAATTTGCACCACGCGATCCTCAACTACGCACTGGGCAAGGTCTTTGTCCGGCGTCCAGATGCAAACCTTCTGCACCTTCTTGTCGCGCGCGGCGAGATGAGCTGCGGCAGCCAAACCATCGTCAGCTTCGAACTCGACCATCGGCCAGACAACAACGCCCATCGCCGCGAGCGCGTCTTCGAGGGGGTGAAACTGAGCGCGCAGCGCCGCGTCTATGCCCGCGCCGGTTTTGTATCCCGGCCACAGCTGATTGCGAAAAGATTCGATGACGTGATCGGTTGCGACGCCGACGTGGGTGGCGCCGTCTTCGAGCAGCTTCACTGTCATGCTGAGGACGCCAGCCACAGCTCCCAAAGGCGGATCGGTTTTGTGAAAACGCCGGAGGCCGTAGAAATGGCGAAACAGTTCGTAGGTTCCGTCGATGAGATGAACGATCATGATCAGTGAGCAGTGGGCAGTGAGCTGTGAGCAGTAAAAGAAATCAATTACTCGCGGTGGCGAGCGCAAGCCCCTTTGCCCCTGAGGTAATCACGGGCATTCTTTCAGTTTCTACGGTCAACTGATTTACTGCTCACCGCTCACGGCCCACTGATTCAGTTACCCTGCGACCAAAAAATTAAAGCCGCCGTATGCCATCCGCTTGACGTCGAAAGGCATTGGACCTTTTTCCATCGACTTTTTGATCTCAGGATCGGCCATGACTTTCTTATTAACCTGATCGCGGTGCGCGCGCGACTTGTAAACGATCCACGAAAAGATCACAGTCTCGCCGCGCTTCACCTTTGCCAGTTTCTTAAATGAAATTCCAAACTTCACATCGAGATCATCGCCGACGGCCTCGACGTATTGGAGCGCCCCATGTTTGCGCCAAACTTTTTTACCCACGGTCGCCATCTTCTTATAGGCAGCCAGGTTTTTGGTTGGTACCACCAGGACAAATCCATCAACGTATTTCATCAGTTTCTCCTTCGGCAATTATTAGAATTAGAGTTTCGTGCGCGCCCGGTCCAGTTTGATGCGCGTCTCGACGAGTTTCTTAATCAAGGTCGCAGACAACGGACGATCCGGCGTAAAGCGTATTGTTCCTTTTGAAGTTGGAAACGACTCCAGCTCGTCTCTATGCGCTTCGAGGGGTCCCGCGCCAGGAAAGAAACTGCAATGTGCTGAGAAAGCTGCGAACGAAACCAACATCCGGCCGTTCAGTTGGAAAGTGGGAATCTCGTAGCTGATTGTCTCCAGCGCTTCAGGGACGATTGACTTGATTGTGCGGCGGAGCTTTTCGAGCGCCGCCCGCGATTCCGCCGGCACGCGCGCGAGATATTCGTCGATGCTCTGCGGCTTTGCCTGCTTAACTGATTTCTTCTTCGTCGCCATCTCGAGTTCACCTTCGCGCGTTATTTAGGCGAAATCGGCTTGAGCCGCCACCGCCCGTACGCGACAAGAAGAAGAAGCAAGCAAATTATAAGTGTGAAAGCCGCCGAAGCTTTCACGGGACCCATCAGGCCGATGACAGTCGCCCCAACCATTATGATCGCGAGACCTAAAGCTGCCCACGACGTCAGTCGGGGCTTGATCCGCAACAATGACGGAAGTATCAGACCGAGTCCTCCAAGAACCTCGCAGATTCCAATGAAGTGCAAAAAGATCCCCGGCATCACCACCGGCGCCTGCGCGTTCATCTCTTCGACAGAAAATACAAACTTCGTCACGCCCGCAAAAAGAAATAACAGCCCAAGCAGAATTTGAAGAATCCACAGGATGATGTTCATGTTTTGCTCCGCTTCGCTTTCGATTTACTTCCCAGACTCATGTAGTGCTCGCGTTGCTTCTTATCGAACTTCTCAAGCGCATATCGCAGGCACGTGCGCGGCATCGTCCCGGCGTGCTTGTCCAGAAACTTCAACAGCTTGTCCCGGTGAACGTCCCCGGCCGTGCGCAACATCCAGCCGGTGCCTTTGTGAATCAGGTCTTCTTTGTCATTGAGCAGCATCTCCGCAATCTTGAAGGTGTCGGCCGTCTCACCATTTCGGATTAGCGGGCCAGTGCCGACAATCGCCGTCCTGCGCTCCCAGATATTTTTTGAGCGCGCGAGTTTGTACAAGACCGCGCGCGGGTGATTGATCAGGTAAGTGCCAACGATGTAGAGCGCGCCCAAATCAACCAGGTCCCAGTTGTTCACTCGATCGTGACGCCGCATGTAGAGATCGAAGAATTGCTTTCGCAGCGCTTCCGGCGTTTTTTTGCGACGCCCGTGTATGCCCATGATGCTCAGCGAGCCTACGCGGGCTTCATGGATGGGACTGTCGAGCAGCTTCTCGAGTTCATCCAGGGGCATATCGCTGAACTCTTTGGCGAGGGCGAACACTTGTCCCATGCGCACGCCGATAAACTTATCGCCTGCGCCATACTCACCTTCGCCGGATTTGAAATAACGCAGCGTCTTCTCGGCTTCGGCCGCAGACCCCTGCGCTTTCAAACGCGCGAGGAACTCCTTGGCCGTGAGTTTTAGCGGCTTCTCGGGTTTCGTCGCCATCGGTGCGTCAGCTTTGTGCCGGGCCGTTCGTGTTCACCATCCACGGCGTGCCGAAGCGATCGTTGCACATGCCAAAGCCCGGCGACCAGAACGTTTGCTGAAACGGCATGACCACGGCGCCCCCTTCAGAGAGTGCCGTGAAGATTCGTTCACCCTCAGCGGTGTCGTTGACACCGATCGAGACCCAAAGTCCCTGCGGCTTCTCGTATCGGTCGGGTGGAGAATCGGCGCCCATGATCGTTTGATCGCCCAGCGAGAGCGTGGTGTGCATGATCAGTTTGTGCATCTCGGCCGGGAATTGATCGGCGCCCGGCATCTCGCCCCAGGTTCCCATGAAGGTGATTTTGCCGCCGAGCACCTTTTCGTAAGTTTCAAAAGCTTCTCGGCACTGCCCGTTAAAGTTTAGATGTGGAACTATCTCCATGTTGTCTCCTTGTGAGTGCCGTAGGCACGAGATGTGTATAGAACAACTGTCTTTCAATCCCTTCTCAGGGAGCAAGACAGCGAGCGCCATCTTGCTCTCCTGAACCACATATCAATCGCGTCGGGCTATAGACATTTCGCTGCTACGCGGCTTCCGCAGCGGCGGCTTCCAATTTTGCGATGTCGAGCTTGCGCATTTGCATCATCGCCTCCATCACCTTGCCTGCTTTGGACGGGTCCTTTGTTAATTCGGTGAGACGCGTCGGCGTGACCTGCCATGACAAGCCATACTTGTCCTTCAGCCAGCCGCACATACTCTCCTGGCCGCCATCAGCCGTGAGCTTCTCCCAGTAATAATCGACTTCTTCCTGGCTCTCGCAATTGATGACCAACGAAATCGCCTCGTTGAACTTGAACATTGGGCCGCCATTTAACGCCACGAATTTCTGTCCGTCAATTTCGAACTCAGCAGTCATGACTAAGCCAGCCGGTTGGCCGGACTTCTCGGACACTTCGCCGCCCGGGTAACGGCTGACGTGACCCTGCTTTGAGTTTCTGAAAACCGAGCAGTAGAACTGCGCGGCTTCCTCAGCTTCCTTGTCGTACCACAACATTGGTGTGATTCCTCGCATGATCCTTCCTTTCAATTTGAGATGTTCTGTTCTTCAGAGCTCAGACCCAAAGGCTCTGCTACTTCTGCGCCTCGAGTTGTTCTCGGATTCGCTCTTCCTGCGCGCGTGCTTCAGGGGTGAATTCCTCGCCAAAGTCTTCCGCTTCGAACACCTGCCGAATCTCAACCTCGGTGTTTTCGAAGGGCGCCTTCTTTAGCCATTCAATCGCTTCTGCTTTCGAGTTACATTTCCACACCCAGAATCCGGCGACTAGCTCTTTAGTTTCCGCGAACGGGCCGTCGATGACACTCGTGGTGCCTTTGCTACCGAATTTCACGCGCGCCCCTTTCGAAGACGGCTGAAGTCCCTCACCGGCAAGCATCACGCCCGCATCGACTAACTGTTGGTTGAAGTTGCCCATGTCGGTGAGCATCTTCTCAGTCGGCATAATGCCTGCTTCAGAATCCTTGTCCGCTTTTACTATCACCATGAATCGCATTGTTTTGTCTGTCCTTCCTAAATTTTGTTGCTTTCACTTGTTAGTCGAACGAGCCGGCGCTGGATCGACACCCGCCGATCTCAGATTTCAGATCTCAGATTTCAAATCTGAGATCTCAGCACGCGCGGGCTGCTGACCTGGCAGCCCTTCTATTTCCAAAAGAGGCCGAATCTCGATCGTGCCGTAACGCGCGGGCGGTATTCGCTCGGCGATCGCCATCGCTTCATCAAGGTCTTTTGCGTCAACGATGTAGTAACCACCGAGCTGCTCGCGGGTTTCGGCGAACGGCCCATCAGTGACGACGCGCCGTCCGTCGCGCACGCGCACACTCGTCGCGGTGGCGACGGAATGCAAAGGGCCGGCGGCTACATATTGGCCTTTTGCATTAAGATCCTGCGTGAGTTGCGCGGATTCGACGTAGCACTGCTGCCGCTCTTGATCGGTGATCGCCTGCTCGTCCATGTAAACCAGTAACATGTATTTCATTTCTAATCCTCAGGCAGTGGGCGCCACCGGCCGCACCTCGATTGATCCCATTCGCGCCGAGGGAATGCGCCCGGCGATGGCATTTGCTTCATTCGCGTCCGCGGCTTCGATAAGAAAGAATCCGCCGAGTTGTTCGCGGGTCTCTGCGAACGGCCCGTCAGTGATCATCGGCTTGCCTTCGCGAACGCGAACGGTCCGGGCTGTCTTAGTAGGCTGTAACTCGTCGCCAACCAGATAAGTTCCTTTGGGCTCGAGTTCCTCAATCAGCTTGCGATATTCGCGGTAGACTTCCTGTCTCTCTGCTTCCGTGAGAGCTCCCCAAATCTCTTCGTCCTGGTAAATCAGCAGCATGAACTTCATGTTCCTGTCCTCCACAGGATAATCGAACCGCATCAGCCGAAATCGACACCGCGGCGCTAAATTTTTTATGATTCGCAGGCAAGTCGCTCAGAAATCATGATTTCCACGGTTAATACGGCGGTTGACGACGTTTATCGAGCCGATTGGGGTCGCATCGTAGCGACGCTGATCCGCTCGTTCGGCGATTTCGATGTTGCCGAAGATGCCGCGCAAGAGGCTTTTGCCGCGGCCGTAAAGCAGTGGCCGAACGAAGGCGTGCCCGCATCTCCGGCCGCATGGATAATTCAAACTGCGAAGCACAAAGCCATCGATCGGCTCAGGCGCCAGACACGATTTCAAGAGAAGGCCGAATCCTACGCGCTGGAGCAGCCAACTACAACTGAGCAACCAGAGCTGACGGACGGGGAAATTCCCGACGATCGACTGCGGCTGATTTTCACTTGTTGTCACCCCGCACTGGCCCCGGAAGCGCAGGTCGCTCTGACGCTGCGTACGCTTTGCGGTTTGGAAACGGATGAGATCGCGCGCGCCTTTCTGGTTCCAGCGCCGACGATGGCGCAGCGGCTGGTGAGAGCGAAGCGAAAGATTCGCGACGCCGGTATTCCTTACAAGATTCCTGACACCAGCGAGATTCGTCAAAGGCTCGACGCGGTCTTGACGGTCATCTACCTGGTCTTCAACGAAGGTTACGCATCGACTCACGGCGAACGTCTGGTGCGAACGGATCTGTGCGCTGAGGCGATTCGCCTGGCGCGCATCGTGCGGATGTTATTGGCGCCGTATCCACCCGCTGAAGTTACCGGCTTGTTGGCGCTGATGCTTCTGCATGACTCGCGGCGCGACGCGCGCGTGGATGAGTCCGGCGATCTAGTGGTGCTGGAAGAGCAGGATCGCGCGCTTTGGAATCAGTCCCAAATCGACGAGGCCTTTCCTCTTGTTAGGCAGGCAATCGCATCGCCTGCGGCGGGCACTTACGCGCTGCAGGCCGCGATCGCGGCGGAACATTGCAAAGCGCAACGCTCGGAACAGACGGACTGGCGACAGATTGTAGAGCTTTATGATCGCCTCGCGCGTTTGCAGCCCTCTCCGATTGTCTCGCTCAATCGCGCCGTTGCCGTGGCCATGGCTGATGGGCCAGAGAGCGGACTTCGCTTGATCGACGACCTGATGGCGTCCGGCGAGCTTGATGATTACCATCTGCTACACGCCGCGCGCGCGGACCTTTTGCGCAGAAGTGGATCAAGCGAAGAGGCCGCTGCCAGCTACGATCGCGCGCTCGAGTTAACGAGCAACGACGCCGAAAGACGTTTCCTGGAAAAGCGCCGGCGGAACATGCAAGTAGCTTCAGGCGACTGAGAGAGTTGCCGGAAACGTCATCGCCACAAAGTCCGAAAAGCGGTTCTCATTCACGCCGGGCTTAAGCCCGGTGTGAATAAGACAGACTCTCCGACCTTTAGATGGCGGAGCGCCCGAACCTCAGGCTAGAACCTCGTCGCGCGTGCGCAAGTGTGCAAGCTGCTCATCCCGCAGTTTCTCAAACCCGTCACTGAGTCCAATTTCGATCACTCTTGCGACCTCACTTGAAGAATGGATGCGCGGGATGAAGACGAAATCTGCGCCCCGGTCGTAAAGATCGATCGCGGCGCGCGGGCTGTCTGCGGTCACGATGATGTGCGCGTCGGGCGACAATTGACTGATCTTTTTCAGCAGCCGCTCGTTGTCAGTTCCTTTCAGAATGTGATCAGGAATTGTTGAGATGACGACCTCCGCGTCGTGAATTCGGGCATGATGCAGCGTGTCCATATGCGCTATGTCCCCATAGACGCATTCAATACCGCGCCGTTGTAGTTCGGAATACACCACGGGATTGAAATCGATGACCAGCATCTCGTCGAGTAACGGATGGCGTTGGTTTTCACCTCCACTCAATTCAAACTCGTGAACGATGGCGCTTGCCTCGCGAAAGAATCCGAGGAAGACCACGCGCTTAGGAGAAGCCGGCAGGGCTTCCGTGATGTTCTTTCCCGCCAGGTCCCTAATACGTAAGACCGACAGCACCCGACTTAACCCGGCGGCCAGTTGATGGTTATAGCTAATCATGTGGGTAGAGATGGTTGAAGTGATCACGAACACAAATATGATCAGCGAAACGGTTTGGCTATTGATATGGCCCAGGGCCAATCCCAAAGAAGCAATGACGAGCGAGAACTCACTGATTTGAGAGAGGTTGATCGCCGGAATCAGGCTGACGCGGTGGCCATAGCGCATCAGGTAGAGCACCGGAAAGATCGACATGAAGCGGCTGGCGATCAGAAAAGCTGAAGTCAGCGCAGCTAAGCCAAGGATACCGGGTGTGGGCATGGGAATTTTCATTCCCAGGGCCACGAAGAAGAGCGTGACAAAGAAATCCCTGATGCTGATGACTTTCGCAATGACATCCAAACTGTAAGGAAAGGTCGACAGTGCGACTCCCGCAATCAGTGCGCCCATCTCTTTCGACAAGCCGGAGTAGCTCGCCGCCGCGCAGACAAGAAAACACCAGGCGAGCGCCATGATGAGCACGAGTTCAGGTATTTTTGCTACCGACCGAAACAGGCGGGGAAGAACATAACGACTGAGCAGTAGCGTAACCGCCAGCAGCAGAATTCCTTTTCCAAATGAGGAGGCAAGAGGCGCGAATCGGGGATTACGGAGATTGGGTTGCAGCGCCAGCGCAATGATGGCCCAGATGTCCTGAAAGACCAGGATGCCGAGGGTGATGCGGCCGGGAAGCGTGTCGAGCTCGTACTTATCATAGAGCAGCTTCACCGCGATCATCGTGCTACTGATGGCGGCGGCTATCGAGAGGTACAACAATCCGAACTCGCCGCCAAATGCGTTTGGGTTGCCCGCGCGGAAGCCGAGCAACAGAAAAAAGGGAATGCCCAGCGCCACGCAGATCAGGAATTGGGTTACGCCAGTCGCGATCACGGGCTTGCCTGAAGCGCGAAGCTTCTTGAGGTCCATCTCCAGGCCGATGATGAACAGAAGTAGAACTAATCCAATTTCAGAAATGGCCTCGATGATTTCAGGGTCGGTGATGAGCTTGAATCCGATTTCAGGACCAATCAGCACCCCGGCCAGCAAATAAGCGAGCAGTCCCGGCTGCTTTAACTTGTTCGCGACGAACGCCAGCACGGCCGCGACGATCACACACAACGCAATGTTGTTTAGAAGTTCAGCGTGCCCGGAAGGTCCGGCAGCGAATAACAGAAGGTTGGCAGTTAGAGGAATCTCAGGTATCCCCATCTCAAATTTGATCCTTGTCTGTGAATTAACTCAATCGTCCGGAGACTTGCAAGCGAGTTTGCGGCCGTGCAGCAAACTCGTGAAGCCAGTTCAGGCACAAAGATTGGCCCGCTCTAACTTCTGAAAGTCGTTAATTTTGAGATTACTTAGACAGTGGAAGGCGGATCGCGGCCCGAGAGACGCGAGACGAATAGAGCAGACAAAACGGGCGCCGCCGGCCGGTCGCCGGAACCATACCGGCAAGTCGGCAGACTGCGCACCACTCCGCAGGGCGCGCAGACGAAATCTACTGTATGCCGCTTGTTACGCTTTTGGTTTTGCGGAGGGACATCAACTGGGCCGTACTTGTAAGGCGCGACTTCGCGGGAGGCCTTGACCGAGAATTGGCCATCCGACGCCTCGCCTGTGGTGATGGTCGAGACGGGAAATGGTGTGAGCCGCAGTCCTTCACCGATCGAGAAGCACAACGCGACAAGGACCACCAGCGAGACGATCCATGTCAAAGGCTGGATCCTAATTGTCTCTGAGAGCTGCTTCATTAAGGGCTGATTCTAGCGCACGTCGTGTCAGTACCCAGAGCGGTAGCGACGGATCAAACTGCTTTGCCTCAAAAGTCTGAGAGTGCGGAATGTCGGCAGAAGGAGTCCGACACATCAGACGCATACTCTCCTACCGCACATGCCCCACCTTCCTCATTAGATCCGTAAACCTTGAATCGGAACGAAGTGGATCGAGTAATGGCTCAACTTTGAGATGAATCATGTAGAACGAGCCTTCTTCGTATGACTTTGTGAGATGATGCAGCGCCTGCTCCTTCTCACCGAGACCGGCGTAGATCGTCGCGATTGTGTACGAGGGAACAAACTCCTTCTTCGATCGCTCCTGTAACTCTCGAATGATCTTAAGCGCCTCGGCTTTTCGGCCTGACACCGCGTAACCGTGTCCGACCCCGGCCACCACTTCAGGAATGGAGTTTTCGATCTGTCGGGCTCTTTCATATGACGCGACGGCTTCGTTCAGTCTTCCGGTCTGCACGTAACAGCGAGCCAGCAAGACATGCGATACCCAATAGTTCGGTTCGAGATCGATTGCTTTGCGAAGTTGCTCGATTGCTTCAGGGTAGCGCCGGGCCAAATACAAATCCCATCCCAAATCCGCGTTGACTGCGGTCGAGAGCGGATCCAGGTCCAGAGCTCGTTTGTCCTCGGCAATGCTCTCGTCAAAACGTCCCATCGCCGCGAGATGCCACGCCAGGAACGAGCGGCCCAGGGCATAATGCGGATCCAGCTCGATTCCCCGCCGGAATTCCTGTTCGGCCCCAGACCAGTTCCAGTCGTATTGCAGCAGCAACATGGCGCGCATCGTATGGGCCTGCGCCAGTGAATCATCGATCCGCAAAGCGTTCTCGACGGCCTGCTTCGCGCGCGGCACAGAGTCTTTAGGCGCAAAGACCCAGTCAGTCTGGTTGTAATAACAGAATGCCAGCCCGCTGTACGCCAGCGCGAAGTTCGGATCTTTCGCGATCGCCTGTTCGAAGTACTCGATGCCCTTGTTGAAGCCTTCTTTCGTGTATCTCGCCGAGTGGTACTGTCCCTTCAGATATAGCTGGTAGGCTTCTGAGTTCTTTGTGTAATGCCGCGTTGCGCGGTTGTGCTCTTCACCTGAAATTTTCAGTCTTAGGTGTTGGGTAATCTCGCCGGCAATCTCTCTTTGCGTAGTCAGCAGATCGGTCAACTTGCGGTCGTACTGCCTGCCCCAAAGCAGTTTATTGTTTCGCACATCCACCAACTCGACGCTGATCATGAGATTGTCGCCGTGTTGCGCGAAGCGTCCGGTCATGACTGCGTTGACACCGAGTTCGTTGCCAATCGCGACGGCATCCATCTCTTTACCTCGGTACCGATTGACTGTACTCGACGGGCTGACTCGCAGGTTGGGAAATTGTGACAGCCCGTAAATTAGCGATTCTGCCAGGCCCTCAGAAAGATATTCAGTTTCCGCGACTGAGCTTCGGTTCTGAAAGGGAAGTACGGCGATCGAACCGATAGGCACAGGTTCGGCGGAGGACGGCGAAGCACGATTACGTGATGAGATTGTGTAGATGATCGCGATCGAAGCGAGGACCAGGGCAGTCGCCACCGCCACGGCGGTAGCTTTGCGTTTCTTGATTTCGTTGACGATTGAACCAGTACTCGCGGTAGTGCGGACGCTCGCCGGAGGTGTTGCGCGGGGAGTTGTCTCGCGCAGGGTCGCGCGAAGCTTCAACTTGTTTTCGAACTCCAACTCTCTCTGCGCGTCTTTTAAATCAATCAGCAAGTCCTTGATGGTTTGATAGCGCTCGTCACAATCCTTTCTGAGCTGCTTGTTGACGATCCTTTCGATCTCGGCCGGCACATCGGGCATCGACTCGGAAATCGGCGGCGGCTCTTTGTGCAGAATTGCCGCAATGACATCCATCGAAGTTTCGCCCTCAAAAGGTTTTCGGCCGGTCAGCATTTCATAGAGGACAACGCCGAGACTGAAGATGTCCGTGCGCGCGTCGATCGGTTTGGCGCGCGCCTGTTCGGGAGACATGTAAGCTGCCGTGCCCACAATCGTTCCCGGTGACGTCCCGCCTTTAAGGGTGGGTGCTTCGGCATCAACCTGCGACGGCGTGACTGGCCCGGTTACTTTCGCGATTCCGAAATCCAGGACTTTGATTAGTCCATCCGGACGCACCATCACATTTTCGGGTTTGATGTCGCGGTGAATGATGTTGGCGTCGTGAGCAGCCTGCAATGCCGAACCGATCTGAATCCCGGCATCCAGCACTGACCTGAGTGACATGGGGCCGCCTTTCAGTCGATCGTGCAGCGTCTCGCCGTCGATGAATTCAATGGCGATGAAGTGCCGATTTCCGGTTTCGCCAATTTCATGAATGGTGATGATGTTGGGATGATTGAGCGCCGAGGCCGCTTTCGCTTCCTGGACAAACCGGCGCAATCGTTCCGAATCCGTGGCGACGTCCTCGTTCAAAATCTTCAGCGCGACTTTGCGATCCAGCCGCGTGTCCTCGGCGAGGTAAACCTCACCCATGCCGCCCGCGCCCAGCTTCGAGATGATGCGGTAATGCGATAGATCAGTTTGGGGGAACAACTCTTCCATTTCAGTTCAGGATGACTCACTCATCCTTTTGGTTCTCGACGCTTAGACGCAGCGGCGGTTAAGCGCCCGCGACGTCGCGAGTTCAATCAGTGAGGCGGTAAGACGACAGATGAAATCTTACCGCACGCGGGCTGGTGAACCAATATTTTTCGGTATGAAAGCTTGGCACTGCGCCCCGCGCACGTTATAAGGACTCTGCGCTATGGAACCATTGCCATCCCAACTCCTTCGGGCCAAACGGAAAATGGTGGTCTGCGGCGTGGCCTGTGTCTTCCTGTTTGGAGCGACTATCAATACACACTCGCAACGGCGAAACGAGCATAGGAGCGTGCGTTCTTTCGTCGGGCCCAACGGTCACGTGATGATTAGTATCGCGGGCGGCGGATTTGTTATGGGTTCGCCGGTGACTGAGTCCGGGCGATCTCAAGTCGAAGCGCAGCATGAGGTGGTAATTCCCAGAAGGTATGCGATCGCCACGACCGAAGTAACGAATGATCAGTTTCGGAAATTTCTGGAGACAGTTCCCGATTATGGCGCGCGTTGGCGCGCCGCGACCGCAACCCGATTCGGCGACCCGCCGAGGTTTGAGAAGTTTTCAAGGACGCCCGACAGCCCGCAGGTCGCTGTCAGTTGGTACGACGCCGCGAGGTACTGCAACTGGCTGAGCGAACTCGCCGGCATTCCCAAAAACCAGTGGGTCTATCCCGAGGACATTGACGCGTCAAAGGGTCTTGAGCTGCCGGCTGATTATTTGCGACGCACCGGCTACCGTTTGCCGACAGAAGCGGAATGGGAATATGCCGCGCGGGCTGGGAGACGTTGGGCCTGGCATTTTGGAAATGACGTCAGCCTGTTACCACGTTACGCATGGTATGACGGCAACACGAAGAAGGAGCGCGCCCATCCGGTCGGACAACTTTTGCCGAATGGTTGGGGACTCTTTGACATGCTCGGAAACGTTTGGGAGTGGACATTCGATCGCCGTCAAAGCTATCCGCCTGCTGGCAGAGTCACGCAAGATGTCGAGGATTCGGTCCTGCGTGTATCAAACGACGTGGCGCGCACTCGGCGTGGAGGCTCGTTCGCATACGAATGGTTCACCACACGTTCGGCGCATCGTGGTGACATTACATATTTTCCGCACCAGACGCGTGATAACGTAGGATTTCGCGTGGCGCGAACTCTACCGCGAATCTATCGTCCGAGTAGATGACTCCGTCCCGCTGAGTTTAGTCGACGCACCCATTCGCCGTTCACGACTGTATAAGAAATGAATCGCAGCTAAATCAAACAATGTCGAACAATCAAAGTGAATCTGAACGAACCATCACTGTTAGCTGGGAAGATCCGCGCAGACTTGGTGAAGCCGCCCGCGGCTTAACCGGGATGCAATTCCTGCAAAAGATCGTCGCGGGCGAGTTGCCGCCGCCACCCATCGCTTCACTACTGAAATTCGAACTGGTGGAGTTAAGCGAGGGCCACGCGATATTCGCAGTCGTGCCGAAGGAATATCACTACAACCCGATCGGCGTTGTGCACGGCGGACTGGCGGCGACGTTGCTCGACTCAGCGATGGGCTGCGCAGTCCATTCGACGTTGCCCGCAGGCGCCGGTTACACGACGTTGGAAATCAAAGTTAACTTCGTACGGCCGATAACGGCGGATACGGGGCGCGTTCGTGCCGAAGCGAAGCTGATTCACTTAGGCGGCCGAACCGCCACCGCTGAAGGTCGCGTGATCGATGAAGCAGGGAAGTTATACGCGCACGCGACGACGACTTGCTTGATTCTTCGTTCTTAAGCGGCAGGACGAGATCGACATCGAGGGGAACAAACGTCACCAATCACGACCAGAAGGAGAAACACATGAACAATTCCAAAAGCCCCAGGCGCTTCTTACTTTGTTTCGTCGCCGCAATCTTGGTTGTAAACGCGCCAGTGGCGTTCGATGCCGCCGGACAGCAGGGTCAAAGTGGTCCAACCGGCGATCTTTCTGTGGTTGGTGAAGTGAGCGTCAACGGCACGAATGCGATCTCCGGCGCGACTGTCTTTTCCGATAGCACTATTACCACCCGGAAGGGCTCAAGCGCGGTTGTCAGCCTTGGCAAACTCGGACGAGTTGAAGTCTTACCCGAATCCACGATGAAGCTCAGCTTCACTGGTTCACGCATCACAATAAGAATGCTGGATGCCGGTCGCGTTAGGGTGTCATCGTCATCGGGCACAGGCCTAACGGTCGCCACCAGAGACGGCGAGACCGTTGGAGACAGCAGCCGGAAAAACGAGATGGTTATCGACACGCGTTGCGGCAACACGACTGTGTTTGTGAAAACAGGGCAAGTCGATATCCGGGACTTCAAATTAAAAAAGACAATCAGACCGCAGGCTCAGCACACAGTGGGTACCGGAAAGGCGGGCTGTACTGCGTCTGCGGGAGACTGAACGCTCGTCGAAAATTAATCTTAAGAAGACTGACGCCGTATGACCCTGCTCGTTCTCCTCTTGTTGTTGGTCGGTCCTTACCTGCTTCTCACTCTCGCGGGAAGGTGGAGTCCCAGATTTCACATTGAGCCGGCGAAACGCGCGCGCGTAGGTCTTTCGCTCTTCTTCATCTTCACCGGCGTGGGACATTTCATTAGAACTCCGGAGATGGCGGCGATGCTTCCACTCAGCGTGCCGTATCGCACTGCGTTGGTTTATCTCACGGGTGTCCTCGAACTACTCGGAGCGATCGGCGTGTGGATTCCACGGCTGACGCGCCTGACCGGGTTCCTCTTGATCCTGATGCTAATAGCGATTTTGCCGGCCAATATTTATTCGGCCATCAACCGGGTTGATTTCGGAGGCCATGAAGCTGGCCCGGTTTACCTGCTCGTGAGAATTCCATTTCAGTTGTTCGTAATCGGGTGGACATATTTCGCAACTGAGCAGAAGTGGGCGGGGAAGTAGCCCGACTGTCAGGGAGGGCGTGATCGGCCACTGCGAATGCGACGCCCTCCCTCACGGTCGGGCTGCGGCCCCGCAAGTTTCGTTAACCCACCACGTTCCTTCCATGATTGGCCGCACGAGAACTGCTACGCGTGAGGCTTCCAGGCTCAATGACCAAACTGATTAGTGCAACCGTACTGGTTCTGGGTTTCCTGCTGTTCGCGGTCGCCCAGCAAACGGTCGACAGGACGATGGCGTCACCGGCAAAAGGGGAGACAGTCTCGCAACCAACTCGAAAACTTTTTCTAACCGGTGACAGCACTGCGTTCATCGACAGCGACGGGCGGGTTGTCCTTAGCGCTGCCGAACCACATTTACAGGAAGAGATCAGGCGAATCTCGCGAGCATTCGAGATGTTCCGCGAAAGGGAGGAACCCGAAACAATTGGGCTTAGATTTGGCGAGTTCTCAGAAGGCTTCGCCACGGTCGGTTGGGCGTTGTGTCCGATGTGTCGTAATCCCGGCTTTCTCAACGCAATAATTGACGAAAGCGGTCGCGTGGTCATCCCACCGAAGACTTACCACACGGGGTATGGCAACTTTCATGAAGGCCTGGCGAAGTACACGGGTCAAGGCTGGGGATTTATCGATCGCAGCGGACGCATTGTGATCCCGGCGAAATACACCGAGGTCGGAGATTTTTCAGAGGGCCTGGCTTTCGTGGCGGGGTCAGAGAGACAGCGATACGGCTATATCAATAAGGAAGGTCGGGTGGTGATTCCTTTTCGATTCACCTACGCCAGCGATTTCCACGAGGGCTTAGCGTTGGTGATTTTGAGGAACGTTCGCTATGCATTCATCGATCGCACCGGGAAAGTCGTTCTTCAATCACAAAACTGGCAAGGGGTGGATCGCTTTTCCGAAGGTCTGGCGTTGGTCCGGATTTCTGTGAGGAATAACCGGTTGTATCGAGGCTATAAAGAGGACAAGTATGGCTTCATGGATCGCACGGGAAAATTGGTGATTCCGCCGCAATTCGATCTGGTGGAAAGGTTCTCAGAGGGCCGCGCGATGGTCGGACAAGTCGTCGACGACGGGACCAAGTGGCGTGATGCCAGTCGCGGCCCGGTTCGCGTTGGCTATATTGACCGAACGGGTCAAGTCGTCATTAAGCCTCAGTACGAGTGGGGCAAAGTCTTTTCTGAGGGTCTGGCCGCAGTCGCAGTCATGACACCTGACAAAAAGAGACTTTGGGGCTACATCGATCTCGAAGGTCGCGTGGTGATCACGCCTCAATTTACCAACGCCATGTCTTTCAGCGGTGGCCTGGCCGCAGTGAATTGCGACGACTACGCAAGAAACTGTAAGACCTATATTGATAGAGAGGGCAAGGTTGTCTGGCAAGCGGCAGGCGCGGAGCAGTAGCGGCGAAGTGTCAGTACCGGGAGCGGTAGCGACCGGATCAAGACGCCATTTGAAAGACTGATCCCGTCGCTACCGCTCCGGGTACTGACACGCCCTCCCTGACCGTCGGGCTACTGCCCCTACTCTTGCGGATCGCGAAAGATCTGGAAGGCAGGCCACGATTGAGTCACGGGCATTACTTCTAATCGGTTGATATTCACGTGCGGCGGCAAATTCGCTATCCAGAACACCGCGCCGGCGATGTCGTCGGCGGTGAGTGGGTGCGCGCCCTTGTAGAGAGCGTCGGACGCGGCTTGATCGCCGCCGGTGCGCACAAGGGTAAATTCGGTCTCGCATAGTCCCGGCTCAATCGAAGTCACCCGGACTCCCGTGCCGTGCAGGTCGCTGCGTAAGCCCAGCGTGAACTGCGTCACGAACGCTTTTGTTGCGCCATAGACGTTGCCGCCGGGATACGGATACGTGGCGGCGACTGAGCTGAGGTTTACGATCAAACCCTTCCGCTCGATCAATCCGGGCAAGAGCTTATGAGTGAGTCTTACCAGCGGAGTAACGTTGGTCTCCATCGTGGTGAGCCAGTCTTCCAGTTTTGCTTGCGGCGCCGGAGCGTTTCCAATTGCCAGGCCGGCATTGTTAACTAGCACGTCAATTCCGCGGAACGATTCAGGCAGGGCTGACAATGCCTCGTCCATTGCCGACGGATCGCGAATATCGAAGACGGCGGCGTGAAACCGCTCGTTGCCAAATTGATCCTCAAGGCTGCGCAGCCGTTCGGCGCGACGCCCGGTGCCGATGACTCGCCAGCCGGCTTCCGCAAACTGGCGCGCCATCGCCGCACCGAATCCCGCTGTTGCTCCGGTGATCAGGACTGTTTTAGTCATTGTGCTCATCGATTAGATCGTGCAGTGCGTGCGCGAACAGACCAGGGTCGCCTTTTATTTAGCAGGCGCGCGTTGCGATTTCGGTGGAAGGAATTTTTTCGGAAACTTCGCAACCACTGTGTACAGCGGGTCGACCATGTTTGCCACGCGGACCGTCGCTACTTGTGATGTAAGTTGATAGGCGTCCTCTTTGTTGAACCCGTAGTCTGCCACCAGCCAATTGATAAGCTCGACGAACGAAATTCGCAGCGCGTCCGAGAGCGGGCGAGCGCTTCCAGCCACCATGATGTGGTCAGCATCCTCAATGCGAGGCCACGCGACCTTCTTTCCCTTTATGAGGTCGAAGCGAAAAGCGACTTCCATTGATGTTTCAAGCCCCGACCCGCAGATCTCGCCATCGCCCTGCAAAGCGTGGCCGTCACCAAAATAGAATAGCGCTCCTTTGTAAGACACCGGCAGATAGACTGTTGCCCCTTCACGGACATCAGGCGTGTCCATGTTGCCGCCGAAGCGGCCGGGCCAAAGTCCGTTGAACGCTTCATCGCCCTCGGGCGCCGTGGCGACCCGCCCGAGCATTGGGCTTAGTGGCACCGTTATCTGCTTCATCGAGCTGCCCGGAAGATCGACTGTGCCGGTCATCCGCTGACGGTCGAGCCGCCAGACATAGCGTCCGCGCGGGAATACATTGTTGAGAAAAGCCGTGCCGCTGTCCGGCACAAGCGCTCCGAAAGTTCCGCCTTGAGTGGAGATAGCGGTGTCGCGGTTCGGGCGCACACGCAGCACATGCACAACCAGCGTATCGCCCGGCTCTGCACCCTCAATGGCGATCGGTCCAACCTCGCCCGGCCATTTTCCGCCCGCGCGCTCGTACCAATCGCCCCAAAGCGATTCGCTCTCAAGCGTGTCGCCGGGTTTCACGGTAAGGACCGGCGGGCGAGCGGCAAACGTCGAATGGCCGACCGTCGGCTTTAAGCGATGGGTTGTCTGGCCCGATGCGATGGGAACCAGCGCCACAAAACACAAAACAGGGATCAGAACATTGTGTATTGACATAGTTCTTCTGTCTCGGAGCATTCTTAAATGGTCAGTTTCGGTGCCGAGGTGGGACTCGAACCCAAACGGAATTACTCCCAACGGATTTCAAGTCTTATCGAAGGCATCTTACCTAATCTTACGTCATAACATGAACGATTATTTTTTGTGGATTGGCGGGGTGATCGTCAACGAGCTGCGAAGCAGCGGATGTAGTAGAGCCTCGCTTTGAGCTTAGACTACAACCACTGCTTCGCAGCTCGTTAGACGCTTGGGAGTTTTTTCGGTGTTGGGATACTAGACACGCTAATATCCCGACGCCGTTTTTTCGCTCTTATTGATTGTGCCAGACTTCGTTGTTGCTTTCGTTTGACTCCGCAACGATCTCAGTCGCATCTACATTGAGCCTGAAAGTCGTCGATTGAAGAGAGACATTGTTTGGCAGGATGCTCCTGGCATCAATGTGGAGCCAGTCAGCCGCGCCTGGCGCGAGCGCAGGCACGTTTACATAAGTTGTTCTGCCAGCGGCCACGCCGTTGATCTTTCTCACTGTGAGAACCAGCCGGCAGGCAGCGGAAGCCCCCTGGCCGGTATTAACCACGCGCACACGGAGGGCCTTGTCATTGGTGGGTGGAAAGAGAAACTGTCTGATGCTTAAATCGGGTTGCACCGCCTTGTTGTTGGCGGCCTCACTTGCAGCCTGTTCCAGCGGTGATGGCCCTTGATTAAGCGAAGTCTCCGGACGGTTTCCCTGGAATGTCCCGGGCTGGTTTTCATTGTACTGGGACATCAAACGTTGGATCTCGAAGTTCCCCATACGATCTTTGGAACGATCTTCGGCAGGGGCTTCCTGTTGGCCGCCACCTTTCAAACTACCTGTCACCACCGTAAAACTTCGTGAGCAAACCCGGTTGGATATGTATTTCTTTCCGGTTTGCCGGTCAGTCATCACGACATAGACGCATTGCGGTCCTCTCTCACCTGCCGGCATGGGAAACCAGAGCTGAGCCAAATCCTCCGACGAACGAACGCCGCAAAACCCGTAGAGTCTCTTGTTGCCGGGCGATCCAAATATCTCAACCCAGGTGCGCGCTGCGTTTTCGTTCTTCCCACACGCCGGCAGATTCGGTGATTGTTGCCAGAGTGAGTCGGGAATACTCGCGTGGTTGGTAACGCCCAGTTTATACCGGGTACCTTTCGCGCCGTTCACTTCGTAAGGTTCCTGGCCGACGAATTCCAATTGCGGATTCGGTAGACTCTCGTTTGCGACACTCTCGGGTTCCGGCATTGGAAGACGCCCGGGAAGGGAAGGGGTTCGCTTCGGCGCGCCCGGCGTACGCTGCGGAGCCCCCGGTGTGCGCTGCGGAGTTCCCGGCGTACGCTGCGGAGTTCCCGGTGTGCGCTGCGGAGTTCCCGGTGTGCTCTTCGGGGCTCCGGGTGTGGGCTCAGGTTTATAATCGGTCGGTTGGCAGCTGATGGTCACTGGCAGTTTGGTGTACGCGGAGGGATGGTAGCTTTCCAGGAATCCGTTTTTTTTCCTCAAACACGCGACTGAGAGCTTGGCGTCATACCCATGCGGGGCGGTCAGGTCAAACCCCTTGCTCAACACTTGGGCTTTCGAGTCTCCGCGTGCCAGTCGCCGCTCGAGTTCCGCGTTGCACATAGCCACTGGCGAAGACTTGGTGTCCGGAGTCAAATAGGGAAATGTGACCACTTGGAAACTCCATTTTTCCCCGTTATCGAACCCGATACTTTCGAGGTCCTTTTTGACGTTGAGATGATGAACCTTTCCCTTGACCGTCACCGTGGCGGATCCAACTCTCCAGCCCGTATCACAACTACCGCGTACCTTGACGTGGAAATTCAGATTTCCTTGCGACGCCGTGTCGTATAAGTCCTCCCTTCCGACCGCAATTACTTTGATGACAGCCGCCTCATTCGTCTGCGAAATCGCCGCTCCCGGCTCGAGGTAGAACCTGGCGCCGACCGCCACCGCCGAAGCCAACGCGAAGATCAACACTGCCACGATCCGAAGAGTTGTCTGATTCAATTTTGCTTTTAGTCTTCTCATCTCAGTTCTCCTAACTGCTGCAGACCATAGTCCTAACGCCGCGGTTGGCGATCTACCTCGGCGGCGAGCTTCTTAACGCTTTCAAGAACTTCCGCGGCTCTTCTGGCGTTGGCTTCGAGTTGTTGCAGCACTGCTTTTTCACGCGCTACTTCGCGGGGGGTCATGCCACTTGGTTGCGGTCGCTGCTTGTTATCACCAGTCGTTAGTCGGCCACCTTCCGACTTGTCGATGTCGGTAACGGCCCGCGCCCGAAGCTCCTGCAGCTTATTTTGTCGTCCTCGTTGTTCCTCTGCGCCTTTTAAAGCCTGGTCGCTGGCAGTCTGAGCCTGATTCTGGGCGGTGTGGATCAGGTAGTCGAGTCCATCAAACCTGCCCTGTTTGCGTTCCACCTCGGCATAGAGTCGCTTAACGCTTTCGAGAACTTCCGCGGCTCTTCTGGCGTTGGCTTCGAGTTGTTGCAGCACCGCTTTTTCTCGCGCTACTTCACGAGTGGTCAGGCTCCCTGGTTGCTTCACCAGACTCCGTTGCTTTTCGGCAGCGCGAGAGGCTTCGTCGTTAGCAGTCTGAACCTGCGCAGCAAGTGCGGTCAGCATGTAGCGTCCGTCGGCCAAGCTTCCGTTCATGGCCGACTTCGGTGGCTTTGTCGACGCGAGCGGAGAGTCCGAGTCGGCGGGACCTTTGCGCTCGACTGCCGAGCGAGATCTCGCGTGCGCGAGTTGCACGGCTTTGAGCGCTTCGGCCAACTGTCTCCAGTCGCTTTCCTCGACACTCGGCACATTCATCCCGTGCACTCGCAGAGTACCCACTGGGTCTTCGATAAACTTACGAGCGAGGCCTGAACTGTTCGCGGGCGGATTCGCAACATTCGCTTCACCCGTGCCGAGAAAGATCACGCGGTTGTCGCGAAGCTCAATCCTGAAATGTAATGTTTCGTTATTAACTGACCCGCTGCGACCCGCGGAGGCCCTGTCAGGCTTCAACCTGCGCAGCAGCTGCGTGAATTCGCGCCAGGGCGCTTCAGCGGACTCGGGGACCCGGATACCCTGCGAGCGGAGCGCGCTTACCGGGTCGGCCAGGAATTGTTGACGTTCTATTCCCCTAATTGAAACTTGAATAACCACCTTGCTGTAATTGAATGACAAGAGCTCTTCCGCTTGCGCATTCGCATTCCCGGCTATGACTACGATCAGCAATCCGGAAACAATTATTGGCCGCATCATTTGTAGGAAAACTTTTCTGTTCATACATCCTTCCTTTCAAATCCGATTTGCGTTCTAGGCGAAAAGGACAGAAATGCTGTCGGCATCCGCTTCACAAGTTGTGCCAGACTTCGTTATTAGCTTCATCCGACTCCGTCACGATTGAAGTTGCGTCCGCGTTTAACTTGAAGGTGGTTGATTCAAGCGAGACATTGGTCGGCAGAATGCCTTTGGCGTTTATCAGCATCCATCTGTCTTTGCCGGCGGCCAGTGGCGACAGTTTGATTTCGATTACTCTGCCAACCGGAACCCCGTTGATTTTGCGGACGGTGAGCCGCAGGACGCAGGATGCGGAAGCCGCGCCGCCGCTATTCACTATGTGGACGCGGACCACTTTTTCATTCGTGGTGGCGAAGAGAAACTCGCTGATGCGTAAGTCAGGCACGGCAACGACCGTCATATTTTTGCGGTTCGCTTCTGGCGCGTGGGCCGAGGTTGCCGGCTGTGGTCCAAAGACTGAAGCCAGCGCAACAATGGTAAGAATCGAGTCCCTCAGGCATCTGTTTCTCATCGTCATCTCCGGCTCCAAAAGTCGCACCCTTCATAGACATGTTGATTTCCGATGGCCATTGTCAGTGCCTGCACGAACCTGACACGTCGTTTCTCGGCTTGTAAGTACCGCCCAGAGTTGCGCAGGTGTTCTTCACCCTTAGGCATATCGCGGCGCCTTCGCAATTGAGTGAGGGCGTGCTCATATCAACTTGTTTTAGGATTGTGACCGAGGCGTATCGGCGTTTTCCCTGGGTCTGGTTACGTCCAGGCCGAAAGTCAATCCCCGCAACGTTCGTGGTTCCGTTTGAGGTGTCGTCAGCGGTGTTCGTGTTCCGGAGAAAAAAGGCTCCGCGGCTGGAGGTCCTGGTGGTGTCGGCGCACACCCCGACGTTTCCCGCCTCATTGGTTGCGAAAGTGTGCTTCGGCAGCGTCTCGCAGACGCTCTTCAGGGTCTTGCACCCTTGGGTCGTATTGCAGCTCGCGACAACGTGGTTAGCGGAAATACGTACCTCCTTGAATTTAAACTCACTCTGGTTCGTCTTGACCGGCTCTGAGGGCGTTGGTTTCGGTTTTGCATGACCTTGGGACCGCGCCGGCGAACCCGCGGCGACGGCAAATAACATCGCGGCGACTACGCCGCTAACGCGACTCATTTGTTTGCTCATCTTGTTTCTCCTTTGGGTTGTTCTTCTTTCAATGTCTGAAGTCTCTTCCGGCTTCTTGTCTGTTAGCGGTAAAATGCCTGGCCGCGACACCGAAAGTTTGCGAACCGCTTTCACGGTCGAGAAATACAACGCCACCATTCCCCAAGTCCTGAACAGATTGCGAAAAAGATGAGAAGAAAAACTACCGAAGGCTAAGTCGTTGATGACAGTGGAGATCCAAATGATCTACCGGCTCGAAGAATTCGAGCTCGATCCAAACACACGTCGTCTCACGGGCGCCGATGGTAAGCCTGTGCACCTTTCGCATAAGCCTTTTCAGGTCCTGCTTTACTTCATCGAGAATCGCGATCGGATTGTTAGCCGCCAGGAGTTGTTGGATAAGTTCTGGGAGGGTCGCGACGTTTACGACATCACCCTGACCAAGTGCGTGGGCGCAATCCGCAAAGCGCTGGGAGAAAACACAGAGACGCCGCGTTTCATCGAAACCCGCTGGGCCGAAGGCTACCGCTACATTGGGCCGTTGGAAGAAATTGATGCTCGGGTTACGCAAACCCATGAGCGGCGCGCCAGCCTGGAAGATGCGGAAGAGTCATCGCGCGGAGACCTTCTGACCACGGCCTCTGAGAGTCTGCCTGCGCCCTCAAAGGTCCTGGAGCATTCCGCGGCGGAGTTGCCGTACGCCGCTACGCTCGGGCGTCGGATGTCGCGGAGGACCTACGTTGGCATCGCCATTATCGCCGTCCTCCTGATTGGCGGGACACTGCTGGCGTATTTGCTGCGTCGACCTGCGGCGCCAAAGTCGCTGGCCACGATCCGCTCTTTGGCAGTGCTGCCGCTGAAGAACGTACCCGACGACTCCAACTACGAGTATCTCAGCGATGGCATCACCGAGGGTTTAATCACTGCGCTATCGCAGATTGAGGATTTGAAGGTCATCTCCCATGGTTCAGTGATGCGTTTCAAACGTCGAGATTCCGATCCACGGGAAGTGGGCGGGCAACTTGGCGTCGCTTCGATTCTGGAAGGAAGCGTTCGGCGTGATGGCGACCGCGTGCGCGTCAGCGTTCGCCTGGTTAGGACCGACGATGGCAGTGTGCTCTGGGCGGGAGAAACCTACGAACGCTCAATCGACGATCTCGCGACCTTACAAGACGAGATCACCAATCAACTGGCCACCAGACTCGGGGCCAAACTTCTTGGCCGTGATCATGCCTCGACGCCGCGGCACTCGCGCGACGCTGAGGCCTATCAGCTGTACCTCAAGGGCCGTTTCTTTTGGAACAAACGAACACAGGACGGGATTGAGAAGTCGATCGAGTTTTTCAATCAAGCGATCGCCCGGGACCAGAAATATGCCATGGCGTATTCCGCGCTGGCGGAGTCCTTTGTGCTGCAGAGTCTCTGGGGGAGCACGTCGAGCCGCGAGTCGAACTCAAAAGCAAGAGACGCCGCGGAAAAAGCCATGGTGTTGGATGTGACTCTGGCTGAGCCGCACGTGGCCTTGGCACTGATCAAGGAGCAATACGATTGGGATTGGATTGGCGCCGAACGTGAATTCCAACAAGCGCTGAAACTGAATCCGAATTACGCTACCGCGCATCAATGGTACGGAGAGTTTTTGGTTTTTATGGGGCGCACTGAGGAGAGCATCAAAGCCCTCCGTCGCGCAAAGGAGCTGGATCCGCTTTCGCCAATCATCAACACGCAAGTGGGCTATCCATACTACTGTGCCCGCCAATATGACGCGGCGATTGTCGAGTTCAAGAACGCTCTCGAGCTTGAACCAACCTTTGCTCCCGCTCTCAACTACCTGGCTCGTTCCTACCAGGCAAAGGGCATGGACGACGAAGCTATGACCACCTTTCATAAGGCGGTTGAACATTCCGGGGGCAGCCCGGTGATGAAGGCGCGGCTCGGCTGGGCGTATGCCAAGATCGGGAAGACGGGCGAAGCGAGGCGTATTCTCAACGAACTGGAAGACGAAGCAAAGACCCGCTACGTCGCGGCGTGCCTCATCGCTTCATTGCACGTTGCCTTGGGAGACAAAGAGAAGGCGTTCGCCTGGTTAGACAAAGCTTTTCAGGAGCGGGACGTGCTGTTGTTGACACTCAACATCGAATCGCATCTCGATCCGCTGCGCGACGATCGGCGTTTTCAGGATCTCGTACGTCGCGTGGGATTACCGACGTGATGCAGGTGAGTTTCAAGCCGACTCGATTAAGATTCACTCGTAGATTTTCCCGCCTTGCGTTATATTCTCCAGACTCCAGACTTACGGAAACAAATTTCGGCTTCAAATTGACAGCGATTGTCGAACGAGGTCTCGGCTTGGCCTAAACGAACGATTATGAAAAAAATCCTATTGATCGTCGCGGTAGCCGTTCTCTACATCCTGCATCAGGACATCTGGTTTTGGCGCACGCCTTATCCGCTGGTGTTCGGCTTTGTTCCTATCGGACTTTTTTATCATGCGTGCTTCGCGGTTGCCGCTAGTTTGGTGATGTGGCTGCTCGTCACCTTTGCCTGGCCTTCGCATCTCGAGCGCGAAGTTGAACAACAGACCTCTGACAAGGAGGAAAACTCTTGATTCCAGCAATCCTTGTCTTCGCCTATCTCGCGGTAGTTCTTTACATCGGAATCTTTGCCTTTCGTCGCGCGAAGGGAAAAGAGAAAGCGGAAGGATTTTTCCTCGCCAACCGCCAACTCGGACCAGCCGTTTTCCTCTTCTCGTTGTTCGGCACGAACATGACGGCCTTCGCCATCCTCGGTTCGTCGGGCCACGCTTTCAATAACGGTATCGTCACATTTGGACTGATGGCGTCGTCGTCAGGTCTGGTAATTCCGTTGACGATTTTTCTGATCGGCACGCGTGTCTGGGCGCTGGGAAAGAAATACGGCTTCATGACTCCGGTGCAGATGTTTCGCGATCGTTGGGAATGCACGCATATCGGAACGGTTATTTCCGTGGTGCAGGCCGCGCTGCTGGTTCCTTACATCATCATCGGCATCATGGGCGGAGGCACGACCCTAAACACTGTCAGCGGCGGAGTGGTTCCGTTTTGGTTTGGCGGAGCGATCGTCGCGATGGTCGTGATGGGCTATGTCTTTTTCGGCGGCATGCGCGGCACGGCGTGGGTCAATACCTTTCAAACCATTCTGTTCCTGATCTTCGGGGCGGTCGCGTTGGTGGTAATCGGCGTCGGCATGGGCGGCTACAAGAATGCTGCTCAACAAATACTCGCTTCGCCAGCTCTGGCGCCGCTGTTCACGCGTGAACGCATTTCGCCTTACTACTTTTTCAGCTACACCTTCATTCCGCTCTCGGCGATCGCCTTTCCGCACATTCTCATCTTCTCGCTGACCGCGAAGAAGATGGCCCACTTTAAGAAGACAGTGATTCTTTATCCGCTGTGCATCATGGCGATCTGGCTGCCGTGTGTCTTTCTCGGCGTAATGGCGAATCGCGTGACGGACGTGCCGCAAATTCGCGCCAAGCAAGAGGCGCGCGCGACGCTGGCGCGGCAGGGTAAGACGATGGCGCCGGAACAGCGCGATGAGTTGCGCGAAAAGGCTGCCGGAGATGATGTGATTCTGCGCTTGCTCGAACGGTACGCGCCGCTGTGGCTCGCCGGCTTGCTGGGTGCTGGGATTATGGCGGCAGTGATGGCGAGCGACTCGCAGATTCTCGCTCTATCAACGATGTTCACGGAGGACGTGTTTGCCTTTTATGGGGGCAAGAAGCGCTTTGGCGAAGCGGTGCAGGTGCAGACCGGGCGCATCTTTATCGTGATCATCACATTGGTGTCTTATCTGGTCGCATTGCGCGCGCCGGAGACGATCTTTGAGTTAGCGATTCAGTATGCGTTTTCTGGATTCGCGGCGCTCTCGCCTCTGCTGATCGGCGCTTTGTTCTGGAAGGGAAGTACGAAATGGGGCGCGCTCGCGGTCACTCTTTGGGTTGCCCTGGCAGTCGTTGCCGTGGCGATCTTTCAGTCAGTGGTGCCTGCACCGGCACCCGGACCGGCAACAGTCTATTGGTCCGTGGGCGGGACTGAACTCATTTCCCGCACACCCGGCGGCACCGCCGTCTTCGGCTTCATGCCGGTTGTGCCTATGGTTCTCGTCTCGTCTCTTTTGATGTTTGTAGTTTCGCTGGTGACAGCGAAACCGGCTGAGACCACTATCGCGAAATACTTTGGAAACCGGAAGTCATGAGGCGATTAAAGCCATGTCAGAACCGCGAGCGGACCGGGGTCCCCACGCGGGCAGCCCGCGTGGGGTGGTGGATGCGACGGATCGAGACTCAACTTGAATGGCTGATCCCATCGCTACCGCTCCGGGTTCTGACACTTCCAGGCTTTACGCTAACCCGAGCTAGTTCCGCGGACTTAACCAAAACAATACAACCGTCCATCCTGACTGCCGATAACCACGCGGCCGTTGGCGATTGCCGGTGATGCTGATAGAGGCGCGCCGGCATGGAACTCCCAAAGTTTCGCTCCGCTCGCCAGGTTCAGAACGTAAAACTTCCCGTCGTTCGAACCAACAAACACCCGATTGCCGGAAACTGCCGGCGAAGATTCAACGCGAGCGTTCGTCGCGAACGTCCAGGCGGCGGTGCCGGTTCGATTGAGTCCGTGGACCAGCTTGTCACGTCCGCCGACCACAACTCGATTCGCGGTCACGGCGGCTGATGAGTAGTACGGAAACTTTCGGCTCGGATGTTGATAGCGCCACGCGATGCGCCGCTGAGTCAGGTTCACCATGAGCACATCATTATTGAACGTTCCGTAAAAAGCCGAGCCTCCTGACAAAGCCGGCGAAGCTCCCGTATATGCGCCAGAGGCGATCTGAAAGACCTGCGCGCCGTCGCTGATTCGAATCGCGCGGAACACTTCGTCACAACCAGTGATGAAGGCCATGCCGCCATAAATGCTCGGCGTCGCATGCACTGGCCCATCGGTGCGGACCTTCCAAAGAACCGATCCGTTGCGAGCTGAAAGACAATAAAGATGCTGATCGTACGATCCGATTAGTACTCGGTCGCCGACAACGACCGGCGATGATTTGATCTCGCTGCCAGTCTTGAAGGCCCACAGCTTTTGTCCGTTTGAAGCGTTGAGCGCATTAAGCCAGCCGGCGGAATCACCGATGTAAACGACGCCTGCGCTGTAAGCGGGCGACGATTCACCGACGGGAGCGCCCGTGCTGAACTTCCAATAGACCTGGCCGTTGTCGAGATTAAGCGACACCAGCTCGCCCTTTTGCGAACCGATGAAAACCGTCCGCCCCACAATGGCGGCTGAGGACTCAATTGAGTCGCCTGCTTCATAAGTCCAAAGCAACTTGAGGTTGTTGCCGAGTGCTGACTGCGATACTCCAGTCAAAGAATGATTGCCGCGAAACTGCGACCAGTTATCAGCCGGCGTGTCCTGCGCGCGCGCGGCGAAGGGCAAAGCGCAAAGCGCGAAGATCAAGACCAAAACAAAACCGAGACGGGTCTGAAGTACCGCATTAACTCTTTGCACTTTGCTCTTTGCTCTTTGCTTAAAAAGCACTCCTGTAAACCTCCAATGCTCCAATTTGATCGAAAGCGCGCGGGTTAAATCCACCCGTCCATTGCTGAGCCGCCTCAGATGCGAGAAAAGGCAACTGCTCGGATTCGATCCCCGCCGCGCTTAAACTTGTTTGCAGGCCGCCGGCAGCCGCGAGTTGTTCGAGGCGGCGGGCCAACGCTTCAGTTGCCTCATCGTTGTTGGAACCGGAATACAAGCCGGAAGCCCGTGCGAACTCAGCGTAACGTTCACCCGCCGCAGACTTGTTCCAGCGGACAACGGTTGGCAGCAGCATGGCCAGCGCAGCGCCGTGAGTGGTTCCGTAATGCGCCGTCAAAGGATTGGCACAGGCGTGTGTCGCTCCGAGCATCGAACTCTCAATGGCGACGCCGGCAAAATACGCGCCGAGTTGCATTGCGCTTCGCGCTTCCAGGTCGCCAGGACTTTCCAGCACGCGCTCGTATCGGCTATCCAGCAACCGCCACGCCTCACGTGAAAAAACTTCGGAGAACGGGTTTCGTCGGGTCGTTACATAAGTCTCGACGGCGTGCGTAATCGCGTCGAAGCCAGCCGTGGCGGTGATCGCATGCGGCTGCGAGATTGTCAGTTGCGGATCCAGGAGCGCCAGTCGAAATGAGGCTTTCGGATCGCCGCAGGCCATCTTGGCATGAGTCTCGGCATCGGTGATTACCGCATAGCTCTGGGCCTCGCTACCAGTGCCGGCGGTGGTGGGGACCGCAATCATCGGCAGCATCGCTTTTGACGCTTTGCCGTAGCCGGCATAGTCGTGCATCCGCCCGCCGTTCGTCAGCACGAAGTTGATTCCTTTCGCGCAATCCAGCGAACTGCCGCCGCCGACCGCGATGATTGAATCTACTGCGAGTGTCTTGGCAAATTCGCAACCGGCTTCAATAACCGCCGTGTCGGGGTTTTCGGTAAAGTCGTGAAACCGAGCGACCTCAATTCCTTTGTCGGCTAAAGGCTCGAGGGCTTCATCGACGTGACCAGATGCCAGCATGCCTCGATCGGAAACCAGCAGGGTCCGGCGAAATTGCAGTTCGGCAGCAAGCTCACCGAGTCGCTTGATCGAGCCCGCGCCAAACACCACTCGAGTTCGAGGTTGAAAATCGAAGGATTGCATAGTTCATGTCAGTACCGGGAGCGGTAGCGACCGGGTATTTGGAGTGCGCCGGCAGAGCGAAGCGGCGACGGCGCTTTGGTTGAACCCTGACAGCAAGCGTTCTGGACATCCAAAGCGGTGTCGCGCTACGACCACCCCAGCGCGGCTGCCGCGCGGGGGACCCCGGTGCGTGCCACCGCACTCCAAAGACCCGGTCGCTACCGCTCCCGGTACTGACTCATCCACTTTGCGAAACGATATCTATAAACATCTGCTCCTAACGGAGCCGAATAACTCGCACCGTCCATTCACTTTGCCGCAGCCGCCGGTTTCGCTTCCGCCAATGCGTAAAGCTGATTGCGATTGCTGATGTAGAGCACTCCATTGGCGGGCACGGGCGTACTATAGACGGAGCTGCCCATGTTGATTTCTACCAGCACCTTTTTGATTTTCCCCGCTTGCATGATCACCACATCGCCGTCTTCATCACCAAGGTAGACCTTGCCGTCAATCAGCACGGGCGAACCCCAAACTGCGGCGAATAGATCATGAACCCAATGAACTGCTCCTGTCTTGGCATCGAGCGCGTGCAAGAAGCCGCTGAAATCGGACTGATAAACAATTCCGTCTTTGATCGCCGGCGTCGAGATCGACCGGCGAATCTTGTCGTAGTGCCAGACCAAGCCGGTTTTGGTGATGTCGCCCCGCTTGGTGCCATCGATGCAGTACATGTGACCGACACCCTCACCGTGTTCCGGATCCTGGCCATTGGCGATGTAGACCCGATCCTCGTAAACGACGGGGGTGCCGATCAATTCGTTGCGCGTCTTAGGCCAGACTGAGTCCTTTGGATTCGAGTCAAACTCCCAAAGCTTCTTCCCCGTCAGCGCTTCATAACCGCGAATCCAGCCGTCACCCTGACCGTGAATTACCTGAACGACGCCGCCAATCGTGCCGACCGTCGGCGAGCACCATTGCCCGTGAAGAATTTTGTCGTGGACTGAGTTGTCCTCCCAAACCAGTTTCCCGGTCTTCTTGTTTACGGCAATAATCGCAGGCGCTTTCGGCGAAGGAACGTTAACGTGACTTTCGTCCTGGCCGTTTGAAGTGCTGACATAAATCAGGTCGCCATGCATCACCGGCGAAGAGTTCGCGAGGTTGTGGGGCAGGGAACCGACTTCTTCGACCATGTCGTAGATCCAGACCACGTCGCCATTGAATTCGCCCGTCAGCTTTTCATTGGTGACCCCGTCGTTCTCTTTATCGCGAAAACCCTGCGTGTCGAGACAGACCAACTCGGCGCGATTTGAGACGTAATAGACCCGATCGCCTTCCACCAGCGGCGAGGATGCCACGCCCTGGTAAGGCCAATCGTTAACCCGGCCCTGCGCCATCTTGTCGTGGACCATCTGCCACATGAATTGGCCATCCGATTCGCGAAAGGCCATGACGATGCCTTTGTCGCCGGTAATCTTCGGGTCGCGCAGGCCTTCGTTGTTTGTGCCGACAAAGACCATGCCGCCGGCCACGACGACATTGCCGTACGTCTGCGAGCCCAGCGCCGCGACCCACTTAACATTCTTTTTCGTTTTGACGTCCCAGGTTGTCGGCAAGCCCTTCATGTTCGAGATCATGTTCCGATCAGCCGTGCCACCCCACATGGGCCAATCGCCTGAGCCGGGATCGGACGCCGAGGCGGTGGGCAGTGAGCTGTGAGCAGTGAGCAGTAAAGAAAGCAGAAGGCAGAAGGCAGAAGGCGCGAGCCATCGCTTTATCACAGTTGTTTTCATGTTCTTCTTCATAAGCATTAGGTCAAAGCGTCAATACTCTTTGTGTCTCCGTGCATCCTCTGTGCCTCTGTGGTGAAAATAACTCAGCAAAAGTTTAACCACAGAGTCACGGAGTACTCACAGAGGCACAGAGAACCATCACTCTACTTGTTCGCATAAACTTTCAAATTATCAAAAAAGACCTCCGCGAGGGCGTTGCCGAAAATTCCCGGCGCGCCCTGCCGATTTGGAATCGGATCGATCCGTTCGATCATCCACGCGGCCGGTTCAGCCTCGCCGACGGCCCAGACTTTACCGCGCGCGCGAGTTTTGCCGTCGGGCAGATTCTCAACTTGTAACTTCATCCGGTACCAGGTGTCGGGCTTCCAGGCGAACGGCTTGCTGACGGTGCGCGCAGTTTCGGGTTGCCATGGTTCGAGGTTTAGCAGCTGGCTGTTGCCGTAAATCGTCAACACATATCGTTGCGCAATCACGCCGGCATCGCCTTGCTGCCGCCGTTTTGTAGTGGCGCGAACATCCGCCTCGACCGTGTAATTTGAAAAATCAGACGGCCCGAAATAGGCACGCGCGCGACTTAGCAGCGAAGAACCTTCCGTGGTCTTAACGAGGATTTTGCTCCCTTCAAAGTCGCGGACGATGAATTTCAAAGTGGCGTTCACCCAGAGCGGCGGCACGGTGTTGGCAGCCATCGCGTCAAAGTTTTCGGTCCAGGGTAACGGCGGATAGATGCGCACCGTTGCGGCGCCGCTCACATTGCCGACCGTGGCTTTCACTGAGCCGGCCTGCAGCCCGCCATCGCTGGCCGCTACAAACTGTCCGTTGGCGACCGTTCCTTTCAGCGCATCAAGCGACCAGGTCGCGTTCGCTTCTTCGCGAATGAATTTTCCGTATTCATCAAACAGCCGGACGCGAAAACGCGCGGTGTCCCCCGGCTTCAACATCAGCTCCGTCGGGAAAACCTGCACGTGGGTGGCAGGGCGATTTGGATTAGGCAAGCCTTCGACCGGCGGTCCCTGATTCGTCACGCCGCTGGTTTTCTTGCCGATGCAATAGAGATTAGCGTCACTGACGAAGTAAATACGCCCGTTGGAAACGGCTGCTGAGGCGATGATTTCTTCCGGATCAGCTTCTGTCCCGAGTTGATCCTGATCGAGAACCTCAACGCCGGTCGCGCTCGGTTTCAGAATATAGAACTTTCCATTCTCAGTGCCGACATACAGCTTGCCGTCCGCCAGCACCGGCGAAGCTCTTTGAATGGTGCCGAGGTTCTCGAGCCACAATCGCTTGCCGGTGGCGACTTCGAATGCCGCGATGTTCGCGCCGTTGTCGATGTGATAGAAACGGTCGCCGTCTATCACCGGGGAAGAGAAGCCACCCTGCCATCCATAAACGCTCCACTTCACGTTCTCTTTTTTCAATTCGCCTTTCGCGCTCGCATCGACCGCGACGACCATTCCCATTTCACTCGACGCGATATTCTCTTCGCTGTGCGTCAGGATGGCGGTCGTGCCGTGCACTACCACGCCGGTATTGATGCCGCGTTTGCTGATCTCGTATTTCCAAACGGGTTCGCCCGTCTGCGCCTTAATCGCATGGACCACCCCGTCGCTCGCACCTTGAATCAACAGACGCGTGCCATTGATGTTGACGATGATTGGAGGCGCGTAAGTTGTGTCGTAAGGACGGCCGCCGGGAGCACTCTGCCAAATCGTTTCGCCCGTGCGCTTATCAAACGCCATGAAGCGATGCGCGCCGCGCGCGTGCGGGCCCCAGGCGAAGGTGATGCCGCTGATAATCAGCAGGTCGCCATCGATGATCGGCGATACCGTGCGGCCGCCATGCGTCGTCAACAAACCAAAATCTTCACCGAGAGAGCGTTCCCAGATAACTTTGCCTTCGCGCGTCAACGCGAGCAGCGAGCCGCCGACACCTAACGCATAGACATTGCCGGTGGCCTGGTCGCCGACCGGGGAGGCCCAACCCACCCGGTGCGGAGGCACATCGCTCAGGAAAATGTTGAAGCGATGTTCCCAGAGCAGCTTGCCGGTGTCGGCATCGAAGGCCATCACGCGTTCCTGCTCTAACTCGCCTTTGCCCGCGGTGTTCTGGAGGAACACGCGGTTATTCATTACGATAGGCGTCGACCGGCCCCCGTATGGCGCTTTCCACGCCAGGTTTTCGCCGGCAGGCGACCACTTCACGGGCAAATCTTTTTCCAGCGAAATGCCGTCCCGTGCCGGACCGCGCCATTCAGACCAATCGCTGGCCATCGACGGGGACAGAACGGCCAGAAAAACTGAGATTGTTAAGAATTGTGAAATTCGGTAGGTCATTGGTTTTTGTCGCGACGCTGCAACCCTAAAGATGTAGAATGCGTACACTTGCGTTGTAGCTGATTTTTGTAAACTCTTCTGTTTGCTGCTGCGATTGAATTTATCACTGTAGTCGCAACTCGAAAAGCGCGGAGACTTGTCGGTACCGCGAGCGGCAGCGACCGGGTAAATAACTCATGAAGGCGATCCTCTTAACATTATCGCTGCTGCTTGCCGCGACCCCGGTGCTGGCGCAAGACGCAAAGCAGCAACTCAATGACCAAATGTACGAGGCTGTTCGCCGCGGTGACGTTGCCGCGGTGACCGCACTTCTCGATAAAGGCGCCGACGTGAACGCCAAGTTCCGCTACGGCGCAACGGCGCTATTCAAGGCCGCCGAGCGCGGAAACGCGCCCATCGTCAAACTGCTGCTCGCCCGCGGCGCGGACGCGACTGTTAAAGATACCTTCTACAACGCAAAGGCGATGACCTGGGCTTTGGGCGAGAATATCAATGTCGAGCTCGTCAGCGCTCTGTTAGAAAAAGATCCGACCAGCGTCGAAGATGTCCTGATCACCGGAGTGGACAAAGGTAATGTCGCCCTGGTTGAAGTAGCGCTTGCGCAGGGCGGAGCAAAACCCGAGACCCTCACTGTGGCGCTGGCGGCATCACTGGGCGATAAAGATAAAGCCGCAATCGCTGAGTCACTTAAGAAGGCGGGCGCGAAGCCGCCGCTCGAGGTCGACGCGGCGACCCTTCAATCCTACGTGGGCCAATACAAGCCGGAAACGGGGGCCGAGATCGCGTTCAGTCTGAAAGACGGCAGATTGTTCCTGAAACCCCCGAGCAATCCAGTCCCGTTCGCGCTAATGGCCCTCGACAAAACAACTTTTCGTCCGGTTGCGTTTGGCGGACTCGTGGTTACTTTTACGGTGGAAGGTGAGAAGACTTCAGGGCTCACTCTGAAGCAGGGTACTACCACGACCGTTTACAAAAAAGTTGAAGAGACCAAGCAGTGAGCAGTGGCCGGAAAGCGGAGTCAGTACCGGGAGCGGTAGCGACCGGGTAAGGGCGAGCAACGCGGCAACCGTAGTTGGATGTGATATGTGAATAGGACCCTGTCGCTACCGCTCCGGGAACTGACCGCGCGGCCGCGATGTCTTACACCCTGGCGTGAATACCATATGAGACGATTAACATTTCTTCTTCTGTTCTTATCCGTGAGCTCTTTCTCCGCGGCAGCCCAAAACTGGCCCCAGTTTCGTGGCCCGGGCGCGGCCGGCGTAGTTGAGGGCGCGGCCGCGGCGCAAACCTGGAATGCCGCAAAGGCTGAGAACCTGGTTTGGAAAACGAAAGTGCCGGGCCTCGCTCATTCCAGTCCGGTGGTTTGGGGCGACGTGGTTTTCGTAAGTACGGCAGTCACCTCGGGGACCAAAGACGAAACGCGTTTCGGTCTCTATGGCGACGTTGCGCCCGTCAAAGAAGATCCCAAGCACACCTGGAAGGTCTACGCGCTCGACAAACGCACGGGCAAAGTTCTCTGGGAGCGCATCGCTTCCGAAGGAATACCAAAGGTCAAGCGTCATCCCAAATCCACTCACGCGGATTCGACGCCCGTCACCGACGGTAAATATCTCGTCGTGCTGTTCGGCTCAGAAGGGCTGTACGCCTACGATCTAAAGGGAAAGCTCCTGTGGAAGCAGGACCTCGGCGTGCTCGATGCGGGTTGGTTCTATGATCCGGACTACCAGTGGGAATTTGGCAGCTCGCCGATTATTTACAAGAACCTCGTCATCGTTCAGGCGGACCTACAGAAAAATTCATTCGTTGCGGCATACGACATCAAGTCCGGCAAGCAGGTTTGGAAAACTCCGCGTGAAGAAATTCCGTCATGGAGTTCGCCCGGAATTTATGAAGGAAAGACGCGCGCTGAACTGATTACGAACGGTACCAAGGCCATCCGCGGCTACGATCCGTTAACGGGCAAAGAGCTTTGGAGATTGACGCCGAACTCGGAGATTGCGACTCCCACGCCGTTTGTCGCCCACGATTTGATCTTTGTGACCAACGGTTATCGCCCGATTCAGCCAATCTACGCGATTCGGCCCGGTGCCAACGGAGACATTTCACTGAAAGATGGCAAAGATTCATCTGACTTCATCGCCTGGAGCAAGCCGCGTGGCGGGCCATACATGACTACGCCACTTGTTTACGGCGACTACTTCTACACGCTTTCGAACCAGGGCGTGATGACGGCCTACAACGCAAAGACCGGCGAGCGCGTGTATCAGGAGCGGCTTGGCGGCACCGGCGGGGCGTTTACAGCTTCACCAGTCGCCTCCGATGGAAAGATCTATCTGTCGAGTGAAGACGGAGACGTCTTCGTCGTCAAAGCCGGGCCAAAGCACGAGTTGTTGGCTAAGAACCCGGTCGGCGAAGTGATGATGGCAACACCGGCGATTTCGGATGGTATGCTCATCGTTCGCGGTATTAATCACGTTTTTGCTTTCGGCAACGCGAGTGCGGGAAAGAGCAAGGCGGGGAACTAAGGACCCAGTATTACTCAAGGAAATTCGAGCATGAAAAAACTTTTCGCAATCAAACTTACAATCGCTGTTGGTCTTCTTTTGGTTTTGACTTCATCTACGATTACCGCCTTGAGCGCCAACTGGCCCCAATGGCGTGGGACCGGCACGGGCGTTTCTGAAGAGAAGAATCTGCCTACTACCTGGAATACGTCACAGGGCATTAAGTGGAAGACGCCGATTGCCGGCCGCGGACACTCGTCGCCAGTCGTGTGGGGGAACAAAGTCTTCCTGACCACTGCGATCGAGGGCGACGTGGTTCCCGGCGCGAAGGCCGTCAAGCACGTGATGCCAGACAACAAAGAATTCCTCCATCCGGACAGCGTCGGCGCTGACCGCAAGCACACTTTCAAAGTGATTGCTCTCAACGCTGATACGGGAAAGATTCTTTGGCAGCAGACTGCCTGGGAAGGCACGCCCTTCGACAATCGTCACCGCAAGAGCTCATATGCGGCATCAACGCCGGCAACCGACGGCAAGATGGTGTTTGCGTTTTTCGGCACAGAAGGGCTCTACGCCTACGATCTGAACGGCAAACTCGCATGGAAGGCTGACTTCGGGAAACTCGGCACGGTCGGCATGGGTACCGGAACTTCGCCAATTGTTTTTGAAAATCTGGTGATTGTTCAGTGCGATGAGGAAAACGGAGGCGCATCGTTCATCGTCGCCGTCGACAAGAAAACCGGCAAAGAAGTTTGGCGGGTGCCGCGTAAGGTTCAGGTTAGTTGGGCCACACCCATGCTGGTTTCAAACGGCAAGCGCACCGAGTTGATTACGGTCGGCACCGAAGCCGTCGTTGCTTATGATCCGGCCACCGGCAAGGAACTGTGGACGCACAAAGGCGTCGAAAGTAATGCGATCCCGTCTCCGGTCGCGAATCAGGAAATGGTTTTTGTGAGCGCCGGTTTCCCAGCCAAGATAGTGATGGCGATTCAACTCGGCGGGTCGGGTGATCTTAAAGAAACCGTCGCCTGGAAATACTCAAAGGGCACCGCATACGTGCCATCACCGATTCTCTATGGCGACTATCTTTACCTGACAACGGATCGGGGGATTCTCACCTGCCTCAACGCAAAAACAGGTGAAGTTGTGTACGAAGGCGGCCGGATTCCAATTCCGGCTACTTTTACGGCGTCGCCAGTGGCGGTCGATGGGAAGATTCTGATGACCAGCGAGGACGGCGATACGTTTGTCGTCAAAGCGGGACCGAAGCACGAGATTCTCGGCACTAATTCGGTTGGTGAACCCGTGTACGCCTCGCCGGCAATTTCCGGACAGAGGATTTTCATTCGCGGCGAGAAGAATCTGTACGCGATTGGGAAGTAACTTCGCGGTTCTCCGTGTCTCAGTGCGATCTCTGTGTCTCTGTGGTGAATGTACTCGCAAGGGAACTCAACCACAGAGACACAGAGGCTTCACAGAGGCACAGAGAGATGCGATTGACGACAATCGGAACCAACCGATTGCGTCGCGTAAGCGCCCGGGTTGTTAACAGTCTCCCTTTGAGATCGTTTTAGAGTTAAGCGGGGGAAGCCAAAAAATGTTTCAAACCCAAGAATCGAAGCCCTGGTATCAGTCTTTGCCGGGATTGATTGTCGCATCGGTTTTGTTGCCGCCGGTGGGCATTGTCCTGTTATGGATGCGGCGCGGCAGTCCAATCTTCGTCAAAGCCCTGGCAACGGTCGCGATTCTGGTGTTGGGAGCGGGCTATATTTTTCTCTTCACGGCGTGGCGTCGCTCAGCACAGAACGAAGCTCACTACACCGAGCTTGAGCAGCATCGCGCTCAACAGCAGAGTCTCGTCGCCCAGCAGCCGCTCGCATCACAAGCGCAAGCCAGTCCTGGTCAGGCTCAAGCCGCGGCCAGCCCGGGAGCGGAAGCGGCCTTCGCCCATGCGACAAAGAATTACTGGACCAACTATCGTGGACCAAACCGGGACGGCCGCTACGAAGAACTTCCCGTGTTAACAAGTTGGCCCGCCGGAGGCCTGACCCCGATTTGGAAACAACCGATTGGTATCGGGTACGCGTCATTCACAGTTGCAGACGGCGCGGCGTTCACCATCGAACAGCGTCGCCGGCAGGAAGTGGCCGCGGCCTATGACGTTGCTACCGGTCGTGAGCTATGGACCCAAGCATGGAATGCTGAGTACACCGATTCAACTGGTGATGGGCCGCGCTCAACGCCCACTTGGGACGAAGGGAGACTTTACGTTCTTGGGGCCACGGGTGAATTGCGCTGCCTCGATTCCAAAACGGGCCGGGTGATTTGGGGCAAGAACATTCTTTCTGAGAATGGCGCTTCGAATCTGCCCTGGGCGATGGCCGCGTCGCCACTGATCGTGGACGATAAAGTCATCGTGTTGCCGGGCGGCAGCGGCGGAAAATCAGTCGTGGCCTACAACAAGATGAACGGCGCGCCGGTTTGGAGGTCGCTTGATGATCGGCAAGCGTACGTCTCGCCCATGCTGGTCACGCTCGGCGGCCGCCGGCAAATCCTGGTGGTCAGTTCCACGCGCGCGGTTGGTCTGGTCCCTGAAAATGGACAACTGATTTGGAGCTTCACCTGGGACACGGACATGGGCATCAACGCTTCGCAGCCGATCGTTGTGGGAGCTAATCGGTTCTTTATCTCGTCGGGCTACGGCAAAGGGGCGGCGCTGGTCGAAGTCAATGGTGCGAACGCCCGCGCGGTCTGGGAAAACATCAATATGAAGAACAAGTTCAACAGCTCGGTTCTTCACCAGGGTCACGTTTACGGCTTAGACGAGGGAATTTTGAGCTGCGTCGACGTCAATACCGGCGAACGCAAATGGAAGGGCGGGCGTTACGGCTACGGCCAACTGCTACTTGCCGGCGGTAATTTGATCGTGATTACGGAAACCGGCGAACTTGTTTTAGTGAAGGCCGCGCCGGATCAGTTTTCAGAATTGGCGCGCTTTCAGGCGATCGAAGGAAAGACGTGGAACTACCCGGCCATCGCCGGCGGACGTTTGATCGTGCGTAACGCGAACCAAATGGCCGCGTACAATATCGCCGCGAAGTGATCGTGCATTACTCTGTGTTCCTCCGAGTGTTCTCTGTGTTTCTGTGGTGAGTTTTTTCCTTGGCATCATTCACCCAGAGACACAGAGGTCGCACAGAGGCTCACAGAGAAACACAGGAGTTTTTCAATATGAAACGCTTATCCATGCTTGGCATTCTCGGTCTGCTGTTGGCGTGCAGTGCCACCGTCTCAGCGCAGAAGCTTGATTTCAACGGGTCGTGGACAATGGATCGCGCGCGCAGCTTCGGTCTGCCGGGAAACATGAACCAAACCATGACCGTCGCGCAGTCCGGTGACGAAATTCAGGTCGAGACGAAACTTATCCAGCCCAACAACGAACGATCCGTCAAAGATAATTATGTTCTCGACGGCAAGGAGCGTGATTTCGCTCCGCCGGTGCCGCCGAATGCTCCGGCCAATGCGCCCGCGCCGAAGGGAAAGCGCACCGCTTACTGGATGCCCGGCAACAAAGGCATTCTGGTAGATGACGTGGTGACGACCGAGACTCCAAATGGCCCGGCCGTCACCAAAACCACTCGCAAGTGGACGTTGTCGAACGGCGAGCTGGTAATCGACATGTACGTCGATAACCCGAATGTCTCCTACGAAGCGAAGCGGGTCTTTAAGAAGAATTGAGGTCCCCGTCGGGCGGGTCCCTATCGTTTAGAGGCGGGCTACTGCCCGCCTTTTGTTTTTGGTAGGGCGGCGGGCGGTAGCCCGCCTCTAAACCTTCCGGTACTCACTGCCGCTTCTCGCCAGCGACAGCAATGGCCCGGTCATGAACGTCGTAACCAGCGCCATCAAAACCAACATGGCGAAGGCTCGCGCCGACAGGATTCCCAGGTCATACCCGATATTCAGAACGACCAATTCAACTAGCCCGCGTGTGTTCATCAACGCGCCCAACGCGAACGCGTCACGCCAGCTCATTCCCGTCCATCGGGCCATCAACATACTCGCGCCGAGCTTGCCGGTGATGGCGACCACGATGATCAGTCCGCACATCGCCCAGCTTTGCCAATCATTCAGCAGGCCGATTTGCAGTCGCAGACCGGTGAACGCAAAGAACAACGGTAAAAGCGCCGCGGCGCTGAAGCTCCCGACTCTTTCCTTGAGCAAGTCGCGGATTCCCGCCGTTGAAGGCATGACGACGCCCGCCAGAAATGCTCCAAAGAGAGCGTGAATACCGATGGCTTCAGTCAAAAGAGCGCAGACAAGGACAAAGGCGAGTGTGCCGGCGACCAGGGCGGGATGTTGTTGCGCCGTATGCGTTCGTGCTGACAAGAGGCGCGCCAGCATAGGCCTGATTAGGAGCCACATCACGCAGACAAACACCGCGGTGAGCGCGACTGTCAGTAGCGATGCGGCCACGCCGGTTGACTGGGCAATTGCAATCACCAGAGCCAGCGCACACCAGGCACTGACGTCATCAACCGCAGCGCACGTGAGCGCAATCGCGCCGAGTGGCGTTTGCGAAAGCTTTCGGTCTTCAAGAATTCGCGCCAGCACCGGAAAGGCGGTGATGCTCATCGCGATCCCCAGGAACAAAGAGAACGCGGTGAATGAAATCTGACTCGGCGCCAGTGATCCATAGACGAGCAGCGAAAGCGCCGTCCCCAGGAAGAAGGGAAAGATGATGCTCGCGTGACTGACCATGATCGCGGTGTGGGCCTTCTGCCGCAGATGCGCGAGGTCCAACTCCATGCCAACTACGAACATGAAGAGCGCGACCCCGACTTGGCTCAGCAGCCTCAGCGGCTCCAACGAGTTTGTGGGAAATAGAAAACTCATCGCCGGCGGCCAGATGAGTCCCAGCACGGAAGGCCCGAGGACAATGCCGGCAATAATTTCGCCCATCACCCGCGGCTGACCGATGCGTCGAAAGAGTGCGCCAAAGATGCGCGCAGCGATGATGATGACGACCAGTTGGAGCAGCAGGATGCTCAAAGAGCTTCTGAGGTTCTCCCGAATTCTTTCGATGTAGGTTTGCACAATGCCGGCTGACGGTGACGAATCCGGCGTTGCAGCTGGAGTGGGTGAGTCTGTGGGCGAAACGTGGTTGACTGGCGATGAGGACCCGGTAGCCTGCGGGTGTTGCCGTGTACCGTACGCGAGGATCAGCCATATTCCGGCGCCAAAGATCAAAAGCATCGCCAGATAAGTCAGATAATGGCGCGTGTTGACTGAAGTTGATGCTGACAATCAGGGGTCCTCGTACGTGAAACCAGAGTTTAGGCGAGGCCATGGGCCGTCGCAACCCGCTTCTAAAAATGGTGCTCAAATTGCTTACCACCAATTCAAATGTTAATTTTTGTAAAGAGTTGATTTGTTGGTGAAACTCAATCGTCCGCCGCGCCGTCTTATCATTGAGCAATCCCTCTGGAAAAATCCCCGAACCCAGTGATGAATGATAGGTGATGGGGGATGAGTACGGGGAAAAAGAGCGCGGACGCAAGAAAGAGCTAAATGACCATAGATAACCCACAAACGGGAACGGAAGTCGGCAACTATTTCGTTTCGAATTATCCGCCGTTCTCGCAGTGGAAACCTGAGTTCGTTAGCGACGCGCTCGCGGCCCTCGACCAACCTGCGCGGGTGGATGATCCGCTCGGCCTCTATATCCACATTCCTTTCTGTCGTAAGCGCTGCAAGTTTTGCTACTTCAAAGTCTATACGGACAAGAACGCCTCCGAGATCGAGGTCTACCTGGACGCGCTGATAAAGGAAAACGAACTGTATAGCCGAACGCGCGCGTTTCAGGGGCGGCAACTGAGATTTGCTTACTTCGGTGGTGGCACGCCCTCTTACATCAGCGAGAAGCAGCTTCATTACCTGGTCGATGGACTCAATCGCCATGTCAGTTGGCAAAATGCCGAAGAAGTCACTTTCGAATGCGAACCCGGCACGTTGCAGAAATCAAAACTCCAAACGCTGAAGGACATCGGCGTCACTCGGCTTAGTCTCGGGATCGAACACTTCGACGATCAGATTTTGGAAGCGAACGGCCGCGCGCATCTTTCGCCTGAGATTTATCGCGCTTACGGCTGGGCCCGCGAAGTTGGTTTTCCGCAAATCAATATCGATCTGATCGCGGGGATGATGGGCGAGACGGAAGAGAAATGGCGCGATACAGTCCAGCGAGCATTAGAACTCGAGGCCGACTCAGTGACCATCTACCAGATGGAGTTGCCTTACAACACCGTCATTTCGCAGGAGATGCTCAAACAGGGAATTACGTCACCCATAGCGGGCTGGGAGACGAAACGCCGCTGGCTGAATTACGCGTTCGAGCAGTTTGAGAAACGAGGTTACGAAGTCGCCAGCGCCACTGTATTAACTTCAACCAGGAAGCCATCCCGCTTCATTTACACGGATGCGCTGTGGCACGGCGGTGACATGATCGGACTCGGCGTCGCATCGTTTTCGCATTTCGGCGGCGTCAATTTTCAGAACGTGCACAGCTTCGAGGAATATGTGCGCATCCTGAAGACCGATAATTTGCCGCTGTTGCGCGCGGTGGCTTTGACCAACAAGCAGCGCATGATTCGCGAAATGATCCTCCAACTAAAAACCGGCTCACTCGACACCGGATATTTTCTGAATAAGTTCGGCGTGGACGTGTGGCGCGAATTTCAGCATGTTTATCAGCGGCTGGATGGCGACGAGTTACTCGATCGCCAGAACGGCACAATCAAGCTCACGCGGCGCGGCTTACTGGAAGTAGATGAAATTCTTTGGGAGTTTTTTGAACCTGAATTAAAGACTGTTCGTTACGCTTAAAACCAGATGACAGCTAATACTAATTATGACGTTATTGTAATCGGCGGCGGTCCCGCCGGCAGCGCGGTCGCCAGCATTCTCGCGCGAGAAGGCTGCAAGGTTGTGCTCTTTGAAAAGGAAAAGTTTCCTCGCCATCACATCGGCGAGTCTTTGATGACTGACACCTACTGGACCTTTCAGCGCATGGGTTTTTTGGAAAAGCTTAAGTCGAGTGCGTTCACGCAAAAGTACAGTGTCCAGTTTGCCAACCAGGCCGGAAAGGAATCGCACCCCTTTTATTTCTTCGAAGCGGTGCACAATGAGAGCGCAGTCACCTGGCAAGTCACGCGCGCCGTCTTCGACAAGATGCTGATGGAACACGCGGCCGAGCAGGGCGCCCACGTTCATCAGGGCGTCGCCGTCAAACAGGTGCTCTTCGAACTCGACAAGGCCACTGGGGTTGAGGTCGAGATGCAGGACGGAGTGCGCCAATCGTTCTTCGCCAAAGTCATAGTCGATGCAACGGGCCAAAGCGCGATGCTTTCGAACAAGTTTCGCTGGCGTGTGCGCGACCCGAAGCTTAAGAAGGCTGTCCTTTACTCCTATTACAAAGGCGCTCATCGGGAAAAGGACCTCAATGGCGGCGCCACTTTGGTATTGCGCACTCCGAAAGGAAGCGGCGGCTGGTTCTGGTACATTCCGCTTGAGGACGGCATCACCAGCGTCGGCATCGTGGCCAACCCGGATTATTTGCTCAAAGGACGGGGTCAGGACCTGGCGAAGATTTTTGACGAGGAAGTGCAAAAGACTGAAGCCTGCCGGTGGCGTGTGGCTGAGGGCGAGCGCGTCGATAAAATCTATTCCATTCTTGACTACTCATATCGCTCGAAGAAGAACGCAGGCAATGGATTCATCATCATCGGCGACGCGTACGGCTTTCTCGATCCGATCTATTCTTCCGGCGTTCTGCTGGCGCTTAAGATGGCCGAGCTGGCCGCCGACGCGATCCATGATGCATTCCGTCACGATGACTTTTCAGCCGAGCGTCTGGGACAGTTTCAGTCAAAGCTGGATCGCGGCATCGAATCGATGCGTAAGCTGGTTTACGCGTTCTATAACGAGGGTTTCAGCTTCGCGCAGTTCCTGCGAAAATATCCTGAACATCGGGTGAGCATTATCAACCTTTTGATCGGCGACGTTTTCAAGGAGGGCGTTGATGAGGTCTATGGCCCGATGTCCGATTTTGCCGAGATTCCGCCCCCGCTGTACGAGCAAGTGGATGGAGCGCCCATCAAGGCCGATCCGGAAGAAACGCTTTCGGCGCAATATCGTTATTTCGAAGACGGCAAAGCGGAGGCCCATCCGGAAAAGTGGCATGGCGCCTTGCGCTCGTGACTTCTTGCTCCGTGAGGAGCGCGATGTTTATAGTTTCTCGCGATTGAATAAACCGAAGCTCCGTAGGAGCGAGATGTATCCTCCGGGGCCACTCACATTTCGCTCCTACGGAGCTCATTTTATTTTGATTTCTCTGGGATCTATAAACATTAGTCCCTACGGGACTTGATTCAAACAAATCCAACCACATGGATACTCGACGTCTATTAGCGTGGCTTCTACGACTCGCCGGAACGTTTGAGATCCTCGCCTTCATTTCCGTCATCATGCCGCGCTCATGGATGGAAGCGTCGCATGCCTGGTTGGGGATGGGCGAGATGGCGAGCAGTCCGCTCCTCATGTTCATGATCCGTCAGGCTTCCTACACTTACGGCATGCACGGCATATCGTTGTGGGTGATCGCTTCTGATGTGGTTCGCTTTCGCGCGCTCGTGCTTCTCAACGGCGTGGCCTATCTGTTGGCCGGGCCGATTTTCTTTTGGATTGACTACACCACCGGAATGCCCTGGTGGTGGACGGTGGCCGATTCGCTCGGCTGTGGATCTATGGGCGCGGCGATCCTTTTGTTGAGCGGGAGGCGGATTAAAGACTAGAAAACTGACTATGAAACGTTCCTGGCCGTTTACTAATCACCTTCCAGTCGTTCTTCTTGTCATACTTTCAAGCTTAGCAACTTCCACTTCAGCCCAGTCCCAGACCTCGGACAATCAAACAAACGCGCTTGCAACCTGGATCACGCTGGACGCGCCGCCGGGTTGGGAACATCTCGCTACAGACATTCTGTTGAAAGCCTTGCCCGGCTGGCAGCGAGACGCTACGGGAAATCTGATCAGGCGAAAAGGATCGGGCAGTCCGCGCCGGGTAATAGTTTGCGCTTTAGATCGTCCTGGTTTCGCCCTCACTGAAATAACAGAGACCGGATACCTGCGCCTTCGCGAAGTAGGCAGCCTGCGACTTCACCCTTTGTGGACGCAGTTTCATGAAGGCCAGCGCGTCAAGGTGTTAACCCGCAGCGGCGCCGTGCCCGGTGTTGTGATCGTCAGGAGCACGCATTTGCAACGAGGGCGCCAGGCTAATGCCGCGGTCACCACGCTGGATGATATTTGGGTAGATGTTGGCGCCTCCTCAAGAGCCGAAGTGCAGCGATTGGGAATTCAAATGCTCGATCCCGTCGTTCGCGACATGCCCGCGTGGAATTATGGTGATTACGTCGCCGGACCTGGGGCCGCCTTGCGCGTCGGCTGCGCGGCCGTGGCTCATGCCGCAAACGAAGAGGTCACCCAGGGAGAAACGATTTTCGTCTTATCGACCTTACGCAGTTTTGGGAACGACGGTTTGGAAGCGGCGCTGAGGAAGCTGGGAAAGATTGATGAGCTTACCGTAATCGAACGAACAGCAGACATCGGCAGCAGCGAGGCGACGCGTGTCCTCAAGCGACAAATCGATAAGCCTTCATATGTGCCTGACATCTCCGGCATTAAGACCGTGCACATGGTTTGGCCCAGGACTAGATATTCCGGCTCGTTGGTAGAAAGCGTGAGTAACGCTGATGCCGACGCGATGCGGCGCGAGATTGAAGCCGCCGCCGGCATCAGGCCCGCGTCGACAACGCGATGGATTTCGTTGCCGGAGAGATCACGCGCGATTCCGCCGGCAGACCTTTACAGAGAATCCGCAAGTCTCTTGAAGACACTTGCCGATGTTCCGGGCGTATCGGGCCACGAAAGCGAGGTTCGCGCGACGATCATATCCGCGTTGCCGGCGTGGGCGCGACAGCGGGCGGTCACGGATACGGAAGGAAATCTGATCGTCGAGTTCGGGCCGGAGAAAGACCCGGTCATGTTTGTGGCTCACCTGGATGAAGTAGGTTTTGAGATTAGTGCCATCGCGGACGATGGCACTGTGTCACTGCGTACCCGCGGAGGCCTGTACCCATCCTTGTGGGAAGGGCAGCCGGCGCTATTGCACTTTGATCGTTCAACCGGAGAGCAGGGCCCTCATCGCACTTTAAAAGGAGTATTCGTTTCGCGGGACACCGCGACCACAAAACAACCCGAGAGCGTCACGGCCTGGTTCGGGATGGACGCTGCCGAGTTGAAGCGTTTGGGAGTGAAGGTCGGGCTGTCGGTAACGGCTTACAAGAGTGCGACACGTCTCGCTGGTACTCGGTTTACCGCGCGGGCCCTGGATGACCGAGCTGGTTCGACGGCGCTGGTTTTGGCTGCGAAAGCAATCAACCCCGCTACGCTCAACCACAGGGTGATCTTCGCCTGGTCTGTGCGCGAAGAAACCGGATTAGAGGGTGCGATGGCGATGGCGAAGCGTTACGGCGCGACGCTCAAACGCGTATTTAGCGTGGACACGTTTGTCTCGTCCGACTCACCACTGGAATCGACGCGCTTTGCCTACGCTCCGTTAGGGAAGGGCGCGGTAATCCGCGGCCTCGATAGTTCGAGTGTCGCGACGCCCTCAGAGCTTGATCGAATAATGAAAATTGCCTCGCGGCAAAGAATTCCATTGCAGGTCGGAGCCACAAACGGCGGCGCCGACGGATCTGATTTCGTGCGTTACGGCGTGAATCACGCCGGCCTGTCGTGGCCGGGGCGTTATAGTCACTCGCCGGTTGAGGTGTTGGATTTGAGAGACCTCGAAGCGCTCACATCGTTGATTAAAGCGTTAGCCACCGCGCCGCAGTAAATCATGGCGCCACAGCCCACGACGTTAACGAATTCTCATCCTTAATCAGAATACGCCGGCCCAAAACAAGCGGATGGGCCCAGGTCGGACTCGCCGCGACGGTGTACTCGGCGAGTGGTGAATAAGTCTTGCCGTCAGCCGCTTGCACAATCAGCTTCGCGTCGTTAGTGAGGAGAAGAATTACCTTGTCGCTCAGGTTTAGGATCGCGGCGTTCTCTCCCATGCGTCCGGGACTTTGCCACACCGTCTTTCCCGTTTCTGCATCCACGGCAAAGAACTGTCCTTTCTGCCGCGCGGTCATGCCGTATAGCGTGTTGCCCTGTAACACCGGCGAGTTCATATAGAGTTCCGCTGCTTTGTTGACCCAGACCTCCTGCGGAACGATCTCAGCGGCTGGTTTGGTCAAGCGAATCGCCGCCAAGCCCTGCTCCTCGCGCGAAAAGATGAGCATGTCTTTGTAAGTCACCACCGTGTTGATGTTCTCGTCATATCGAGTTTTGGAAGGCAATTTCCACAGTAGCTTGCCGGTCGCGAAATCAACTCCCACCAAATCTTTCTGCATGAACGTGACAATCTGCCGCGCGCCCGCCAGGTTGACGATAATTGGCGAGGCGTAAGCCGGCCCGTCCATCGCGTTCGACCATTTCGTGGCGCCGGTCTGCGCGTCGAATGCAGTCAGCGCGCCCTTGTCGTGTCCGCCCACGTGCGCGATTACTAAGCCGCTATCAACCAGCGGCGACATCGAGGTGCCGAACAGTGGGGAAGTCTTCGGATAGTCTTTCGAGAATTCACGCTGCCACTTTAGCTTGCCGGTGTTCGCGTCATAGGCTGAGAGCACGCCGGAAATGCCGAAGGTGTAAACGATGCCGTTGCTAACAATCGGTGTCGCCTTTGGCCCCTTGCCGTGACCCTTCGCGGCTTCGTGCATTTCGTAACTGATGGGCTGTGGGACTGACTTCCAAATCTCTTTTCCGGTCACAGCGTTGAGGCAAAGCAGCACCTCGGCTTCGCCCTGGCGCGCGAACACGTAAATCTTCCCGTTCGCTTCAACAGGCGAGGCATGACCGACGCCGACCATGATCTTCCACTCTTCTTTCAGGGTCTTCGGCCAGGTTGCCGGATTCGCCACGCCCTTAACCAGGCCATCGCGATTGGGTCCGCGCCACTGCGGCCAGTCGGCCGGCGCGACGCGTGAAGCAGTGATTGAAATCGCAATCACGACCAGACATTTGAGGAGAGGAGATCGCATGTGCTTGTTACCTCGAATTTTAGAAAAGCAACTTCACGCCGAATTGCAGATGACGTGGATCGCGCGCCGAAGTAATCCGGCCAAACGTTGGCGAGCCCAAAAAGTTGTCCGGCAGATTCAGATTCGGATGATTGAAAAGGTTGAACGCCTCGGCGCGAAACTGAAGATTAAGTCTTTCAGTCAGCAACGTGTTCTTTACGAGAGACGCATTCACGTTCTGATAGCCAGGCCCCCTCAGAATATTTCTGCCGGCATTGCCAAATGTGCCGGGAGCCGGGAAGGCGAAAGCGGCCGTATTGAACCAGCGATCGGCGGACGGTGACGATAGATTCGGATCACCCGAAACATTCGGCCGATCATTTGCGCCAAAACCAAGCACAGATCGTCCGGTGCCGCTGTTGTCGATCTCGGGAAGCAGTGCGACTGTGAACGGCCGTCCTGACTGCAACGTCACAATTCCCAAAGTCTGCCAGCCGCTCAGCAGCTTCGATACCCAGCCGTCGTCCGTTAAATAGCGCTTGCCCTTTCCAAACGGCAGGTCATAGCTATAACTCAATACGAATCGATGGCGCGTGTCGAAGTTCGATGGCCCGCGCTCGGGCCGCAGATTGTAGCTGTCCTGGGGAAAGTTTGGATCGCCGGCGCTGCTGAAAAAATTGGACGCATCGTCCTCAGATTTCGACCAGGTGTATGAGCCAAGCAGCGCCAAACCAAAATCCAACCGTTGTTGGAAGCGTGCCTGCAGGCTGTCGTAACGCGAATTCGCGCGCGATTCGATCTGGGTGATGTCATCAAAAAAAGGATTTGGCCGCGGCACGAACGGCAGGCCCGGCGGCAGGGCGCTTGGCTGCGGTTGATTAATGTCGCGCGCCGACAGCAGCTTGGTGCCCTTTGAACCGACGTAACTAACTTCGAGCACGCGGCTGCGACCGATTTGCTGCTGCACGCTGCCGCTCCAATGTTGCATGTACGCGGTGCGCAGATCGCGCTGAATCGCGAGCGCTGAATCAGGAAGGGCGAACGGGAAAAAAGCCGGGAAAGGGTTGTTGACCGTCAGCGGCAATCCCGGTATTTGAAAGAACAGATTGAAGTCAAAGTAAGGCGCATTGAAGTAAAGCGCTTCGCCCGGCGCCAGCGCTGACTGATCGTAGTAGACGCCATAGCCGCCGCGGACCACCGTGTTGCCTTCGTCGCCAATGGTCCAGGCAAAACCTACGCGCGGCGCAAAATTGTTTTTGTCGGAGTGAAAGCCGCTTCGCGGAACACCGGCGGTGCCGACCGGTACCAACCCGCCTGTGGCCGGATCGAAAATAGTCGCGCGGTCAAAGGCATCAACCGGAGGCGTGTTGTATTCGTAACGCAGACCACCGATCAGCGTCAGGTTGCGCGTCACGCGCACGCTGTCGTTCACAAAGAGGTTGTAGCTGTTACTGCGCAGGTGCTGAGCATTGTCGACCCGCGCGCCGCCCGTCACGAGCGGAAGACCAAGCAGCAGATCACCAAGCGCATTGAAGGTGATCTGTCCGAATGGTGAAAACTGAAGCAGACCGCGAGATTGCACATCGCGAAAAGCATTCTGCTGGACCAACCGAATATCGCCCCCGAACTTCCAGAGGTGGCTGCCACGGGCGTAGGTCGCCGAGTCGAGAATCTGAAACGTGTTCGTCACGCTGTTCTGCGGGTTATTGCCTTCGTGTCCCAGCGGCGAGAATCCGGTAATCGTAATGAAACTTAATCCGAAGTCGCGTGGATTCGACGACAACTCAGGCATGCCGACAGCTTGATTGACGCTGGTGCCTTGATTCTCCTGACGGACGGCTGAAGCGACGCGATTGAAGGCAAAGCGAAGATCATTGACCAGCGCCGGGGAAAAAACATGCGTCTCGCTAATCATCGCGTTCTGGCTGCGGCGGGTAACGTCGTTGCCATAGCCGGGCACCAGCGAAAGACCTGGGCCCGCAAACGGTTCGAACAGATCTCGATCTCCAAAGCTGTAACGAAAAGCCCAGCTCGACCGAGAATTTAAAAGATGATCGATCCGCACGTCGAAGTGATCGTTGCGGTCTTGCTGAATCGGTGACGATACGAAGTTGGCGAACGGATCCGGCCGATTTGGCAATGGATAAAGCGCCGCGATATTCCGGCCGATGGGATTGATGGCTGCGCCGGGAATGCTGCCGCCGGGGAAGGGCACGCCGGTGCCCGGAATGATCGGAACACCGAACAGGCTCTGCGAGAAGTCACCGGTTCTTTCGGCCAGTGTCGGGACATTTGTCACCCGCGTGATCCCTTCACGCGAACGCGTTCCTTCGTAGTCGGCAAAGAAAAACGTCTTGTCTTTCCGAATTGGCCCGCCGATCGAAAAGCCAAACTGGTTGCGGATGTACTTCGGAGACGGCTCGTTCGCGGGCACAAAGAGATTCCGCGCGTCCAACGCGCCATTGCGATGAAACTCAAAGATGCTGCCGTGAAGATCGTTCGAGCCGGACTTCAGAACGACGTTGACTTGCGCGCCGGCGCTGCGTCCGAACGATGCGTCGTAAGTGCTCGTCAGGTTTTCAAACTCGCGGATCGCATCCACAGGGGGACGCACTCCAAACGTATTCAGTTTCGGATCGACGTTGTAAACCCCGTCGAGCAGAAAGTTATTGCTGTCTTCACGCGCACCGTTGACGCTGAATGCGAAATCACCGCGGACAGAACCGGCCGAACCTTGCGCCGGCGGTACCGCGCCCGGGACCAGGAGCGCCAACTCGAAAAAGTTGCGGCCGTCGAGAGGCAGGCCCTGGATCTGGCGATTCTCAATAACTGTGCCTTGTGACGCGGTCTCCCTCTTAACGTCGTCCCGCGCCGAGACAAGCACATAAGGGTCGCTCATGCCCTGTGGTTGAAGCTCCGCATCAACCCGAAGTTCCTGATTCACCAGGAGCGTAATCTCAGGGGAAAAGGTCGCGAAATTTGTCGCCGAAACAGTCAGACGATAGCGCCCGGGCCGGAGTGAGGAAAAAGCATAACCACCCTCGTCACCACTTGTCGTGGTTCTAGTCTCGCTGGTTTCCTGACCGGTAAGGGTAATGGTAGCGCCTACCACAACCGCTCGGTTGGGGTCGTACACGGTCCCACGGACCGAGCCCCGATGTGTCTGGCCCAGAGCAGCCCCTGCTCCGAACAGGATCAACGTGGCGATGAAAGCGATTGAAAGAATTGACTTCAAACCGGATTTCCTCCTCGAACTCTTAACGTCTATTAGTGACCTGTGTTTCCAGAGCGACGGTCGGGTGCGCTCATTATCACTAAAACTGTTGGAAATGTCGCTGCAGAAGATCGGAATCAGACCCTTAAACAACGGTCGCCGAAAGAATTTACAAGTCTTAACAACTGCGATCTTTGAGTTGTTCGCTTTGATGATAACCTCAACGCAAAGGATCGATAGGGCCGAGCATCTTTCTAGGGATTAGTTATCCACATTGCTAGAATACGCGGCGCTGCTTACTAAGAGCTTCGTTTTACGAATAACTCAGTCGGAGGGTTGCACTAATGCTTTGGATCCTTTTCGCTTTAGGCGCCGCGTTGGCTTGGGGGCTTTACGGACCAGTGTTGCACAAGGGCCAGGTGGCGCTCGGCAATCCGATGCGCGCGTTGCTCTGTGTCGGCGTTGCTTATTTCCTGATTGGTGTGCTGGTACCGGTGGCCAATCTCTCGTATCAGGGCCAGTTACAGGGATTTACAATGAAGAGCTCGCTGGCGGCAACGGCCGGCGGCGTGCTGGGCGCTCTCGGAGCGATCTGCATTATCTTTGCTTTTCGGTACGGCGGCGTTCCGAATTACGTGATGCCGCTGGTCTTCGCGGGCGCACCTTTGGTGAACGTCTTGTTCTCAATCTGGTTGCATCCGCCTAAGACCGCTCCGAATCCAATGCTTTATCTTGGGTTCCTGATGGCGGCCGCAGGAGCGGGCATGGTTCTGTATTTCAAACCGCAGTCCTGATTTAGAGTGAATAAGGCGCGGTAGGTTATAACCATATCGCTTCTAACGAGGCGAAGATTCCCGATGCTGATCTCCCCTTGTCATTACTTGCTGAGGAGGCAATAGATGAAATACTCAGGCTCAAAGTTCGGATCCATTCTGATCGTTCTAACATTTGTAGCAACCGCATTCGGCCAGACCAACGGTGAATGGCCACAGTGGCGTGGCGCGAGCCGCGACGGTATTTCGAAAGAGACCGGGCTTCTGAAGCAATGGCCGGAAGCCGGTCCGCCTTTGGTTTGGAAAGCGAGCGGCGCGGGCAGCGGTTACTCTTCGTTCTCAATTTCCAAAGGCCGCTTGTACACCATGGGATCGCGGGGCGACCGCGAATTTGTGATCGCGTTCGACGTGGCGACCGGAAAGGAAGTGTGGGCGACGCCGCATGGCAAGACCTTTGACAATGATCGCGGCGGCGGGCCACGCGGGACCCCGACGATCGACGGCGACCGAATTTACGCTCTCGGCGGGAGTGGCGATCTTTCGGCGCTCGACGCGCGTACCGGAAAAATTGCCTGGACACAAAATGTGCTGTCCAAGTTTGGCGGCTCGAACATCCGCTGGGGTATCAGCGAATCACCGTTGGTGATTGGCGACAAAGTTCTGGTCAATGCCGGTGGACCAGGGGCTTCGATCGTGGCGCTGAAGAAGGCTGACGGGACGCTGATTTGGAAGAGTCAAAGTGACGAGGCCGGCTACTCTTCTGCTCTCCCGGTCCAGGTTGGTGGCACGACCCAAGTAATCTTCTTTACTGGAAGTCGAGTGGTGGCCCTGGATGTTCGCGATGGCAAGCTCTTATGGGAGTATGCCGCTCCGTCGAACGACGTAGCCAATATTGCCACGCCCGTGGCTCGCGGCAATCGTGTCTGGATTTCCTCAGACTACGGCACCGGTGGCGGATTGGTCGAGATCAAAGCAGATGGCAAAGGGCAGGAAGTCTACTTCACCAAAGAGATGCGAAACCACCACGCCACTTCCATTCTAATTGGCGATCACCTTTACGGCTTTTCCGGTGGAATTCTTACGGCGATGAAATTCGACACCGGCGAAGTCGCGTGGCGCGATCGCAGTGTCGGCAAGGGTTCGCTTACTTATGCCGATGGCTTCCTCTACGCGTTTAGCGAGAACGGTGTGGTGGGACTGATTGCGGCAAATCCTGAGGCGTATCAGGAAAAAGGCAGGTTCAGAATTCAGCAGGGCTCGCTGCCCACTTGGGCGCATCCAGTGGTTGCGGGGGGACGGCTCTACATCCGGGATCAGGACACCATTTACGCGTACGACGTGAGCGCGAAGAGATAGCAGAGCTCAGAAGCGGGCTTGCTTCAGAAAGTTCTGCGCTTCAAGTAATTCAGGTATTTCCTTGTCGGCATTACGCCACTGTTCCGACAGACGCGCGAAAGCCGAGATAGCTCCGCGTTGATCTCCCATTTTCGCTGCCGCGCGCGCGCTGCCCAGCAGGGACCGCGCGCGATTCGGCTGTCTAAGCAGAGCAATCTTAAATTGTTCTGCGGCTTCATTTGGTTTGCCGGCGCGGAGCAGAATCTCACCCAACAACTCATGCGAAGGCTTGACGAGGCTCGGCGGTCCCGAGGGCGGACCCATTTTCTCTTCTCTGCGCACCGCCTCGCGCCCGAGTGCAATTGCGTTGTCGTGATTTCCGCTCTGGGATGCGAAGGCGGCCGCGACCTGTAGTTCGCCAATCACATTTGCGGCATTGCCGGGCAAGTCAACATTCACGTCGGGAATTGTGGGCGCGGTTTTCATCGAGCCTTTGAGCGCCGCTGCCAGGTTCCGAGTGAAGGTCGGCAACCGTTGTCCAATGTTTGAGTAGCGCACCGTCATTGGGCCATCGCTCGGCGCCGAGGATCCGTGAGCGCCGTGCACGCTCGCGGCCGGAGCCGGCGAGCTGGGTGACGTAGCGGGAAAAATTGTAGCTGCGAGATCCCATCGTTCCGTTTCGATTACAAATGCCGCCGCCATATTGGCGTAGTTGTTCTCGTAGTAACCCGGACGAAGCTTGTTGTCATAGGTAGACTCGGACATCGTCTTTTTCATCAGCGTGAGCAATTCTTCGGCCTGACGGTACTGGCCCTGTTGCAGTTGGGCGTACATTAACCAGTGCAGGCTGTGATAATCGCGCACGTTTGGCGAAAGCTTCTTGCGCCGCATCCAGGTGTCCGATGCCTCCCACGCTGATTGGTTCGACGCCGCTGCCTCAGGCCACATCCCCAGTTGCAGAAAAATGTGTGACGGCATATGCCGGGCATGATGAGCTTCCGGTGCGATTCCGGCGTAGCGACGGGCTGCGGGCAGCGCCAGAATCGCATGCTCCGGATCATCGAAAGCGTGGATGATGTAATGCGCTGCGCCCGGATGGTTTGGGTTCTTTTGATAAACCTCAAGGGCAATCGCTCCCGCGCGGGCCTGCAAGCGAAAACTCCTGTCTTCCGAACGCACCAGGCCAAGAAGGGAAAGTGAATAAAACGCCGCCGCGTCCAGATCGTCTGGATAGTCGCGATAGATCTTTTCCATCGCCGAAGAATAAGCCGCGTCGCGGGTTCGCTTGTCGCCCTCGCCGTAAATCATCTTCACCGCGCTCAAGTAAGCGCGTTCTCGCGCAGTTAGTTTGGCCGTGTTTTTGATCTTCGCGATGACCTGGCGTCCCGCCGGCGTATCCTGCTCGGTCCAAAGCGGATGATTGTGAGCCATCGCTTCACCCCAATAACCCATCATGAAATCCGGTTCGAGTTTGGTTGATTCGCGAAAGGCTTCAATCGCTTCTTCGTACCAGAAGGAGTGGAGTGCCGCGAGGCCGCGCAGGAAATGTTCCTGGGCCTGCGACGAGCCAGAAGTGGGGAATTCGACCTTCCCAAGTTGCGAAGTCTGTGCGTTGCCTAACGCGGCAAACACAAAGAACAGAGTTGGGATCAATAGTCGCAAGCGCCAGGATGCAGGCTTCATGTTATTCAAGCTCATTTATCGCGCGGCCCTACTTCTTCCCAATTGCGTAGAGATTCGTCGCGGTGCGGATGAAAATCTGCCCGTCGGAAATCGCCGGCGAACTCAGACAATAATCATTCAAAGGATTCTCAGCCAGAATTTCGAATTTTGGTCCGGCCTTGACGACTGTCGTCAGTCCTTCTTCATTCGTCACGTAGATCTTGTCGTCGGCCAGCACGGGCGAGCCGCTGTACGTGCCCGGCTTAAGGCGTTGCTGACCGTAAATCTCCGCACCGGTCTTTGCGTCGAGACACCACATGATGCCGCGGTCATTCACGATGTAGAAATATTTTCCATCGGTCACCGGCGTCGGCACGTCCGGGCCATTGTTGGTTGACCACACCAGATGCGAAGTGGTGATGTCGCCGCGTCCGCCGGCCTTGAACACCAATAACGGCTTCACGCGCGTCGGCGCATAAATCAAATCGTTGAAAACTATCGGTGAGGCCACAATGCGATACATCGGAGCATTTTCAGGATTAAGGCCGTTCGCGCGCCAGAGTTCCTTGCCCGTTGCCGGATCGTGACCGGTTACAACATCTCCGCCGGTGATCACGACCTCAGTCGTCTTTCCGTAACGAAGCAAGGCCGGCGTCGTGTAGGAATCCGGCGACTCGCGGATGGCCTCCGTTGGCCGATCGACTTTCCAAAGCGTCTTGCCGCTTTTCTTGTCAATTCGCATCACGTACGAAGGGTCGTCGGTCTTCATTCCGTGCAGTACTTGCACGTAAAGCGCGTCTTCGAAAAGCAGCGGCGACGACGCATAGCCCCAGTTCAGACCGAACTCGCCGTAGTCTTTTTGAATGTCGCGGGTCCACGCCTCCTTGCCGGTGAAATCAAAACTTTTAAGGATGCCGGTTCCGGTCATGACCCAGACGTTCTTGCCATCAGTTACGGGGGAGGGCGAAGACATGTTTTGCTTGCGCATCTTCACGTTGCCGCTACCCAGCAACTTTTTCCAGAGCATCGTGCCTTTCGTGCGATCCACGCACCAGAGATACAGTTCGTCCCTTTCGGCCACGTTAAGAAAAATCCGGTCGCGCCAGATGATTGGAGTTGAGCCGCTCCATTCGGGCATGGCGAGTTTCCAGGCGACGTTTTCCTCGACCGTCCACTTGAGCGGCAGGTTCTTCTCGGTGCTGATGCCGTTGAGCAAGGGCCCGCGCCATTGCGGCCAGTTTTCGGCGCTTGCAAATGTAATCGAGAGCAGGACGATAGCGATTGCGAAAAAAAATTGGCGTTTCATTTCTTTCCTCCTCGAATAATCCGTGGGATTACGAGATTTCAATGATTCAAAAAAAGCTTTGCCCAAAAAGTCCGGGATGAGAGCAGCAAGCTCGTCGAGCTGCGAAGCAGCGGTCTTAGCTAAGCCCAAGGCGAGGCGCTGCGAGCCTTGGGAACCAGTCCCGTTTTGATGGGCGGAGCCCGCGAAGCGGGCGACATCTCGGTCTCGAGTTCAAAGTTTGAGTTTCGAGTCAGAACCAACGCGACTGCCCTCGTTAAGGGTTGGTCGCCGTTCCGCGGCTCCGGCAAACTGTTTACTAGTAACCCAAGGCTCGCAGAGCCTCGCCCTTGGGCTTAACTACAACCGCTGCTTCGCAGCTTCTTGTGGACTATTCCGCTTTCAACGCAGGTAACAGCGGCGATCTCAGCGCCACCCAGGTCGCCACCAATGATGCCGCAAGCCCGCATATTAATACCGCGACCATCAGGACGCCCAGAGAAATGTTAGGCAACCGGCCGCCGCGGTCAAAAAGGACCGGCGCAATCGCAACCAGCGCGCAGACCGTGCCGGTGGCCAAGCCGACTACGAGCAAGAAAGCATTCTCAGCAATCACCATCATGGTGAAGTGCGACGAGTTATATCCCAAGGCGCGCAACAGGGCCAGCTCTTTTCGCCGCTCGAGGACGTTACGCAACAGCACAGCAGCCATTCCCAGAGTGCCGAGCGCCAGACCCAGGCCCCCCAACATCTGGAAGGTTGAAAGATAAGTATTCTCGACGCGATGAAAATTGGCGAGCCGTTCACCGGTATTTGAAACGTCGAAGCCGTAATCCGAAAGTCGATCTTCCAGCGCGACCGCGATTGGCGAGAGATCGCCCTCAGTGTCAATCAAGAAGTAGCGGTAGCCGGGCGCGGCGGGGAAAAGTTTTACGAAATTCTCTTCCGACATCACTAGCTCGCTTTGAAAGATGCTGTCGGACAATGCGCCGACCAGGCGCAAACGAACCGGTCCTTCGTTGCGATTCAAAACAAACTCGTCGCCAACCCTCAAATGAAGTACGTAGGTCATTGAGTTAGCGTCGGCGATGACGGGCACTACACCGGGTTCCAATTGCCGGTTCAACAAGAGCCAGGGATTGCCGGTCTCGTCCGCGGAAGTAGCCAGCGAGTTCTGAAAAGTGAAGCGGTTGCTCTGAATAAATTCCGCCGTTGCGCCGAGGATGCGCGGATTACGCGGCTGGTACAGATTGAGACAACTTGCGTCATCGCCGGGCCGCAGACGGAATCGCGTGAAAGAACCGCCGGAAAAAGCTGAGCCTGTCGCGAAGTCTTCGATGTTCAATGCTTCTTGTCCGGCAGCGGTGTTTGGATCATGTACGAGGGGCAAAAGCGACTCAGCCATTAGCGCGAATCCGCCGGTACCGGATTTCTTGTCTCGACTAAGGCTTTGGTCACCTTTTCTAAATGCTTCGACAGTAACGACGATGAAAGCGGACATCGCGATCAGAGCAATGCACATTACGCTGCGCGACGGTCGATGCACGGCGTTTCTGAATCCCAGCCGCCAGACTGCGGGCCAACCCCTCCCGCGAATTGTCTTGCGCCGCGGCCGTCTCAACCAGCCCGATACGAAATATAGTAATGCCGCGAGAAGCAGCGTGCCGCTGCCGAAGAAACCCAGGGTTTGGCTAACTAATTTAAAAGTTGCGGCAACCAGAATCAGAAGCGCAAATACGGTGAGGGCAATTGATAACCAGAGGCGCCAACTCGCTGATGGGAACAGGCGGAGTCGCGGAGTCGTGGGGACAACACCAGAAAAAAGAGATCGTGAGGACGCTTTTCCCAAACGTCGCAAAGTCCATGCGATGCAGATCAAGGCCGCGAGCACACCGCCAATTCCGCCAACCAGAAGAGACATTGGCGAGACGTGAAGACGCAGCTGTGTGGTTCCCACCGCGTCTACCCACCAGGTGCGCAGACCGAGCAGAATCAGATAACCGTACGCCACCGCCCCGAGCAAACCGAGCAAACTTCCAACCAGAGATAAGACCAGCCCTTCAGCCAGAAAGAGATTTCGAATTTTCGAACGAGGAAAGCCGATCGCTTGCAGTGTGCCGATTTCACGCAAGCGTTGTTCGATACCGAACTTGAAAAAGAGTGATGCGAGCAGCAGGGCAGAGGCGACGAGAAAGAAACTGAAGTAGAGAAAATACTCCCCAAAGTCGGTCGCGCCTCGCGATGCCGCCAATCCTTCAGCGCGCACGGGCAGAACCGCGAGACCCATTTCTGCCGGGTCTAGTTTGTTGCGCAGGTTTTGCTCGAACGCGGCACGCATCCCCGCAAAATCCTGCCCGTGCTTGGCAGGAATGCGCAGCGACGTCAGGTTTCCGAAGCGTGATTGCCAAAGTTTTTGGCCGACGCCGAGCGGGATAAAGGCCTTGGGCGTCGTGCGATGCGTTTTCCAGTACTCCTCGTCCTGGGGCCGAATGCGACTCAGGTCCACCGGAAATGGCGGATCCCAATCGCTCACGTGCTCCGATTCAGTGATCCCCGGATAATCGGGGACGAGGTGGCGATCGGCGGCGATCCCTTCCATCGGGATGATGCACGCCACCCGAAACTCAGACGAACGGGTCGCGAGTTGGCCCTGCTCCAGCCACACGTAGTAGTCGAGCGTGATGCGATCCTTGAGCTTCGCTCCGAGATCATTTGCCGCCCATGTATTGAGAATCAGTGGCGGCAGATCGGTAAAGCTATCGTCACAGCCCCGCAGATGCCCTCCATCGTGGTGCTGAATCATTTCAAACATCTCGCCGGACACACTGGTGACGATCGAGTAAGGAATGGCGCGGCCATTTTCCAGCCGCATGCTGTTGACGAGGTAGGACAAATACGGCCAGTAACTTGATGTCTCACTCACTTTTTTGGCCAGCGCTTCTGAAATCATTCCCGTGTCGCCCTCAACTGACAGGCTTTGCGGTTCATCCAGTACTCGCAGCTTGATGTTGTAGTCTTCGAGTTGAGCCTTGCCTTTAAGTAAGCTCGCAAGCGCCTTTGTCTTTTCCGCACTTGCACCTTCACTCGAATCGTTTGAACCGGAGACGATGATCGTGTTCGCTCGGTTCGGGTGATCCAACTCTTGTTGCAGAAGCTGCAGCGGGACGAAAACTGCGCGCACACTGCTTTGCTGGGGACTCGTGCTGAACTCGCCCAACTGGGCCGGTGAAAGAGCCTCTCGAATCGTCAGCCGCAAAGTGACGCCGGCCTCATCTTTCCGTCCAAACAAAGACTCAAGTGGAACGTCGGAAGGCTTCTGGATCCGGATCAGAAGCGAGTTGCCGGGTTGAAGGTTGAGTTCACGAGACAAACTGTCACTAATCAACGCTTCGCGATTTTCCGGCGGTCGTTGATCACGGCCATGAAACTGCCAGAATCTCGCGTCAATACCGTAAACACGTACGCCGCCGGCGCGCGCGCCGCTATCACTGCCGGCCGTGCCATCCAACTCGATCAGCGGACAACTGTTCGAGAAGCCGTGCGCGGCGAGTTCAGGCCGAATATCTTCAGCGAGCTGCGTGCGAAAAAAGCCGGGCGCCACGATCACATGGTCGGTTTGTCCCAAGCGCTGGAGGAAAAGATCGCGCAGGCTGGCCCGCACAGAATCGCCGACCAGTAATGCACCGGCCAGCACCGCCACCGCCGTCGCGACCCCGAACACGACCGGGACGTTCGTGCGCCAGTAATGCTTCACGCTTCGCTTGATGAGATCGGAGGTGCGCATTAAGCCTCGTGGAGCTGCTGATCTCGCAATTGATATTGGCGGGGAAAGCGAGCGGCCAGTTCCGGGTTGTGTGTGACTACGATCAGAATCGCTTCCTGGCTCTTCTGCAATTCAACCAGCAGAGAAGCGACTGCGTCTGCTGATTTTTGATCGAGGTTTCCGGTGGGCTCGTCACACAAGAGCAGTTGCGGCTTCATGATCAAAGCGCGCGCCAGCGCAACTCGCTGCTTTTCTCCGCCTGAGAGTTCCGCCGGACGATGTTCCGTTCGATCCTGAAGGCCTACTTGCTTGATCAAATTGAGGGCGCGTTCGTGGGCACCATCGCTATTCGCGGAAACAAGCGTGGGCGTGAGCACATTCTCAATCACAGAACACTGCGGGAGGAGACAGTGATCCTGAAAGACGAAGCCAATGTGTTGGTTTCTGAAGACGGCAAGCTCGCGCGGCCCGAGTTGAAACGGATCTTCACCAGCCAGGGTAACAACCCCGCTGCTCGCTGGTTCGAGCGTGCCCAGGATGTAAAGCAGCGTGCTTTTGCCGCTGCCGGAAGGGCCCATGATCGAGGCGGCTTCGCCACGTGAAAGTGAGAGCGAAATGCCGGAGAGAATCCGTAGCGTCCCCTTTGGAGAAGGGTATTCCTTCGAGATGTTTTCGGCTTTCAGCATGTTGAAAAGCGGGGCAATAGCCCGACCGTAAGGGAAGGGCTTAATTGGCTCGCACCGGAGCCCTCCCTTACGGTCGGGCTACTGCCCCGGTTCCTATCACACTCTCGTAAGCTTCCAGCGCGCGATCAGCCATGTGCGGCGCACTGTAATGCTGGTGCACGCCGAGCGCGCCCTGACGGCCCATCTCTTCCGCGCGCGGGCGGTCCTGGAAAATCTGAAGCAGGGCGTCGGCCAGGCTTTGCGCATCGTCCGGCTCAACCAGCAGGCCGCCTGATGTCTTCTCGATGATCTCGGTGAACGCTCCGCGGCGAGGTTGCACGAGCGGGATACCGCACGCCATCGCCTCGAGCAACGAAACGCCTTTTGGCTCGTCGTATGTCGCCGGCACCGACATCACATCCAGTTGGCGGAGGAAGTCGATCTTCTCTTCACGGTCCAGAACGCCTCGATAACTGAACTCGGAAGCAAGTCCCGCCTCTGCCAAACCCTTTTGGATATCGTTAAGATACGGTTTGCATTCGGGCGCAATCCAACCCGCGGCCTCGAGACGTGCTGGCGCTCCGTTGCTTTCTTTTCGAAACAGTTTGTAGGCGTCGGCGAGCACGTGCAGTCCCTTTTCCGGAGCAATGCGTCCGAGAAATCCCACAGTGAAACCGTTCTTCGCCACAGGCTCTTTCTTTTCAAAGCCGTGGAGGTTTATCCCGATCGGCACGACGCGCATCTTCTCCGCAGGAATACCGAGATAGCCGGGCATGAATTCGGCGTAGAATTCGCTGATCGGAAGAAAAAGATCGACGTGCTTGATGTTGCTGCGAATTAGCTCCAGCGCCTGTTCACGATATGGCTCTCGCAGGCTATCAAGAAAGAGATCCTCGCCCTGCAGCGTGCAGCAAATCGGTCGATTCAATTCACGCTTGAGCGGTCCAGCCAGACCGAGCAGCAGCGAATAGGGAAGGTTGATGACGTCAGGAAGCGGCTCGCTCTTGAGCCAATCGATCAGTTTGTGGATTTCTTTGCGTTGGAAACCGTCTTCGCCCTTGAGAACCGAGACAGTCATCTCGCCCAACATTTTCGGATTGGTTGAGATCGACCGCCGGGATGCCAGGTCCAAGATCGCTCGTGAGTCCCAAAGCTTATCGAGCCACGCAGGTGCGTTGCGGAAAAACGGGACGTACTGTTCGAGATACGCGCTGATGCCGCCGAGAACAACTTTATTTTGACTGACATTCGGCTCGTCGGTGTGGGTTGGCGTATAAACCGGCAGCAGCATCACGTCATGCCCGCGCGCGATTAGCTCCGTCGCCAGCGCGTTGTCGCGCAGACAACTGCCGCAGTACATCCTTCCGGCGCCACCTGTGAGATAGAGAATCTTCACGACAAAACTTGTGCTGCGCGTTCCCTCAGGATTTCGGCTGCCCGGATCAAGCGGAGGCAGCGCGTTGAAAGGCCCGGCGAGCATACAAATGTTCAAACAGATTGCCTTCGTGTGGCTGATCCCAACTCACGTGGTTCGTAGGCACAGCGCCGAGATTCAGCCGATCCACGTTCGGCGAGGCGACCAGTTTCTGCACCAGTTTCGGATCGTTCGTGATCGCAGTCACTACCAAGCTGGGGCCGAGCGAGTCGGGAATTTGATCCTGACTGACATTAACGACGCTGGCGAACGGGAAAAGAAATTCTCGATTCGCGAGCGGATGTGTTGCGTCTTCACAGTGAATGATCGTCGGCAACAGATATGAACAGCCTTCCCATTCCAGCAGCCGATCAGTTCGACGGGCGGTCGCGCTCACGTCGCTGGCGCCCGGCTCGCTCAATCCTTGATCGATGATTGTCGAAATCCGCGCGGCAACGCCCTTGTCGGTGAAAGGCGCGAGTTGCGCAGTTTCGTCGTCTGCCGCGCGCGGAACGATTCTGGCAAGCCGCTCAGCCAGCGCGTGACTAATCTTTTCAGCATGACGTGGAGTCCAAACACCGGACGCGTTGATACAGGAGCGTCCGCTGTTCTGAGCGATCGAATCGACCATCACGTCAAGATATTGTTCCCAGTCATCGACGCAGTCTTCACCGATCACGATCTTGCTGTAACCGGGACCATGAATCTCGATGCGCGTATCGCCTTCCCAAATACCGGTCGTTGAGCTGTCGCCGAAGACCATGCCGCGGCCGCAATGGCGCAGAATCTCACCGGCGCCTGCGTGATCGGTCGGGTAAAAACTGAATGCCTCGCGCGGGCCGCCGGCTCGAATCAACGCTTGAATGATCCGGAAAGGCGTCCAGGGTTCAGCCCCGCCAGGTTTCAGAATCAGCGGAATCTTCAATGCAAACGCGGGAATCCATAATGAATGAACACCCGGCGAATTGTTCGGCAACACCGCGCCAAGCGATTCTCCACGCGGGAAGAAACTCAGCGCATGCCCTTCGAACTCTCCGAACCCTCGATCGAGAATTCCCCAGTCGAGATTTCTGGTCAGACCGTGAAGGACGCCTCCCATCTCTGCCAGCATCGTTCCGACCTTCACCATGTTCCGCCGCGCCAGGGTGTGAGGCAATCCGGTTGTCGCGGAGACCTGCTGCACATAATCATCTGGCGACTGAGGCAGCGCGCCGAGCGGAAGCACGTCGTTCAGAAAGTGGCCCGCAGCACGCGCGCAGATTTCGACAAGTTCAGCGGTGGAGAATTTTGTCAGTGCGGCGCGAGCGCTCCGTTGATCCAGCAAGTCGCGGCGAATCAGTCCAGCGTTCGCCTGGCTGATCTCAACAAATGGTTCGCGCGTGCGATGATGCGGAACACGAACTACGTCGAGACTCGTGTAGGGTTCACCTTTGCGAAGGATTGGTATCGAAATCATGGTGAATCTTGCGCGGTGTGGTCAGTACCGGCAGCGGTAGCGACCGGGTCTCGTTACTGCGACGGCCAGCCGCGGCTTGACGGTCACCCGGTCGCTACCGCTCCCGGTACTGACCTCCTACACCTAATAAACTCCTTCAACCACCGATGTACTCAGTTTCGCGAATGGCCGCACATTTCTAACACCGTCCCACGGATAGAGATCACACGGCGGTTCGCGTTCAGCTTCGTCGCGCTCGAGAAACCGCGGCATGAAAAACTCTTTGGTCAGAGTTGTCAGTCGGACGCGGCCAGTCTCGCCGTAGCCTACGAGTTTCTCGGGATTGTCAGGATCGACGACTTCGATCATGGCGCGCGGCAGCGGCGGATAATAGATGATGGCGAAGTTGTCTTCAGGGATGCGCGGCTTGTGAACCGCCAAACCCATCAGAGTGTTTCCGTAGGTGGCCGCGAAATAAGCGCCCTCCAGTAATTCTTCGACTGCGAAGCGATGGAACTGTGGAGTCATTTCGGTGCCCCCGCAAAACACTCCGGTGATTCCCATCTTTTTCAGCGACACTCTTTCGCAGAGGGCTTCCAAAAGCTTCGGCGTCGTAAAAAGACAACGAATGTTCGGGTGGGCCTTCAGCAGCGTGAGGCCCTGCTCGATTACGTGTTGTTTGTAGCTCTCGGCTTCTTTTGCTTTGCCTTGCTTGATCAGCTTGATGACCCAACGCGGATCGAGATCCACCATAAAGCAGATGCCGCCGCGGAACTGCGCCAAATGCTCGACCGCGAGACGCAGACGGCGTGGCCCGGTGGGTCCCAGCGATAACCAGTCAGAGTCCTTGGGAAAGAACTCGTCGGGCAACGTAGTGCTAAAGGCCTCGTAATCAATCCGGAAGTCTTCGATGTTGATGCGCGACTTCGGTACGCCGGTACTGCCGCCTGTTTCGAATGTGTAAACCGGTCGACCATCGAAACCTTTCGGCACCCATCGCCGCACGGGCCCGCCGCGAAGCCATTCGTCCTGGAAAAAACCAAACCGCGCCAGGTCGTCGTAGCCTTTTACTTCTTTGCGCGGATCCCACGAAAGTTTCTTCGCGTGATCCAACCAGAAGGGACAACCGGTGGCCGGATCAAAATGCCATGCAACGACTTCACGAACCCAGGCGTCCAGAACGTTCCGCGATTGCACGATGTTGGATTGGAGTTTAGCTTCGACAGGGGACATGTTGTGTTCAGTTGTAATCTGCAGACCTAAAATACCAGAAGTGAGGTCAGTACCGAGAACGGTAGCGACCGGGTGTCCTCTCGCGACGTTGATGATGCAAGAGCGCGACCCGGTCGCTACCGCTCTCGGTACTGACTTCTCGCTACCGCCCCGGTTCTAACTTCTCGCTCGGAAGCTTAACGAACCACGCGCCCATCGCCAGTATGATCACCACCACCGTCAACACATAGAACATTGCCGCATACGATTGGGTACGCGCCACGCTTTCAGCCAGCAACAGAGGGCCGACCGCGGAGGCGAGGACCGTGAGCGCCTGGGCTGCTCCCTGAATCTTTCCGAGATGCGCCCGCCCGTAAGTGTGACTCCAGAAAGAAAAGAAGATGACTATCACAAAGCCGCCTGCTAGTCCCATGACCACGGCATACGCAACCACGTGCGTTTGAGTTTTTACGTGCGGCAGGCCCAGGAGCGATCCGGCGAGTAAAACCATGGCCAGCGTCAAAAGGCGGTTCATCCTCCAGCGCGTCGTCAGCCAGCCTCCGAAAAAGTTTCCCACCAATGATGTCAGCGCGACGATTACCAGAGTCCGATGATATGTGGAGGCGTCGAAACCTCTCTCAGCCAGAATCGACTCATTAAATAGCGCGATGCCTGAAGCGATTAATCCGTAAATCGCACTGGCAATTCCGAAGACCCAGAAAGCGGGCGTTGCCAGCGCCTGTCCGAGAGTTTGTCCTTCAGCCGGACTCTGATCCGGTTGCGGTTCCGTTCGCATCTCGTCAGTCTTCAGGCCACACGCTTCGGGTGAACTGCGAACCAACAGCAACGCGAGCGGCGCCAATCCAAACAGCAGGCAGAAACCTATGGCGGCCCATGCAGAGCGCCAACCTGATTTGATCACCATGGCCCCCACGACGGGGAAAGCAATCATAAATCCAACACTCAAGACTACCGTGTAAACCGCCATCGCCGCGTTAAGCCGGCGGACGAACCACTTTCCGACAATCGTAATACTGACGACTGAAAGCGCGCTTTGGCCAAATCCGCGCGTGAGTGTGATTAGGATTGCAATTAAGAGAATGCTCTCGGCGCGGCTCATCAAGAGAACGACTGCAGCGAGCGCAATGGTAACCACCGTCAGCACCATCCGGCCGCCAAAACGATCTATAAATCGTCCTACGCCGAGACAAAAGAGCGCCCCAATTAGGGTTGCCCAAAGATTGATGCGGGCGAACAGCACGCGATCCATTTGCAGACTGGCGAGGAGCGGTTCGGTGATTAGTCCGAGTCCCTGCGTTCGGCCCGGAAGGGTCCCCACCATAGCGAGCGCAGCCACGGACAGATTGATCCATCCGCAATAAATCGGGGCGGCTAATAGCCGATTATTCAGCCTGTTGGTTTCGACGCTCACTGAATCCATACTTGAGAGACGTTCTTACGCTTCGAGATAAACATTTTCTTTGTCACGATTATCCACGCCAGCGTCAGAATAAAGCTGACTAACAGCCCAACCCAGCGCGCCAGACCTTTTCCAAAAACCACTGTGGCGTTAAAGATGATGAAAATCAGAAACCAATGCCAGGCAAGAATTGCCCAACGTGGCCGCTTGAAATATGAATCCCGTCCCCGTAGCCACCACCAGCCGACGTCTAAGACCCAAATCGCCAACAAACCATAGTTGACGATAAGACCGACGCCCGACGGGAATCCGACGACCTCGTAGGTTTGCCGCGCGGTATCGCGATAAGCCGCCGCGTGACTCCACTGGTGGTAGAACTCAAAGGCGAAAAGGAAGTGAAGGATTAATGAGAGGCAGGCAGCCGTCCAAACAACTCTGACTGTGTCGCGCGTCCATGGTCGTGGCTTGTTTATAACGAGCACCAACACGCCCGCGACGTAAAGAACAATTGTTATCCAAATCGTAGCTCGAGTGAGGAATTCGCCGGCGTCCATTTGGAGTGTGTGGTAAATAAGCCCAGGCGGCTCTAACCCGAAGAGGTTCGAGTTAACTGTGCAAAGTGAAGCACAGCGCCGAGGCCGGCTCCCAGAAACAAGCCATAGACAACTCCCCAAAGTAACATTCCGGTTCGGCCGCCCAGAAAGTCGTTGAGCGCTGAGCCTGGGAAATACCCGAGGCAGTTTGCCACGAAGAGAATCGCCGCAAACTTCACCAGCGAGCCTTTTACGCTGAAGCCGATCGCGAAACCGCTCGCCATCAGAATCGACCCCAGAAACAAACCGGCTAGTTCGCCGGCGGCGTTCCGCAAAGTGAAATACGCGGCGACCCAGCCGGCGGCGTACAGAAAAAAAGACAATCCAAAGAGCAGATAAAACTTCGGGAGCCGCCAGCGCCTTACTACGAGGGAGCCGAGCACCGTGCCGCCCAGCAGAATGAAGAGCGCTGTCCAGGCTAAGTACGCACCGACTAATCCAAGGTTCCGGTACATCCACCGCTCGCCGAAAGCGACTGTGGCGAAGACGCACAAGCTAACGGCCGCGAAGCCCAGTCCGCCGATCGCAAGGGAGCGCGATAGAGATGGTGCGGATCGATCTGACATCTAAATCTTACAATCTGCGTTGCCTCGAGATAGAGAGCCTCAGTCTAAGCTGAGTACGAAGCGTCGGCGCTCAATGCGGCGCGCAATGATGCGGGAATCTCAGTCGGCTTCCCGTCTTTTAACGCCACAATCGTCATGGCACCTTCGATTGCCAATTCGTCATCGGCGCCGAAGACCTGAAAATCGTAACGAAACGAAGTGCGCCCAAGGTGGCCGACTGAGAGCCTCAGTCGAAACGAATCGTCCAGCGAGAGTACTTTCCGAAACTCACACTCGATTTTCACCCGTGGAAAATCGTGTCCCATGCTTCGGTTCATCGGCCACCCGATACAGCGAACGAGTTCGCTCTCGGCCTCTTCGACGATTTCGAAAATACGCGGGAAGTGCAGGCGACCGGCGGCGTCGGCATCGGCCCAGCGCAGTCGGCGCTTTAGTTCAATGGATGCAGGCATAATGAGTTAATCTTTTATCCAGCAACGAAACTGGTTAAACGTGAGATCTTTTTCTGGCGCGGAGAACTGATAGCCCTTGTTCTCGCACGTTCCTCTCAGCACGATTAAGTTCATCTTCCCTTAACCATTCGCCGAGCTTTTTATTCCTTTTGTGCCGCTGAGTATATCTGCATTCGGCTGGGTTGACACAGTTGGCGTACCGGCGACGAGGGTGATATGTCTCCAAAAAAAGCCTCAACCTTGGAGTGCCGGAAGATCCGGTTCGCCCACGTCAGGTGCGGGTATAGCTCATGAATGGCATTTTCAGCAATCCCGGGAGTGTTTGCCTTTCCTCAACGTCAAAGCCATCGAGTCCATACCGCAGTTTTCGAAAGTCCACTTCCGCAGTGTAGGTGCCGCAGACACGGTCCCATAAAGAAAAGATGTTTGAATAGTTTGTATCGGTCTCCCTCTGGTCACGCGAGTGATGTGCTTTGTGCATGTGAGGCGTTACAAAAATCAGACGCACCATGGCGTCGAGACGAGTATTCAGCTTAATGTTCGCATGTTCCAACTGAGCGTTTAGCGCGGACAAGATCAGATAAATAATCACGATGGGGAGCGGAATGCCGAACACGACGATTGCGGCTAGTTGCCATAGCAGTCTCCATACCGTTTCGCCCGGGTGCTGCCGGAAAGCAGTTGTTACGTCAACTGCATTTTCTGAGTGATGGACGCGATGAAACTGCCAACCCAGCCAAGATTTATGCAAAAGGAGATGAGCCAGGTACGCGAAAAAATCTAAGGCGGCAATACCTAACAACGCCTGTCCCCAAGCGGGCAGCGCAAAAAGAGCCAAGAGCCCAACGCCATTACGTACAGCGAAAGCGGCAAGGTAGGCAGAGGTGAAAGAGAGCGCCAAATTCATCAGAACTAAAATCACAGCGAGCGCGACATTGGGCGCCGCGTGTCGCACTCGGTGTTGATATCGATAGAGCGGAAGGATAGATTCCACCGACCACAACAAACCACACAAACCCACCAGCACCAGTAGTCGCATTTGATCACTGAGCAAGACTTGCATTTTGCTGACCTTTCTCGTTTGGCCCCACCTATTTGCGGAACACGTGTCAATCCCTTCCGTTTGAATTAAGTCGCGTAACGCTCTTCCACTGTGGCCGCGAACACGAGCGTGCCGACGAGTCCAATGACTCCGGCAACCACGAAGGGAACCTCGGGAGACACATTCCAGAGCAGCCCGCCAATCGCTCCAGCCGGTGTAATCGACAGACTGCGTATCAGATAATAAAGGCCCACGGATCTCGCTCGCATGTTGTGCGGGGCAAAGTCGACAATCATTGCTTTACGCGACGGTTCGCCAATCTCACGCAAGCCGCCAATCACAAACGCGACGACAAGCACAGTGAAGTTTGAAGAGAAGACGATGGCAATAGGAAACAAGGCGAAGCAGAGGAAGGTAGCGATGACGAACGGCTTCCGACCGATGCGATCGGCGATTCTTGCCGCCGGCAAATAAACCAGGATGGAAGTAGTCATCTGGATGGCAATCAAAGCCCCAAACCATGCGACGCTAAGTTTTTTTACATTGGTCAGGTAAAGAATGGTCATTACGCCTGTCATGCCTTCACAGGTTCGGATGATGAGGTCCGAGATCAGCAGACGTTTCAGCGTGCTGTGAAAGGATCGCCAGACGCCGCGAATATTCGTGGTCACAGTCGTTCCAATAGCGATGTTTACTTTGGTAACCAGCAAGAGGGTTACTCCCGCCAGGATTAGCGTAACTAGAAGCCCGACCTGAACACCGTTGAAGATACCGAGCGACGCTATCAACGCTCCGCCAATAATTGGGGCGATCACGACAGGAACACGTTTCAGAATGGATTGCATCGTGAAGCCCATCGCACGGCGCTCGCGAGGCAGAGAATCGCCGATGATTGCGAAGATCGCAGGCGAAGCCATGCTTTGCCACGCCATCGTGAGAGCCAAAGCAATGAACAGATAGGGCCAGGAAGGGCTTAGGAGGTAGACCACGTAGCCACAGGAAGCGAGCGTGATGAAAATCAAAAAAGCGCGTCGGCGACCGAGGTGATCGGCAATCCATCCGCCCGGGTACTGATAGATGGCATCGAGGAAATCCGTGGCACTGCCGAAAAGACCGATGATCGGAGTAGTCGCGCCCAGTACCTCAAGATACTTTGGGATAAACTTCTTCCATAACTCTTCACCGAATCCAAGCAGCAAGACAGCCACTGACGCAATGGATACGTTGCGCTCAAGACTGAGATAGTCCTTCACGTTGTGGCGCCAACCTACCGGATTCGTTACGGCACCTTCATTCATCTCTTTACAGCAGGTCTTTACAACAGGCCGCGCACCGTCGCATGAATTATTCCGCCGGCCATAGCTCCCAAAGCCACCTTGGCCACATCAACCTTGAAAATAACTATGACGACAAGAGCGGTTAGAGCTATCGCGATAGTCGGGAGATCGACCAGGGCCGAAGGGATCAGATCGAGAGTCACGACAACGATCACTCCGACAACGGCTGCACTGGCACCGGCAAGAAACGCTTGTATCCAACGATTGTTGCGCAGCTTTTCAATATAGCGGGCGCCGGCCAACACGAATACGAATGAGGGAAGAAAGACAAAGAAGGTGGCAATGAGCGCTCCCCGAAGTCCCCCCGCGAGGAATCCCGTGAACGTGGCGAACAGCATGAAGGGACCCGGCGTTGCAACGCTGAGAGCAACGCCGTCAAGCAATTGGCTGCTCGTCAGCCATTGGTGCTGCTCAACCGCTCCGCGTTCGAGGAACACGATTGAGGCATACGCGCCTCCAAAACTGAATAGTCCGGTCTTGAAGAATAACCAGGCCATTTGCAGCCAGCGTGAATTTTCAAACGGCGCCAGCAGAATGAAACCACCAATCATCGTTGGGAGAGTTGTCTTCGCACGCCGGATGCTGGGCCATCCTTGAGCAAACACTAAGTGGAGCATACCGGCGAGGAGCAGGATCAAAAGGAAGTTGATGCCGGCGAAATACATTCCTATAAAAGCAGCGATCAGCAACGCGGCGAGAAAGAAACTGCGGATTGAAGCTCTGCCAAGTTTGAGGATTCCTGCTCCGATTATGCCGAGCACGGCGGGTTTCAAGACGTAGAGAACGTGGTTGACTTGCGGGAGACTGCCGTAGGCTACGTACAACCAGCTCAGGACGATCATTACCAACGCGCCCGGAAGGATAAAAGTGAGGCCGGCGAGTATTCCGCCTACAAGTTTTCTTTTCAAGTAGCCGACATAGATGGCTAGTTGGAGCGCCTCGGGACCGGGGAGCATGTGACAGAAGGCCATGATGTTTACGAAGCGATCTTTGCTGAGCCATTTCCGCTTCTCGACCATGTGGTTGTACATCATGGTGATTTGCGCGACTGGCCCGCCGACATTCACGAAGCCGAGAAAAAGGAAATACAGAAACACCTCGCGCCACGAAGGCATTTGATGTCTGTGATCGGCCGGCAATTCCTGATTCAGATCTTCACCCATTAACTTAAAGCTTTTTTTCGAGGGCCTTTTCTTTTCCTCGTCCGGGACCCGGGCGGTCTGGTTTCCGTTTGTTTATTGAGCAGCACGAACAGGCCGTCGAAGATTGCGCCGGCCTGCTGCAGAAGCTTGCGATCATCGCGCAGACTCTCGCTCAGTCCGTTAATGATGGCATTCAGTCCGGCGGCTTCGCGACGTTGGAATTTGTCGTCCTTAAGATCGATGTCATGCACTATCTGCGCTAATTCAGATAGCCCGCGCGTGTCGCTTAAGCCGAATCGCTTGAGCAATGTTTCGAACGTGCAGTCCTCTCCGTGATGGGTGAACTCGGCGCCAAACATGTCGAAGGGTATGGCGTTCGGGACGGTTTCACCCTCTGCCACAAAATAGAATCGCGGGCGCTTATCAATGAACTGCTTGATAAGCCAGGCTGAGGCCAGGCGATCAATGTGAATATTGCGTCGAGTCATCCAGCGCCGGTTCTGGTAATCGTGAATTGTCAGCGCATCTTGCCGCTGCGATGAGGTTGCCGCTTTACCAATTGGGGTTTGTGACGCGCGGATAACCTTCTGACAACGTTGGTAAGCATTTAGCGCAGCGACTCTCCGCTTCGCTGCAAAGAAGTCATTGGCAATGACGCGTTCAAGCTCTGCGTGGAGCCTGTCGAGTTCAGCTTCATGCGATGACAATCGCCCAGCCGAAAGATGTTTGCCCCGCATCTGCTTCCGCACCGCGCCGGACAATCCGTCAAGTCCTGCTGCGATTTCCGCAAATTCCTCATCTCGCGCTTTGCGAAACAGGGCAATGATCTCTTTATCTGTGGTGCCCTCGACGGAGTCGGCGCGAAACACCGCAGCTTCACCGCCTGCCGATTCGATCTCCTGCTTCAGCCATTGAAAATCCTCATTTGTCTTGTCGTTTGCCGGGAGGATATAAACGGAATTCTTGATCGCCACCGCGCCCAGCTTCTGCAACTTTCGCCAAATGCGCACACGTAAATTGGTTGGGCGCGGCGGCAACTGATGGATGAGCAGTATCCACTCTTTTGCAGATGATTCGCTCCTGGTTGTCATAAGCGAGTCACGCGCGGCGAATTGCATTCAGAGTTACGCAACACCCGCCCAGCCCGAGGGCCATAGACATCGTGGCCTGACCTTGAAAATCGGTTGCTAAACATCGAGCGCCGCTATCCTTCCGGGTAAAAAACAAAAAGAGTGCAGCCCGTGGAACTCTGTGGAACGTGTGCAGAGCCGGCCGGGTTATGAATGAATGTGCCCGCCGGATAGTCGCGCACGCCATCGTTGAAAACTCCCGATACGACGTAAACTTCCTCCGGGCCAGGGTCGTGCACGTCCAATCCTTCCCAGCGAGAACCGGGATCGATCTCCAGCACTTGAGCGCTGGCTCCATTCTCGCCCTTCCACAATGGGCGGAGCCTGATTCCTTTGAATAGCTCTCTGACCGGCGAACTCTCAACATCAGACCAACTTATTTCGGACATATATTCCTCTTCCTCTCTCGCGTAATTTCATCCTGATGGCGTCGGCCGGATTGCCATCAACAGCCTGTCACGCGGCGAGGTTGAGCCACACCCCCAACCCGGCTTGGAGAGCTTTCTGATACACAACCGAGGCCGCGGCCACGTCCTGCAAAGCCGTTCCAGTGGAGTCGAAGATAATGATCTCTTCAGCAGAAGCACGGCCAGTGGTCCGCCCCGCGACGATCGCGCCCAGCGCCGCGTATACGTCTGACTTGCTCATGACGCCCGCAGCGATTGCGTGATGAAGGTCCCCGATGGTGGCACACTGCTCCAGAACGTCGACCACTACTTTGTTTGCGGCGAGTAGCGCTGGCTCCACCTCGTGTTTCAGCGGGTTGTCGGCGCCCACCGCCGCCACAAACGTGCCTGGGCGTACATGCTCCCGCATTAAGAATGGCCGCCTCGAAGGTGTGCAGGTTACGCAGACGTTACTTTCCTGGATGGCGCTCGGCAGATCAGTAACAGCCACAACTTCTATTTTCAGCTCCCGAGACATCTCATCGGCGAACCTACCGGAATGAGCCTGGTCCTGATCGTAGGCGTAAACCTTTTCGAGCCGGAGCACTTGCATGAGAGCTTTCAACTGAACGCGCCCCTGCACGCCGCAGCCGCAGATGGTCGCTACCCTCGAATCGGGTCTAGCCAGGTATTTGGCGGCGACTGCGGAGACCGCACCGGTGCGCAAGATGGTGATCTCGATGGAATCAAGCAGGGCGAGTGGGTAACCACTATGGCTGTCAAATAGGGCGATGATTCCTTGAATCGCAGGCAATCCCCACTTGCTCTTATTTTGAGGGAAGTTCGCGTTCACTTTCGCGGCGTAGTAAGGCTTGGCGTCGAGCGTTAGCCCCGCCGCCTTAATGTGGAAGCCGCCGTCCATCGTGAGCGTCTCGAGAACGCCCGGTGGTAAGCTTTGCCCCTCCTCATGCATCCTGAACGCCTCTTCGACTGCTCCGATGCATTCTTCCAGACTCAGGAGGGACGCGACCTCAGAGCGTTTGAGAATTAGAGTGCCGTTCGGTTTCATAGGCATTCCGTTGTCGGGCTTTATTCGCGTTCCTGGATTCTAAGAAAACGTAACACTTGTTACACGCAAATTTGGGTTACTATACGATGAGCTATCATGGGAAGCAAGGAGCGGAAGTCACTGCGAACGGAACTTGAACAGCTTGGATGACGGCGAGGACATTCAGATCATTGGGGTGAGGTAATCAATATGGAGAGCGTTGATCCTGCAGAAGAACTAGAGCACTTATTTTCGTACGGGACGTTGCAAACTGAGGCCGTTCAGTTAGCCACGTTTGGCCGGAAACTCAAGGGCGAGCCCGACACGCTGCCCGGCTATCGCGAAACCAGGATTGAGATTAAGGATTCCGGCGTTACCGTAACCAGCGGCGACAAATACTATCTGAACGCTCAGTTCACTGGACGTGAATCAGACTCCGTCGAAGGGACCAGGTTTCAAGTGACCAGGAACGAGCTGGAGCAATCCGATGTTTATGAGGAAGCCGCTGATTACAAGCGCATTAATGTTCGATTAAAATCGGGAACTCCTTCATGGGCCTACATCAGCGCTGCATCATGAGCGCTGAGCGTCTTCTTCACAAGGCCCGGACGTGCAGCACTACGACAAGCATCGCCCAGCCAACCCAGGCGGCGAATCCGGCTGCCCGCGGACGCGGCACGCGTATCGGCGCAATCATGGCCACGGCGCAGCCGATCATAATCACTGCGGCGGCCAACGGGCGTGGCGACCAGAGGAGCGATGTTGATATAACCAGGGCGCACAATGGCGCCGGCACTCCGACAAACCAGGGGCCGTCACCGTGCTTGAGATTGTAATAAGCGAGTCGGGTGATAGCCGCGAGGGAATATAGAAACGCGCAGCCCCACCATGCGAGAGTTGCTCCCCGTGTCAAAGCAGTGCTGTCTGACGCGAGTACGATCACCGGAACAAAGCCTGACGTCACGGCATCGGCGAGGCTATCGAGTTGCACGCCGTACGCGGACTGAAAGCGGGTCCTCCGAAACAACCGAGCGAAGCGCCCGTCCAAGGTGTCGGCAATAACGGCTACTGCTATGAACGCCCCGGCAGCAGAGCGTTGATGCATGATCGCGGACGCCGCAGCCGCGCAGCCTGACAACAGCGCTGCGTACGTGAGCAGATTGCTCAAATGGATTGAGCCCGCGGGTCCGGTCGGTTCCGGGTCAGGAGCGGGGTTGTTCACGAGATGGGCCAGGGGAGGCGTTTGTGCAGGGCCAGCCACGTACGCATGACCCGGGGAAGATACGGCTGCGGTCGAAAGCGATGGATCATCGCATACATTGCCAGCCGGTCGACGATGAAGTCACAAAGTGCGGCTCTAAATCCTTCCTCCCATTCGACTGGATTGATGATTGCGCTCGTTTGTTCTTCAAGCAGGCTGCGGTAACGCCGGATCCAAGTCGGCGCATCATCAGCCGCTGTCTCAGGCGCCAGCACGAAACAGAGAAACTCGGCCAGATCCCGCTGCGGCGCTCCGATAGTTGCGAGCTCCCAGTCGTAGGCGCAGAGGCGCTGAGCTACGCCTCGCAAGCCGCGAAGCATCATGTTCCGCGGATTGAAATCGTTGTGAATCAGGACTTGCGGTGCGCGGCTGAGCGGCTGCCACCAGCGATCGATGCCGGAGAGCAGTGATTCATGCGCTTCAGCCAAATCGGATCCAGCCCAGTTCGTAAAAGCCGGTCGTGCGTTTGCGGCCAGGGCCGACCAGAAGGGAAGCATCTGGGCCATTTGCGCCGGGCTGCGCCGCGGCGGAAGCCAACTCTGCAAGACCAGATCCTCCCAACGATCGCGCCAGACGGCATGAAGAGCCGCCAGACCGCGCAGAGCGACTTCGATCTCCCCGCTGGTCCACGCGCGGTCCCAAGCATTGGCTACCTGCGCATCGCTCACGTACTCGAGCACGACCAGCCACTCGTCACGATCCTCGTCGCGCGACACGGCGAGCGGCTCCGGGATATGAAGGCGGAAGCGATCATCATCAGTTTCGTAGATCGCCAGTTCCCTGAGATGCCCGCGGGTCAACCCGACGTGATCGCGCCACGCCGCATATGACTCGCCCAGCTGTTGGCCGCACAGCCGCGCGACCTGTTCGCCGACCTCTATCGCATCCGAATCAGGAGGCTTGGACTTCAGCACCACGTCAATGACCGACGTATGTCCGGCTCGCGACTCGACCGTTAGTTGGGCCCGGCGAAGCCCGGGTCGACCTCCACGCCTCCACGAGGTCAGCTCGGCGACGATGCTATGGTCGCCATTCATAGGAGAGATCTTGACACTCGTGATGCGTAGCGCCGGATCACCGGTGCGACGCTGCAGCGAACGTTCGATTGCGATGACCAGAGGTCTGCTGAGACTCGCTTCACGATGCACGGTTGGAGCGCCGGACACGGACGGAATCAGACCCCGCTCCGCATAGGATTCGAAGTATTGATCGAGCAGTTGCGCATCCAGGGGCGGGCAGGCTGTCCCCGATTGCGCAAGAATCGTGTGGGAGAAATCCGATCGCGCGCGGCGGCGGCGTGTTTCCTCATAGAGCTCGGGAATAGCCAGGCCTCCTTCCTCGGGAATGGTCCGCAGAAAAAAGGCCCGCAAGGGATAGAGCGGGTTTGATGAAGTTAATGTCTCGCGCAGGCGCCGCGTCCAGTCGCGGTACGGGATTAGATCAAATGAGTAGCCGCGAAGACTCATCCACAGTACGCACTCGCGCCAATACCGCAACTGCGGGTTAACTAAATGATAGACACCGCCAGGGACGTCGTCTTGCGCAAGCTGCACCATGGCATCAGCCACGTGATCGACCGGGACGCAGTCCATCGCCCAGTCGAGATCGGGCGCCGCTCCCATTTCGATGCAGCCTCGGAAAAAGCGAGAGAGTAAGTCATCGGCATTAGATATTCCGGATGTTGAGTCGCCGGAAACGAGCGAAGGCCGCGCGACGGTTGCGCGACTGCCGCGCTGGGCTGCCTGTCGCACCAACGACTCGGCAACACATTTGCTCTGCGCGTAACCCAGGCGCAGGCCTCTCAAATTGAGGAGAGGGTCATCTGTCTCAAGCGCGTCGCCAATCGCGCCGGTGGAATAGCAAACCGCCAGGCTCGAAAGAAAGTGAAAGGATTTTGGCGTGCCGGCGCAGGCAAGACGAAGCAGTTCGCACGTGCCGAGGACGTTCACATCCCGAAGTTCTTCATACGGGCGGACCCAATCCACTGCGGCGGCGGCGTGATAGATGGCACCGACAGAGCCGGCGATAGCTTGGAAGTCGCGGCCGGCCATCCCCAAATGCGTTTGCGTAATGTCGCCGTAAACACAGCGGATACGCTTTGCAAAGCGCTCTTCCCAAATTCCGTACTGAATCAAATTTCGGCGCACACGAGCGCTGGCCTCCGTGCCATTCGGACGGACCAGGCAATAGACAACAGCCGGCGTGTCGCGCAAGAGCGCGCGCAGAAGATACGCGCCGACAAAACCCGTGCTGCCGGTCAAAAGCACGTCATCTGAAACCCGATCTTGAGACCGTGCCGGTACGATGTCCGCCGGCAACATCGCGTCTGCCAGCATTCCTGCAATGCTTTTCTCTTTGGACCGTTCATCGTCTTCAATGGTTAAGCCGCCGGCGCGCGATTCGATGAAACGCGAGAGCGATTCCAGAGTAGGACACTCAAAGAGCACTGCCGGGGGCAGCTCGTGGTTGAGCTCATCTTCGATCAGTGCAGTCAGTTCGGCTGCGGCAAGCGAATCCATGCCCATGGCTGCGAGCGGCACGGCCGGCTGGACATCGCCCACGGGGATGCGCAGCACATCGGCGGTGAGTTGCGCCAATCTCGGCCGCAACGCGTCGCTTGCCGTGAGATGGATGGCTGTCATATCTCGCTCGTCAGAAGCACGGCCCTAGAATCCGCTGGTCCCACATCGGGTTGGACCCACCGCACAATCTCAGCCAATTGCCCGCCGGATAACGCCTGGGCGCAGTCGCGATGGCGAATCTTGCCGCTGGATGTTTTCGGAATCGCTCCGGGTCTTAGCAGAGCGATCGTGTGGAGTTGAACGCCGTGAATTTCTGCGACGGCCCGGCGAATCGTGCCTATGAGTTCTGAGATCGCACGCGCGCCCTCGCGTAAGCGAAACGGCGCGTCGGGGAATTCCGGAGGATTCATCCGCGCGATCTCCAGGCGCCGCGGATCAACTTCAGCGGCAACGGCGATCCGCTCGTCGTCGTGCGCCTCAAGCGCGAATACAGCGGCGCAACCGGGACGGATGGCCGGGTGCTGGCGCTCAACCGTCAACTCGAGGTCCTGCGGATAGTGTTTGAAGCCCCGTACTATCAGTAGGTCTTTGAGTCGTCCCGCGACAAATAACTCGCCGTCGATGAGTGCGCCCAGGTCCCCCGTGCGCAGATACGGTCCGCTTCCATCGTCAGCGAGCATCGCGCCAAAAGTCTGCAAAGTTTCCTCTTCGCGTCGCCAGTAGCCTTTTGCAACGCTCGGCGAAGAAAGCCAAATCTCACCAATCTCGCGCGGCGCGCAACGCCGGCAGGTGTCGGGATTGACGATGAGAACGCGCGAGCCGAAGGCGGGCGGTCCACTCGACACCAGTGAGACTCGTCGGCCCGAGCCAACCGGCGACGCTTCCTCAATTTTTCCATCGCGCAGCGCGGCGGCATCGGCGTCGAGAAACACCGGCTCGTAGCTGCGCCGACCGCTGGTAACTACCAGCGTCGATTCGGCGAGGCCGTAAACCGGATAAAAGGATTTCCAATCGAAGCCGCAATCGCGGAAGGCCTTATTGAAGGCAGTCAGGGTATCGCGACGAATAGGCTCGGCGCCGTTGTATGCGACGCGCCAACTCGAAAGGTCGAGAGTGTCCCGCTGCTCAGCGCGAATCTTTCGAGTACAAAGGTCATATGCGAAGTTGGGCCCGCCACTGTTGGTCGCGCGATATTTACTAATCGCCCGCAGCCAGCTGATCGGACGTTGCAGAAAAGTGGCCGGCGCCATCAGATAAGCCGGGTAACCCGCATAGGCAGGCTCGAGAACTCCTTCGATCAACCCCATATCGTGGATGACCGGCAGCCAGGAAACCGAAATGCTGTCGTCGTCATTCTCTTCCACGTGATTGGCGACGGCGAGGTTGTGCAGGAGGTTGCCGTGCGTGACCATCACCGCACGAGGTGCGGCAGTCGAACCCGAAGTGTACTGAAGGAAGGCCAGAGTTGACGGGCCGGCGTCAGGTTCTTTCCACGAGGTGGCTGCGTCGTCCCCGAGTGAATCAGTGGCGATCCATGGAAGCGCACCAAGCGCGGGAACATGCGCAACCCAGGCAGACAAGGCCGCAACTCCGGCGGGGCAAAGGACAACGCTGGGCTCGGCATTAGCTATGATCGCTTTCAGGCGCGGCAGCGAGCGGGCGAGCTGCGAGCGGTGAGGTGGATAACAGGGTACGGCGATCACGCCCGCGTAGATTGCTCCGAAGAACGCGGTTATGAAATCGAGGCCCGGCGGATAAAGCAGAATGGCACGATCTCCCGGGCGCGCTCCTCGATCCGCGAGGGTGGCGGCGATGGCGCGCGCGCCGCGATCCAGTTGTCCATAGGTTAGCGCGGCGTTCTCGGTTTCGCCGTCGACTAGAAAAGTGTAGGCGCGACGGTTCCCCTGGTGCAGCGCCCGGTAACGCAGCATGGCGACCAGCGAGCGGAAGTCGTGCGTCATACAGCGGCCCTCATAACCTTGGGTTGTTGCGGTTCGATGCCAACGTCCGCCGGAAGCACACCGTCTGCGCGCAACGCGTCATGCACGCGGACGTAGAGATCGTGAACTCGATCGCGATTTGTCTCGAGATCCTCGAGCCGCCATGACGAGGTATCGATGGCCGGGAGGAAATAGACATCCACGTTCCCCGGTTGGGCTCCGTAACTTCTCCAGCCCTGCACTTTCGGCGGGATGTAAATGTAGATCGGGACGATAGGCGCCCGGAGGCTGGTGGCGAGATGAAATGCTCCTTTATTAAAGGCGCCGATTTCGCCGGTGGTGACGCACTTCCCTTCGGGGCTGAGGTACACAGAATCTCCGGTGCGCCGCAGGATGCGGTCGGCGCGGCTGAAAATCTGGCGCCTTCGCTCAGGAAACTCCTGAGGCACTGTCCAAAAGACACGGATGATGTATCCGATGATCAAGACGACGGGGAATTTGCGCAGATACCCGGAGAGGAAAAATCGCGCGCGCGGCAACCCGAGCGCCATCAAAAGCATGACATCGAGCGTCGACGTATGGTTCGAAATGTAGACGGTCTGGCGGTCGGGAAGCGGCTCGGAATAGTGCGTAGTGTAGTCAATACTCCAAATGCGAAGAACAGTGCGGCCGATCCAGCGGCCGATGACTTCGGAATAGAAGCGGCGGGCGAGGAAAAGCGTGGGGATCGCGGCCAGCAGCATCAGGAACGAGCCGGCCAGAAGAAATCCTGCTGAGCGTAGAATACGTCTAGCTTTGCTCATACTTGATCCTCCCGCCTGCAGATTACGGTCTGCATCGCAAAGTTGAGCTGCTTTTCGAAAGCCAGGATCGGGGCAAATAGTATCTGCCCGACAAAGTAGGGATAGATGGCCTTCGACAGATTAAGACCCTTACCCTTCAGTAGCTTGAAGGCGGCTCCGGCAAAGAAGTAAAAGAAGGCCGGGAACGCACCGTAGGGCAAATAGTCGACGACCTCCAGCCCGGCCTTCCGGACCATGCGCAAAAGCATCTCGCGGTCATAAAGCACGGTATGTTGTGGCGCCTGCAGGCCGGGCCACCGATTGCCATAAAGCCGGAAAGTGAGCGAATCCAGTCGGGGAACTTCAATCACGAGACGGCCGGATGGTTTCAGCAGATCTTTGGCCGTTTGAAGTGTGCGAACGGGATCGTAATCGTGTTCGAGGAAATGCCACATCGTAATCGCGTCAAAGCGTTCACTCTCGAGCGGCTGCTCGTAAAAAAGGCCGCAGTGGAACTCGACGCCTTCCAGCGAAGGGCAGTCGCTTAGATCCTTGAAGTCAACGCCTACGACGCGAGCGCCATAACGCGTGCGCACTTTCTGCAAGAAGGTTCCCACGGCGCACCCGACGTCGAGAACCTCACTCTCGGAATCGAGCGCGACGTACCGGAGCACGAGTTTTTCCTTCTGCCGGTCATGTCGATCCATCACCCAGTTGAAAAAACCGGTAAGCGGGCCCCAGCTTTTCTGCTTTCGGTGGGCGATGTACTCCTGATCGTAAAAGGGCTTGACGTGCTCGATGCCGAGCCGCGGGTTCTGATAGCGAAGCCCGCAGCGCGCGCATGTAATAAAGGTGAAGGTCCCGGGCTTGCCGGTGAGATCATCCTGAGCCGTGAGAAAGGGCACCGTTTCCGTGGCCTCGCAGTAGTAACACGGAACACTCTCAAACTTGGATTCGGGTCGCACGGACTCGACCGGTTCAATTTGTAGCGCAGTTGCTGTCATGCTCATCGCAGGAAACCTCCGGTCGAAAGCGCGAGCAGGGGAAGTCCTGCAAGGAGTCCCAACTCCGCGGCGAAAATCAACGGGGCCCCGCGCGACTGGCGAACCGCCCGGTCGCTAACCTGTTCGTAAATGCACAAGCCGAGATAGATCGCGCCAAGCGAGGGGAGCGCGGTGTTAAGCGCCAGGCCGTCCCAGTTCGCACAGGTCAAAAGAGAAATAGCCGGATACTTGAGGAGGAGGATGTGCGCTCCGGCGAGTGGACCGGCGCGAAGGCGCGTCCGGCGGTGATACCAAAGACCAAGGAAGATCGAAATCCCGGCGAAGACAGCAATGCGGGCGCCGGCGCGCGATTGGGACATCATCATGACCACGTCGCCGAGAGCGATCACCAACGCCAGCACAACGATCGGAGTTCGTCTCGACGCCCTTGATGCTTTGACCAACACTCTGTCCGGGTGGTGCAGGCGGTCGCTACCGAGATCAGCGAGGTCATCGACGATGCGGAAAACGAGAACCAACGTGTAAGCGAGGATGCAACTTCTTATGGCATCGCGAACCGTGGGAAGCGATCCTCCCGCGGCGGCGCCCGCGGCGGCGAGCAAGATGGCGAAGGGCACGAATACGCTTGCCGGATACCGCTCACGCCAGTAGTCGTAAATCAATTTAGTCGAGGACATGGACCTCCCCTCGATCGCCGTCAACTTCTATCTCTCCCGCCTGGAAGAGTTCACGCGTGGCATGCGCCACACCGACAACGCATGGAATTCCGAATTCGCGCGCGACAATCGCTCCGTGGGAAAGCATGCCGCCGCGTTCGATAACCAAACCCTTGATGAGGAAGAAGACTGGCGCCCAGCCCGGGTCTGTCTGACGTGTAATCAGGATGTCCTCCGCGGCCAGGCGGCCTGCCTCACTTGCGTCGCTTAGAACAACAGCGCGGCCGGTCACGCAGCCTCCGCATGCACCCGCGCCCCGCAGGGTGCGCGAACCTCCGTTGGCCGGATTGGCGTGACCGTTTCGCGGCCATGTTTCATTGCCAGGCGTGTGTCCATCCAGGGGGAGATATTCTCCTTCGGAAAGAGTGAAGTTATCCGCGGGGTGCATTGCCGCGAGGCGCTCGTGCGCGCGCTTTCGAAAAGCCGCCAGTTCCTGCACGTGATGCGGGAACATGGCGCTCCCGCCCGCAAGCTCATCGACCTCGGTGACAGTCAACCAGAAGACATCCTCTTGCCTGGCCAGATGTCCGCGCGCCACCAGCCGATCGCCCAGCGCTAACGCGACGCGGCGACAGCGGCTGTACAGAAGCGCCTGCTTGAGTCGCGCTCGCTCTCGATACGCGATGGCCGCTTGCGTCCAGCGGAGCACGGTGCGTAGGACGGCGGCACGGCTGACGAAGGGCAGCCACCAGGAGATCGGGCGGCCCCGCAACTTTCGCAGTAAGCGGCGCGTTTCAAGTTCACGTTCAGCCAGTTGCCGGCTGAGCGTCGCGTCAGGCGACTCGCCGTCCAGACGCGCATAGGCGCGAATGGTCTCAACCAGCAGTTCAGGTTGTTCCTGAAAGCTTGGTGCCGTGAGCATGAGTTCCGCGGAACACCGGAAACCCCATCGTTGCAAGTACTCTTCGAATCGCGCACGGAAGTCGGCAAATTCTGGATTGACTGCGAGTTGGTCAACAACTGATTCCGCTTCGCACTCAAATAAAGTGCGCAGCACCGGTTCAGTGCGAACGGCCCGCGACAGCTCCCAGAGGTGTTGCACGGGCTCTCCGCTGACGAGTTGGGGAATAGCTTTGAGGAGGGTATTGTGCAGCGCCCCGGATTTGCCGTCGCTGACTTGTTCAACCTGACGGCGCAGCATCGCGTAACACACCATGGCGGCCGCGTCGGCGAGGCTGGCGTTGATCCATCGATGACAGCGGATGTCCATCAGCTCGTTGAGCAGTAGCCGAAGATCGCGGAGGGGCAGGGAAGCGAGCCGTTGCGGTTCAGTGCGCTCGGCAAAATCGTCAACGAGCCGTTCGAACGACGCCACACGTCGCCCGAGGAAGAGATAGAGCCAAGAGGTCTTTAAGGCGATCACAACAAGCTCGGCAAATTCGCGCAGCCGGTTACTCTTGACCGGGGGCGCTCCGAGAGATCCGTTCGCTCCGACGAAGCTGTTGAATGCAGCAACCAGGGCATCGCCGAAGGGCGCCGTGCGAAGCACTGTGTGGATGTTCGTCAGGTTGTAATACATCCTGGCGCCGTGAACGCCGATGATGTGGCGGAGTGCATCGTCCATCGCAGCGATCCGCCGTTGCGAGAGGCCAAAAGCGTGGGCCAGATTTCGAAAATAGTGGGCGTAACCGGCGCTCGCGATCGAGTAGAGGAAGGGGGAGACGGGCTCCGGAAAGTTCTCGTTGATGTTGGCATCCGACCAGCGCACCGGGCGCCCGTGGGGAAGCGGCGCATTTACAGTCACGCTGGCGGTGATCGGACGCGACTGCACGATCTGAAGCGAGCCCGCCTGGTCGATCGCCCACTCAACGTCCTGTGCTCCGCCGAGCCCTTTTTCGAGCACCGCGGCGAGCCGGGCAAGCTCGGCGCGCCTGGCTCGAGAGAACAACTGGTTCTCGACGTTCTTGACTGATCGCTCGCCGGCGGAAAGCGCCTGGAATCCGGTCCCGTCTCGCTGAAGCACGAACCGCCCGGGATCGATCGCGCCGGCCACGAGCGCGTCACCAAGTCCTGGTGTGTACTCGACCAGAATTGTTCCTGCGGCGGTGCGGGTAAACAGGACGCCGGCGGCAACAGCGTCAACCTGGGTTTGCACGACGACACCCATGCCCCGAACTTCAAATCCTCGAGCGGCGCGGTATGCGATCGCGCGCTCGGACCAACATGAAGCCCAGCAGGCCAGCAAGGCATTCTCCAGTCCTGCCAAAGTTCGCACGTGAAGAATGGAATCAAGCTGCCCGGCGAACGAGGCTCGCTCGGAATCCTCGCCGACAGCCGAACTGCGCACGACGACTGGCCCACGACTGAGCAGCGCCTCGGCGGACGCAGCCAACAAATCGGAAAGCTTTGGCGAGAGGGAAGTATTGACAATCAGATCGCGAATGCGCGCCGACAACTGTCGTTGGGTCGCGAGACCGAGTTCCCCGGGAAGCGATCTGGTCTTCCACTGCGGCAGCGCGCGGATCTTCTCGGTCAGATCATTCTCTTCCAGGTGCGAGGCGAAAGCGGGCGCTGTAACGACAAAGCCGCTGGGCACGCGAAGACCAAGCTGCGAGATCCGGCAGAGGTTATACGCCTTACCGCCGACGAGCTCGGGAAGCGTCGCCTCGTCGAGCGGGACTATGTAGCCGGTGCTTTGCAGCACAGGCGCGGCTCGGACGGCAGCGGTTGTCATGCCGGTCGCCTCTTAACGCCCATTCGAAATAGCCACCAGCTGAACAACCAGTGGATCAAAGGCCCGAGAACAAGCACCCACACCCACGTCATCCACGGAGTGGGAACTGCGACAGTCACCGCTACGAGCATTCCGAGAATCGAGTCGGTGCGATCAATCGTGAAGCAGATTGCCGTGGTGATAGCAGACGCCGGTGCTTGTCCGGGCAGAATGCCTAACCTGCGCTTAACGAATGAATTTGGGATCTCCCCGGCCATAAAGCCGAATCCGGCCCAGGCCCCAAGCGCGGCGTATCCCGCCGGCGTTAACTGCCACAACGTAGCGGGAGGCACTCCTCGCGAAAAAGAAACCACGATGGCAACTGCGAGAAACGCCAGCGCCGCGGCTGGAATCATGACCACAAAGCCCCGCAGCGTCTTGTTCTCACCGAGGATAGGCCGTCCGCGAAACGTGCGGCCGCCATCAAGCGGAATCGCCAGGACCTGCGAGACTCGACTACGCAGCCACAATGACTGCAGCAGGCCGGCAAGCACGAAGGCCACAATTAAGAAGAGACCGCAGTGCAGTGGATCTGGCATGGTTGGGTTGGCTCAAATATCGACGCCCGTTTCGATCCGATTGTGAAACATGAAAGTCTCGCCGGGCATCGCGCGCACGCACTTCACCCACGTCCACCAATTTATTTCGTTCTGCGTGTTGTAAGAGATCGCGCGGAGTTGATACCCGGGCACGAATGGATACATGTGGTGGAGCTCATGAGCGTCGATATGCAGCAGCATCGCCGAAAGCCACGATGGGAAGACCAGGGATCGCGTGAACACCTGTTGCTCGACGGCGGGAAACGGAGGGACTGCCTTTCCCTGACTCAGGTTCTGAGGAATGTGCGTGTGCTGGCTCAAAATGATGAGCTCTTCCACGACGAAGGCAAGCAACGATGCAAGGAGCGTAATCCGCACCAGCGTCCTGGGACCGACGATAACCGCGACGGCCACATAAGCTAAGAGGAGCGTGATGATACTGATCGCGATACGCCGCCGGTCGTCCCCCTTAGAGAACAGCGAGCGGAGCCGGGGCAAGTTCCAGAAGTTATTGACGCGATACAGCGTGGCGAACAGTGGGATCCAGGACCTCCAGCATACGTTCATCAACACGCGCTCGGCCCGGCCGAGAGGACGAGGTACGAGCGCGGCAGTGGTGGGATCCACATCCTGCCATCCAGTCCATTTGTGATGACGGCCATGGACGCGCTTCCAGCAGCCGTAGGGGATCATCGAAAAAAAGCCGGCTACCCAACCAACGGGTGCATGCAGGGCCTTTGTGTGAAAGAGCGTTCCGTGTCCGCACTCATGAAGGAGAGCGAACCACTGGACCATCGCGGCAGCAAGAACCACCTGGCCCAGCAGCCACGACCACCAGTTTGGTTGGAGGGACAGCGCGACACCACCCACCGTGAGTAGAGCGGCCGAACTCAGCAGCGCGCCACCCGCCCAGTTCGATGTTCGCAAGTGCGCCATCGTGGCCGCAGATGGAGGAAGGCCTGGCACAGCGCCGTGATGCATCAGCATCTCTCCTTCTTGCGTCATTACGGAAGTCTCGGTTGTTTTCGGTTACCGTTCGTGGCGAAAAAATTCCGGTCGCGCAACAGTGATGTTAGTGTGGCGCATTCTAGTGAGGCGATGGAATTCAAGTCAACAAAACGTGCTTAAATAAAACATGCGCAGCGATGTCTTTGCAGAAGACTGAAAATTGCTGCAGGCAGGTAAGAACGAAAGATCGTCCCGGTAAAGCTGACAGAAATAAGCGCCGCAGTTTTCTTGATGAGAATTGCCAGCGAATGGGATGCGGGTGCACCGCGAGATTCGTTTCGATAGTTGCAGGCAGCCAGACTTGCCTCAAAAGTGCGAAAAGCAGCTCTCATTCACACCGGGCTTTAGCCCGGTGATAAGCGGAGCACGAGATTAGTGAACCGTTTTAACGGTTTACTGTTCTCCAGACACTCAGGCGATTGGCTACGAACGACTTACCCTGTGAAACGACACGGGCAAACCATTGAAACGGTTCCTCTGATTTTTATGGTCTTTCATCACGGGGCTGAAGCCCGGTGTGGATGAGAGTAAGACTCTCAGGTTTTTGAGGCAGAGCATCGGAGCTCAGATTTGCACCAGCAAGACTTACGGCTCCAACGCAGGTTCGTAGGTAACAATGAACTCCAGGAACTTAGACACTTCGATCATGTCCTTGCCTGTGAATCTGATGCTGTGCGCGTCGGTGCGTTCCACGATGCTCAGGTAACTCAGGACTTCTGATGGGCGGTAGTTTTTGAAACGCACATCCAACTGAATAGGGCCCGCAAGCTTGTGGGGCTTGAAATCTTTGAGTCGGCCGATGGCTTTCTTTACCTTCTCGCGGATTAGCTGGTAAGAAGCTTCGGGCATCATGGTCTTTGCCGAGTGAAAACCCGTCGACCATTTGACCACTGCGCCTTCGACATCTCCCAACAGCCTTGTAGTTTCTTTCACCACCGCGTCGTCGCCCGATACCATAATCACCGGCACGTTGAAGTGACCGGCGATCGCCGCATTGATGCCGGCCTCCGAGACCGAAACGCCTTTCAGTCGCACGTCAGCCAGGCGGGCACTTGATATTGTGTGCGCTCGCACCCCTTGAGGGTTAGTGGTCCCGGTGTGATAACCGATAAAGATGACGCCGGCGAAAGTCTCATCAATGCCCTGCATCATCATCAAAGGCCGCGGCCATGCGCGAACGAGCAGGATGTTCTTCGGCAGCTTCTCAATTAATAGGTTCTGCCCATTGCCGTGTGAGTCACTGACGACAATTTCCGTCGCGCCGGCTTCGAATGCGGCCTCGATCGCGGCGTTAACTTCCTGCGTCATGAACTCTCGGAACCGTTGATACTCAAACCCCTGAGGTCCTAATTGCTCGCCGGTTACCACGCCAACAACGCCTTCCATGTCCGCGGAAATGTAAATTTTCATTTTTCTTTCCTGCGCGTTAACGGTCAGGAGCGAGCCAAATATCAAGAGCGCCAAACAGACTACGCAAGATTTCATCCTAATCGCTCCTTATTTATAACGAAGTTGTCGGCATGAGAACGCTTTGCAGCCGGTCGAGTGCGCCTTGTAACACTTCATCTTCACGCGCAATGCACAGTCGCATGTAGTTGTCCCAGTGATCTTCGTCGGTGAAAGCATTCCCCGGTACGCCTCCCACTCCGGCTCGGTGCATCAACAACTGATTGAACTCCATCGCCCCGGTAAACCCTTCCGGGATGCGGGCCCAAACATAAAAGGCAGAACCTGAGTCAAAAGTCTTAAACCCAACCTGGTCAAGCACCCCAACAACCAGTTTCCTTTTCAGCGCAAACTTTTCGCGTAAACGTGTGTAGTAATCCGAGTCGGTCATTAACACTTCGCTTAAGGCACGCTGGAGCGGAGTCGGCGAGCATACGTAAAAGACATTATTGGCGCGATTGAGAGGGGAGATGAGACTCGAGTTGCCGTAAACATAACCCAGGCGCCAGCCCGAAATATTCCATGACTTGGAGAAAGAGTTGACTGTAATCGTTCGTTCCCACATGCCAGGCAGGGTCGCGATAGAAATATGGGGCTGACTTCCTACCACGTAGTGTTCATAAACCTCGTCTGATATGCAGAGGAGATCAAACTCGTGACAAACCGACGCAATGATTTCCAGTTCACTCGCGCTGAACACCTTTCCGGTAGGATTCACCGGTGTACAGAGAATAATTGCTTTCAGGGGAAACGACTGTCGGCTCTTCAACTCGCGGCAGCGCGCGCGTAATTCATCCCCGTCGAGTTCAAGGCTCTCACCGTGAAGCGCGAGTGCTTCAGTGCTTCCTCCCAACTCGTTGATGATGTGGCGGTGATAAGGATAGTAAGGTTCAAAGACGAGCGCGGCGGCGTTCCTTAGGTAACTTTGAGCGATTGCTACAAGTGCACCGGTCGCGCCGGGAGTAATTAATAATTCGAGCGGATCACTGTCGGGATCGATTCTGATGCCGTTGAAGGTAGAGATCTTTTCCGTCACGGCGAGGCGAAGTTCATCCAGACCTTCAGCCGGACCATAATGATTCTTGCCGGCGGAAATTATTCGCGCGGCCGCGTCGGCTAAAACGGGATTAATAGGCAGCTCCGACTGGCCCTGCACAAGGTTGCCGCTGGGAGGCACCAGTCTGGTAAGCGCTCTAATGTCAGGGCGGGATTTTCGTTGCATTGGTTTCATCGGCTCAATCAGTCTGCAATCTTATCTTCGGAAAAACTGTTTTTGTCTACTCGTAATGTCACTGAGAGGTTTAGTCCGGGCTATTCTAATGATGCTATCAGTCCCGCAAGCATAGCGCCGCGCCGCACGATATCCGAGATTAAGACGTGTTCATGTGCGGCGTGCGCGCCATCTCCATCCGGGCCAAGGCCATCGAGGACGGGAACACCAAGTGCCGCTACAAAATTGCCGTCCGAGGCTCCTCCGACTGAACGCTCTCTTAATTCAAAACCCAGACAACCTGCTACCGCGCGGGCGTGCTGATAAAGTCTCACCACTCCTTCGGTTCGTTCCAGTGGCCCACGATTGAGTCCACCCGCCACGGTTAGACGTATGCGCTTGTCGAACGGCTCCAGGTTGCGCATGAGCTCAGAGATTCGGTGAGCTTCTTTCATCCGACTGAATCGGACATCAACTTCGATTTGTGCTTCGGCCGCCACCACGTTGCTACGAGTGCCGCCACTCACGACCCCGACGTTGAAAGTCGTGCCGTTCGCTGAGTCTTTCATGGAGTGGAACCGTTCAGTTTGACGAGCAAGTTCGAGAATTGCACTGGCGCCTGCTTCGGGATTCAAACCAGCGTGCGCAGCAATTCCCTGGGCTGCGACGGTCCACATCGCCACACCCTTGCGCGCGGTCTTCACCTCTCCTCCCGGGGCCGGGGGCTCAAGCACCAGAGCTTGCTTCGTGCGCCGCGCTTCTTCCTCCACCAGCCGGCGCCCGGTGTTGCTTCCGCTTTCTTCATCGCACGTCAGGAGCAAAGACACCGGGTGGCGCGGTGAGATGTCGAGGGCACTCAAAGCGCGAAGCGACTCCAGGGCCAGCACACAGGAGGCCTTCATGTCGAAGATACCAGGACCATAAAGGCGTCCATCTTCCGCGCGCACACCTTGCGTGCGCAAGGTGCCGCGAGGATGAACCGTATCGGTGTGACCCAGCAGCAACGTTCGGGGAGTATCGCCGGCATGGTGATCGAACGCAGTCAGCTTTAAATGTTCGCCATAGCCACGCACAGGTATTCTCTCGACTGTTGTGATGGCCGGAATCTCTGCAGCAGTACTGACAAGCAGATCGACGACAGCACGACTGCCCTCGAAGTCGCCGGATGGCGATTCAGTCTCAACCAGCCGACAAATCGATTCAAGAATCTCATCTTGCCGGCTCGACAAAAACGTATGGAGCGCCAGGATCCCGGTAGAATCAGGAGGGTTCATGATCTGCTGGCTCAAGTGTATTCGTCGCTACGATCTTTCAATGGCTTCAGCCGAACTAATAAATTGTTCTACCGCGGCTGAGAAGGTACACCCCAACGGAACAATCATTTCTTGACGAAACATGAAAGTCCTCAACGAGGTACCCCGCAGACATCGCCTCGCTAAAGGCTCGGCGAGTTTCTTCGCGCCACTCTGAGGCGAGTTGTGGGCTTTCAATCTGCAATGAGTTGATCTCTGAAGGGATTTCGATTGAAAGAAATTTTTGCTCAGAGTCTTTCGCTGACGCTGCCCTCTCAGGCGCGTTGTTTGGTCCGAATCGGACCAGAGGAGATATGCTTCGCAGCTCAGGCGTTAATATTCTGCTTCGGCCACTTTCCTGCAGTCGGTCCAGGACTCGTCGGCTATCGAGCCGCCACGTGACCCAGAGTCGATCGGTGCCCATGCCAATCTGAAGTAAAAATCCAGATGTGCTTTCACCATAAAAGTTAATTTTGTACGTGTCGGACAACACTCCGAGTTTTGTGAAATTAAAGTGCGCGTTCAAACTCTGAAGCGGGTCAAACGTCCACGTCATGGTATCAATGCCTTGTGCGAGCGCGCGGTCTCGCTGAGCAAGCTTAAGTCGGTAGCCGAGGTTCAAATTGCGATGCGATGGCGTGACCGCCAGCATGTGCGAATGATGGACCAGACGTTCTTTCTCACGGCCCACGAAACTGTACGCAAAGCCCACCAACGCCGGCCCGTCAAACGCGCTTAAAAGAATTGCGCCCACTTCCCGAGTCGCAGCCAGGATGTTAAGCGGGACAACATCGCGATCGTCGGATTGCCAGACCTCCTTCTGAAGATTCTCAACCTCTCGCATTTCTGAGCGGAGTGTTATCTCCCGGATAGTAATTGGCTGTTTTGCTATGGCGCTGGACACAATGACTATTAAGCCAGATCCCCATTGGAACCTTTCGGCTCCCGATACCAACGGGAGCCCGACGCGTACTCTCTGTCGGTCGGTCTTAATCGCGTGAGCGCACGCTTGGGATCGATATGAGAGCAGGCTACGTGGATCGCGTTAATCGCCGCTGTCGGGGCGACATACGAATTAAGGAAGGACGGGCTGACAACGGAAGTCACGAGATGAGTATCGCAGTAGCGCGCCAACGGTGACGTATCGCTGTCAGTGATTCCAAAAGTCGGGACCCCCTGTTTTTTGGCCCGCAGTACGGAATCGACCGTATCCTTCAGGCATTGCCCGAAGCTGATCGCCACGAGTGCATCCTTCGGCGTCAGGACTTTCACCTTGTATTGCAGCGTTCCGGTGCTGCCCGTCGGCGCCTCCGCGTCAAATCCCAGCGCTGACAATCCGTAGGCGAGATAAAAAGCCAGCGAAGCGGCGAAGTCCAATCCGACCACGAGGACGCGGCGCGACCGTTTGATTAGCTTAGCTACTTCTATGAGGCGCTCTCTATCCAAATCCGATTTCAAAGTATTTATGTTATCGAGCGCTTTCTCCAAAGCATGATCGATATGATCGGCGACGCTGGCTTTCTCGCGGGTCGCCGCTTTTAGAACAGCGTACGGCGTGATTCGCGTGACGAAGTGCTGTCGCAGGTCGGCGGAAAAATCAGAATAACTCTGATAACCCAACACCTGGGTCGCACGGAGAATAGTGGTGGCGTCGACGCGATAGCGTTTAGCTAATTCACGAGATGAGAGGAAGCAAGTTTCCTCCGCGGAGTCGAGTATGGCCCTGATCAACTCGCGGCGGCGTGGATTAAGCACCGATTGCGCCTGCGCGAACCGAGTCGCCAGAACGGAAATCCTTCCGTCAGAGTTCAAGTCATGGTCGGTAGTTGAGCGTCTTTTCTTCCGATGTGAGTTTGACCTGTTCATCTTTTGATTTTCCTGGTTCGCAGAAATCAGGATCTCTTGTGGCCGAGTCATCACGTAGCGCGGTCGGCCATTTATCGGGGCGCAAGATAGCAGAACTCGGTTCGACGCACAAGACCCCGTGCAGCATGTGCGGCATTATTGACTTTCTGCAGCACTTGCGTTATACCCCTTCGCGAGTTCCAGTAAAAGTCTTCCCTAAAAACGAGAATCATGATGACCCTGTACGGCGATTCTGTGGAATTACGGTGCTGCTGCTCGTGGTCTTGTGACTTCGAGCCGAGCGCGGAAGCACGCTCACGCTCAACAGAAACCTGACTTTGGAACTAGCGTGACACAACTTTTTTGGAGGTAGGACAAAGCCATGAGAATTATGCGACTCATCGTTGGTGTTGGCCTCGCATGTTTACTTTTCGGCGTGCCTGCATTAGCCCAAACCGCCGGCACGGGAGCAGTTACCGGAACGGTAACCGATCCACAAGGTGCAAGCGTGACCGGTGTGCAAGTGACGATCGTCAACGAAGCGACCGGCGAGAAACGCAATGCTGTCAGCCAGGACAACGGCGATTACGCCTTTTCGCAACTGCTGCCCGGCGCCTACCGTATCGAGTTTTTCAAGTCAGGCTTTAAGAGGGCGATCAAGGCGGGGCTTCGTGTCAACGTGACGGAGACAAGCCGGCTCGACATCCAGCTTGAAGTAGGCGAAATGACTCAGACAGTCAGCGTGACCACTGAGACCGAATTATTGCAATCGGAGTCTCCCGCGCTGGGACGAGTCGCAGATGAGATCGCGGTAAAGAATCTTCCGCTGGTTACTCGCAACTACACTCAGATCGTGACGCTCTCGCCCGGGATTTCAGCCGGAGTGACGAATGCGACCGCGTTGGGACGCGGGACGGGGGGCGAGTCGGGAGGAGGATTCCGCTCAAACGGAGCGTTCGGTGGCGACAATAACTTCCAGATGAATGGCGTGCAGATTAACGACCTTCAGGCGAGCGGCGGCTTTAGTGGCGGCATCGCCATTCCCAGTCCCGATGCAATTCAGGAATTCAAAGTGCAGACCGGTCTGTACGACGCCTCTTTCGGGCGCAACGCCGGGTCGAACGTAAACGTCGTGACTAAAAGCGGTGGTAATGCGTTTCATGGTTCGGCATTCGAGTTTTTCCGTAACGATGTACTCAACGCGAACGACTTTTTCCGAAACCGTGCCGGACAACCCCGCGGCATCTTGAGACAGAACTTGTTTGGAGGCACGGTCGGCGGTCCGATCAAGAAAGACAAATTGCTCTTCTTCTTTTCTTACCAGGGGACTCGGCAGATTAACGGAGTAGGCGGGGGCTCAACCGCCAACATCTCCTCGCCGGCGTTCACCAACGATCGCTCGCGCGCCGCATTGGGAGCTTTGTTTGCAGGGCAACGAGGCACCTTCCAGACGCAACTTGGCAACGTTGGACCAGCCATTCTCGCTGACGGTTCAAACATCAGCTCGCAGGCCATCGCTCTGTTGAATCTGCGACACCCGAACGGGGCATTTGTGATTCCGACTCCGCAAACAGTTAATCCAGCGTTGCCGTTTGACGTGCGCGGTTTTTCCGCGTTCAGCGAACCCGGCACCTTCGACGAAGATCAGTTCATGATAAACCTGGACTTGCTGCACACGGACAAAAGCAAGATCTATGGCCGCTTCTTTGCGGCGGATAGTGACCTGGTGAACCCGTTTCCGACAAGCCAAACAGGGACTCCTACCGTCCCCGGCTTCCCGGTATTTATCCCCAACAAGTTCAGGAACCTTTCGCTGGCCCACGTCTACATGTTTAACCCCACGGTGGTCAATCAGTTTGATTTCGGGTTCCACCGCACAGAGGTCGGCAACCTGCAACAGGAGCCATTCACGTTTGCGGACATCGGAGTGAATGCGCCGCCAGTCGCCAATCAGTTCCCGGTGATTGGGGCGGGTACGATGGCTACCGGCGGAAATGGTCAGAGCGTGCGAGTGAATCAGGATCATTTCAACTTCCAGGACTCGGTGACTTGGATGCGCGGACGTCACACATTCCGTTTAGGTGGTGGCTACACTCGCAGCAAGCTCGACCTGGATGACTTCACCTTCTTCGGCGGAATCATAACGACGAGTTGGGCTGACATATTGCTGGGTCTTCCTGCCGCCGGCAATGGCACCCCGTTCAGCAATATCTTTCTGTCCATAGACCTGCCCGGCGATCTCAATCGCTCGTGGATCGTCAACGACGGGAACTTGTATATCCAGGACGATATAAAATTGACTCCTTCATTTACCTTGAATCTCGGGTTGCGTTATGAGCGACTTGGGCATCTCGGTGACACCGGCGGGCGAAACTCAGGGTTCGATATCAGCCTGGCCAATCCCGATCCACCGGCTGGTGGCACCCTCGCAGGCTTCACCGTTTCCAATAACTTTCCGGGTACTGTTCCAGCGGGCGTGACGCAGTTAGATAATGAGTTCGGCACTCGGGGAGAAGGACAGAATAACTTTGATCCACGAATCGGCTTCGCCTGGCGGTTGCCGAACTCCTTCCTGCCATTCTCAGAGCGGATGGTTCTGCGCGGAGGCTATGGGATATATCACACGCGTGCGACCGGACAAGCCTTTCTTCAGTTGGCGACTGCACGGCCCTTCGCCGCGCTGCGTCAGTTTCAAGGCGCCCCAAACGCCGCCGCCTCTATTGCGAATCCATTTCAGCCTGAGCCCGTGTTGCCTGCATTTGCGCCTTATTCGCCGACGACGGCGCTGACAACTTCGCTGGTCGTTCCGAATTATCGCCCACCAAAAACGCAGCAGTACAACTTGAGCCTGCAGGCAGATCTCGGACGCAACTATCTGGCGGAAGCCGGCTACGTGGGAACGCGCGGCTCTAACCTCGTCTTTTCTCACTCACTCAACCAAGCCCTGCTGGCCAGTGCGTCCAATCCGATTCGTGGCGTGACGACTAACACAGCGGCGAATGTCCCGCTGCGCGTGCCCATCCGGGGTTTTACGGCAACCGGCCTGAACGCTATCGATTCGAGTGCTACCTCGCGTTACGACAGTCTGCAACTTAGCCTCACGAAGCGGTTCAGCGGTGGGTTGCAGTTTCTCGCTGCTTACACGTTCGCCCATGCTTACAGCGACGCGGCCGCAAACACTTCGGCTGCGGGTACTGGTGGAATCGCCGGAAACCAGAATGACCGGCGTGCCACTTACGGCCGCACCGACTTCAATCGCGAGCACCGGTTCGTTTTGAGTTACGTCTATGATTTCCCCAGTCCAAAACAATTCAACTCAGTGGTGAACCACTTGTTGGGCGGGTGGTCACTCGCGGGTGTGACCACGATCCAATCGGGTGTCCCGCTTAGCCTAACCGGCACGAACGCACAAAACGCCTTTGGCATCACGAGTGACCGAGCGCCATTGGCCGCCGGGTGCACGCACGCGAACCTGGTTACGTCCGGTTCCACAGTCAGCAGGTTGGGCGGAGCCAGCGGTGGGTCGGGTTACTTCAACAGGGTGTGTGTAAACGGCCTGCTCGCGGTTGGTGGCGCTCCTGTTTGGCCGCTGATCGAACCTGGCGGCGGCAGGGATTTCGGCAACAGTGGTGTGGGCATCGTGATTGGCCCGGGTCAAAATAACTCCGACATCGCGATCATCAAACGGACACCCCTGCGCTTTATCAATGAGAGCGCTAATGTCGAGTTCCGCACCGAGCTTTTCAACGCTTTCAACCATCCGCAGTTCGGCAACCCCGGCACCAATGCTTCCGCGGCCACATTTGGGGTGATCTCAACTACCTCAGTGAACCCGCGGATCATTCAGTTTGGGCTGAAGTTGAACTTTTAACGAGGATAAGTTTCGCCGCTCCCTTTTTCTTATTCGACTCCCCGTTTATGAACCTGCGGCGGTTTGAAGGAACCGCCGCAGTGTTAGTGGCGAGCGTCAAGATGTCGAACCAGCGTGAGAAACCTTTGTTGAAGGAGTTAAGCAATTGCCTCATCTAAATCGATATGCAAAAAGGCTTTGGGTATTAGGCTTCGCACTGGTCATGCTGACCGTGCCGCAAATCCAGGCCAGGCGAATCAAATGACGACCGAGTTGCATTTGGAGAGGTTAGAGCTGCGCGAGATCGAATTGCCGCTGATATCTCCGTTCGAGACCAGTTTCGGCCGCACCACCCGCCGTCGCATCTTGATCGTGAGAGCTTTCGACAAAAGCGGCGCCTCCGGTTATGGCGAGTGCGTGGCCGCCGAAAAGCCTTTCTTCAATTACGAAACGATCGATACCGCGTGGTTGATTACCACGAAGCACATCGGTCCGCTCCTGACCCAGGCTCGTGTCAAAAGCGCCGCCGAAGTGAACGGCTCGGTGGCGCAAATTCGCGGTCATCGGATGGCCAAGGGCGGTGTCGAGACCGCGGTGTGGGACCTGGAAGCGAAACTGGCCGGCCGTCCTTTGTGGCAATACCTCGGCGGTACGCGCGATGAGATCAACTGTGGAGTCTCAATCGGATTACAGGAAACAACTGAAGAGTTGTTGGATAAAGTTGCCGTCGAACTGGACGCCGGTTATCAGCGGATCAAAATCAAAATCAAACCGGGTAAGGATATTCAGTTGGTCGAAGCGATTCGGTCACAGTTTCCGAATATCACGCTCTCGGTTGATGCTAATTCGGCCTACTCGCTGAATGGGCACTTGAGTGTAGTTAAACAGCTCGATAATTATCGGCTGCTCATGATCGAACAGCCGCTGACCGCGGGCGACCTGGTTGACCACGCGAAACTGCAAAGCCAAATCAAGACTCGCATCTGTCTTGATGAGTCGATCGTTTCGCTTGACGACGTCCGCCACGCTCTGGAATTGGGCGCGTGCCGAATCGTCAACATCAAACTGGGGCGCGTGGGTGGCCACACCGAAGCGCGGCAGATTCAAGCTTACGCGGCAGATCGCGGGGTTCCTGTGTGGTGTGGCGGAATGCTGGAATCCGGCATCGGCCGCGCGCATAACATCGCAATGTCAACCCAGTCCGGATTCACTCTGCCCGGGGATGTCTCGGCTTCGAAGCGTTACTGGGAAGAGGACATCATCGATCCGCCCGTCAAAGTCTCGCGGCAAGGCACGATCAAGGCACCGACCGGTCCCGGAATCGGCTTTGACGTTAATGAAGATCGAATCGAGGCGTTGACGGTCAGGCGGGAGACGGTTCGCTTAGACACATAAACTAACGGGATTTTTGCAGCCCCGTAGGGGCCAAATGTTTATAGCTGGCAAGCGGCCCCAGAATTATCAAGCTCCTTTAGGAGCGGAATGTGCGGAACAAGCTCCAAATACTTTCGGCGGATACTAAACATTTCGCTCCTGACGGAGCTTTAATAACTAAGGCCAGCTAGGGTTCTATAAACATTTCGCTCCTGGCGGAGCGAAGACGCTGGCTTTCATCTCATTCCATGAACGATTTTTTCAAGCGCTATCTCCTGCCGGGTTTTGTCTTCGAAGCGGCAGTGATTGGCGGGGGCTATGCCACCGGGCGCGAGCTGGTCGAGTTTTTTCTGCCGGCCGGAGCGTGGGGTGGTTTGTTGGGGATGGCCGTCAGCATGCTGTTGTGGAGTGTCGTGCTGATGATCAGTTTCGAGTTGGCGCGACGCGCACGAGCTTACGACTACCGTTCGTTCTTCAAATTGTTGCTTGGTCCAGCCTGGTTCCTGTTCGAGATAGCCTACATCCTTCTCATGATTATCATACTGGCGGTGATGGGAGCGGCGGCCGGTGAAATCACGAACAACCTGTTTGGCTTGCCGAAACTGGTCGGCTCGCTCGCCATGATCGCCGCCACCGCTTTCGTGCTGTTTAATAGCAACGCCACGATCGAGAAATTCCTGGCGATGTCGGTCGGCTACCTGTACCTCGTTTACATCGTCTTTGTTATCTGGAGTATTTTCGCGTTTGGCGATCGTATCGCGGCCAACTTTTCGTCGGTTCCGGTGAGCGGCAATTGGTTCAAGGCCGGTCTTACTTATGCCGGTTACAACGTGGCGTGTATTCCGGCGGTGCTTTTTTGCATCCGGCACCTGACGCACCGCCGCGAAGCACTCGTCGCAGGGTTCTTAGCTGGCCCTCTCGGCATGCTGCCGGGTTTCGTTTTTTACATCGCGATGATGGGCTACTACCACGAGATCGGAGCGGTCGCATTGCCCTCAGCTTTTCTGCTGGACAAGCTCGGAGCGCCGTGGTTCGCGTGGGCATTTCAGATTGCGGTGCTGCTGACACTGGTAGACACCGGAGTGGCCCTGCTGCATGCGATTAACGAACGAGTGGCGAGAACGTTCGAGGAGCGGAAGCGGCCCATGCCGCGATTTCTGCGGCCCGCCATTTCGGGGGGCATCATGGTCGTGTCCGTATACGCCGCCGCCGCGGTTGGTCTGGTGAGTCTAATTGCTCAGGGTTATGGACTGCTCACCTACGCCTTTATTCTGCTGTTGATTCTGCCGGTACTAACAGTGGGCATCTGGCGAATTGTGCGCCCCGCGAGTGTGTCGGCAACATGAACACGTGAAATTCGTCTTCCTGGGAGATTAATCATGAAACGACGATCTGTGTTTTTCGGGTTACTGCTGGCGGTAGGCATCCCGATCATCGGGACAGCGCAGGGAACTCGATTGCTTCGTCACCCGAGTGTGAGCCGCGATTTGGTCGCCTTCGCTTACGCGGGAGATTTGTGGCTTGTGTCGCGCGACGGTGGCCAGGCACGCCGGCTCACTTCGACGGCCGGGGCCGAAATGGATCCTTACTTCTCGCCCGATGGGTCGCAGATTGCTTTCAGCGCCACAGTTGCCGGTAACACCGATGTGTACCTGGTGCCAACCACGGGCGGTGACCCCCGGCGATTAACTTATCATCCCGGCCCTGATCGAGTTCGTGGGTGGACGCCGGATGGTCGCCGGGTGCTGTTCGCGTCGGGCCGGGTGGGCGCGCCACAGCCATACTTCCGGCTCTGGACGATCGGGTTGGATGGTGGTTTGCCGGAAGCGTTGCCGATGCCTCGGGCCTTCAGCGGTGTTTACTCACCCGATGGCCGTCGTGTCGCCCACGAAGAGTTTTCCACGGCGTTTATTCCCGCGTGGTACGAGGCCAGCTATTGGAAAAACTACCGCGGCGGCCGCACGCATCCGATTCGAGTGATGACTCTGGCCGATCATTCCATAGAGAAACTTCCCTGGACCAACAGTAACGACACCGACCCGATGTGGATCGGCAACACAATTTACTTTCTCTCTGATCGCAATGGCATGGTCAACCTCTTCTCGTACCGCGCGGACACAAAGCAGGTGGCCCAGGTTACGCGTCACGAGGATTTCGATGTGATGAACGCCTCCGCGGGCGCTGATGCAATCGTGTATGAACACGCCGGCTATGTGCATCTGCTCGATCCCAGATCGGGGCAGTCTCGTCGACTCAACATCGATGTGAACGGCGACCTGCCCTGGGCCCGGCCCCAGTTTAAGAAAGTAGTCAGCATGATCCGTAACTCCGCGCTCTCTCCCACCGGCGTGCGCGCGGCCTTCGAAGCGCGCGGCGAGATTTTCAGCGTGCCGACGGAAAAAGGCGACTACCGAAATCTCACGCAGAGCCCGGGCGCGCATGATCGTAGTCCGGCGTGGTCGCCTGACGGGGCGAAGCTAGCCTGGCTTTCAGACGCCAGCGGAGAATATCAACTAATGCTGGGCGATCCGCTCGGTCTGACGGCGGCACGTTCTATTTCACTGCCGTCAACGGCATTCTTCTCCGCCCCGGCGTGGTCTCCCGACGGCACGCAACTCCTGCTTCAGGACAACCACAAGAATCTTTGGATGATTGAAGTGACGAGCGGCAAGGCGACGAAGATCGATACCGACAATTATCCCGATCCGTTTCGTTCGTTCGACGCGACCTGGGCGCCCGATTCCAAGTGGGTCGCTTATTCCAGGAACCTGCCGAATCGTCTCCGCGCTATCTTCATTTACTCGCTGGCTGAGAAAAAGAGTCAACAAGTTACGGACGGACTGGCAGATTCGATCTCGCCTGCCTTCGATGCGGGAGGCAAATATCTTTACTTCATGGCGAGCACTAATTATGGGCCGAGCACCGGTTGGCTGGAAATGAGTTCGATCGATCGGCCGGTGCGTCGTGCGATTTACCTCGCGGTGTTAGGCGCGACCGAACCCTCGCCACTATTGCCGGAAACCGGTGACGAACCACCGCCACGGCCCACCCCCGGCGAAGCGCCACCGCAACCTACACCGGCGGCGCCGCGGACGCTGAATGTTCGCGTTGACTTCGATCGCATCGCACAAAGGATAATTGCCGTCAATATTCCAGCCGGCGAGTATAGCAATCTCACTGCGGGCGCAGCCGGAAGTTTCTATTACACTGAACCGATTCAGACGACTGCACCTGGACCACCTTCACTCCGATTGCAACGCTACCAACTCAGTGCGCGCGCCGCCGCTCCTTTTCTGGAAGGCATTCGCTCGTACTCGCTCTCGAGCGACAAGAAGAAACTGCTCTATCAGGCCGCTGCCGGTGGCGGAGCCAGTTGGGGAGTCGTGCCTACCGATCGGCCGGCGCCTGTGAGAGTCGGGGATGGGCCGCTCAACCTCGCGACTATGGAGATGCGCATCGATCCCAGGGCTGAGTGGGAAAATATTTATCGCGAGACCTGGCGCATTCAGCGCGAGTATTTTTACGATCCGAAATATCACGGCGCTGATTGGGAGCAAGTCTTTGAGAAGTATCGTCCGTTCGTGGCTCACGTCGGTCATCGGGCGGACCTGGCATATCTCATCGCGGTGGTGGGCGGAGAACTGGGGGTAGGCCACTCATATCTAACCGGCACGGGCGACGTGCCGGGTGAAGATCCGGTGCCGGTTGGACTATTGGGAGCAGACTTCGCGATCGAGAACGGACGCTACCGAATCAAGCGCATCTATACCGGCGAGAATTGGAATCCCGATCTGCGAGCGCCGCTCAGCGCACCGGGCATTCAAGTGGCCGAAGGAGACTACATTCTCGAAGTAAATGGCCGTGCGCTCGCGCCGCCCACTAACCTTTACAGCTCGTTTGAGGGAACAGCGGGAAGGCAGACGCTAATCAGGGTCAACAAGACTCCTTCAATGGAAGGCTCACGGGTGATTACCGTGATTCCAGTACCAAGTGAGGATGGCCTGCGCGCGCGAGCTTGGATCGAAGACAATCGGCGAACTGTTGACAAGCTTTCCAACGGCCGGTTGGCGTACGTTTGGCTTCCTAATACCGGAGGACCCGGCTACACGTACTTTACTCGTTACTACTATGCGCAGCAGGACAAGGAAGGCGCGATCATCGATGAACGCTATAACCAGGGCGGCCAGGTTGCCGATTACATAGTTAGTGAGCTGGACCGCAAGCTGATGGGCTATTTTGCGCAGCGCGACGGTCAACCGGCTACTTCACCCATTGCCGGAATCTACGGACCGAAAGTGATGATCATCAACGAATCGGCCGGGTCAGGCGGCGACGCATTGCCCTACATGTTCCGACAAAGAAAGCTCGGTCCCATGATCGGAACTCGTACCTGGGGCGGGCTGGTCGGCACTTTAGGTTTTCCGCCGACCATCGATGGCGGAGGAATCACAGCTCCCAACCTGGCCTTTTACGATTTGTCGGGCAAGTGGGCGGTCGAAAATGAGGGCGTGCCGCCGGACATCGAGGTGGAATACACACCGGCTGAAGTCATTAAGGGACACGATCCACAGCTTGAACGCGCGGTGCAGGAAGCAATGAAACTGCTGGAACAGAGTCCGGTGAAGCGCGTACCCCGACCGGCGCCGATCAATCGCGTGTCCAGGAGACCGGACAGCAGGTGATTACTCTCAAAGTGAGGTTTGATTCATGAGGATACACAGAGTTTTTCGGGCAGCTTTGTTGCTGCTGTCGTTCAGTGCGTTCGCGTTCGGTCAGGATAAAGTCGAGATTCTCGACAAGTATGTCGAAGCGGCGCGCCGGGAGTGGAAGATTCCCGGAATGTCGATGGTCGTCGTGCGAGACGGCAAGACGCTCTTTTCGAAAGGATACGGCGTACGCGAGCAAGGGAAACCGTTGGCGGTTGATTCCTCGACGCTCTTCGGCGCGATGTCAACGACCAAAGCGATGACGGCAGTGGCGATGGGCATTCTCGTGGATGAGGGAAAGGTCGGGTGGGACGATAAGGTCACGAAGCACCTGCCGAATTTTCGCGTCGCCGATCCCTACATTACCAGTGAAATTCGGGTCCGCGATCTACTCACGCACAACGCCGGACTGCCGAACGCTGATTTTCTCTGGGCGCGCGCCACTGACTTGTCGGCGGATGAGATCGTCAGTCGTTTGCAGTATTCCAAGCCCACCTACCCGTTTCGCGGCGGGTTTGTTTATCACAACGTGATGTATCTCGTCGCGGGAAGAATTATCGAGAAAGCGAGCGGGATGTCCTGGGAAAGATTCATGACTGAGCGCGTGTTTGGCCCACTCGGGATGAAAAACACTTTCCCGACGCTCGGAGCGTCGCGCGACTACCAGAATCGCTCGTCGGCTCACTACGAGATCAAGGATCAAGTGACGGTCATTCCGGAATCAGCGGTTGATGTCGCCGGCCCCGCTGGTTCGGTGTGGTCTACGTCGGACGACATTGGCAAATGGGTAAACTTCACGCTCAACAACGCGGTGATGGCAGATGGCAAAACTCTGCTTAAGCCGGCGACCTTCGACGAACTCTTCAAACCGCAAGTGATCCTTCCGGCAAACTTTTACCCGACTTTCCGTTTGCTGAAGCCGCGTTGGACGACGTATGCACTTGGCTGGATCCAGCACGATTACCGTGGCGAGATGGTCAATTTTCACACCGGCAGTCTCGCCGGGCGCACGGCCATCGTCGGCTTACTCCGCGACAAGAAGCTGGGCGTTTATATTTTCGGCAATCTCGACCACGCCGAACTACGTCACGCGCTGATGTATAAAGTTTTCGATCTCTTCGCCTTCGACGGCAGCGGCCGCGATTGGAGCGCAGAGATGAAAGTTTTGTACGACGGCCTCGAGGCTGAGGCCGCCAGGACTCTGGAAACCAGGCGCGCCGCGCGACAGAAAGACACCAAGCCGACGCTTTCGCTTGACGCGTACGCGGGAAAATATTCCGATCCCTATTACGGCGCCGTCGAAGTGCAAATGGTTTCCGGAAAACTCCGCGCGGTGATCAACCGCGAAACTTACGCCGACCTGGAGCACTGGGAAAAAGATTCCTTTTTGGGAAAATCGAACAAAGCCTGGCAGGGCGAAAGCCTGGTCAGGTTTGACGTCAAACCCGACACCAAAGAAGTCGAATTGATCCTGGGTGGTGCACGGTTCAAGCGGCAGTCAGAGCGGTAACCTATTCGTGTTCGAGTGGCCGGTGGGTAGGACTGCGTACTTTCCTCGAGAGCCGTGTATCAGGCCGCTGCGATAACTCGTGATGGAAAGAAGACGCACTTCACGGAACTAACATGCGAAACAGACTGAAAAAACTAATCGCGCTCACGATCGTGCTCGCGTTGTCGTTCACCGCAATCGCGCAGGGACAATCCCGCGCCAAATCACAGGCTCAATCATTCGACGTAATTATCAAAGGCGGCACTGTCTATGACGGCACTGGCCGCCCCCCGAGGCGGGCGGATGTCGGACTAAAAGGCGACCGCATCGCAGCCGTCGGCAATTTGAGCCGGGCCACCGCAACCACGGTTGTGGATGCAAAAGGTCTCGCGGTGGCGCCGGGCTTCATCAATATGCTCTCGCATTCTGAATCGTCCCTGATTCGCGATCCGCGCTCGCTCAGTGAGATCAAGCAGGGTGTGACGACGCAGATCTTCGGCGAATTTTCCATGGGCCCGCTTAACGATCAGATGAAGCAGCGCATGAAGGAAACGCGAGCCGATGGAGTCGATATCGAGTGGACGACGCTGGCCGAATATCTCACCTACCTCGAGAAACGCGGCATCCCGCAAAACGTCGCTTCGTTTATTGGCGCAGTAACCATTCGCGAGCACGTCATTGGTTTGGAAGACAAGCAGCCGACGCCTGCGCAACTCGGACAGATGCGCGAATTGGTGCGACGCGAGATGGAAGCGGGCGCGCTCGGAATCACGACGGCGCTGATTTATCCGCCTGCTTTCTTTGCCAAAACGGAAGAGATTATCGAGATGTGCAAAGTGGCGGCCAAATACAAAGGCAAGTACACCACGCACATGCGCAGCGAAGGCAATCAGTTGATCGAAGCCGTGGAGGAAACCATTCGCATCAGTCGCGAGGCCGGGCTGCCCGCGGAAATCTATCACCTCAAAGCGTCGGGCGCGGACAACTGGCCCAAGATGGATCAGGTGATCAGGATGATCGAGAAGGCTCGCCGCGGCGGCTTAAAAATCACGGCCAACATGTACAACTATCCGGCCGGCGGCACAGGGTTGGACGCGTCAATGCCGCCCTGGGTTTGGGATGGCGGACGCGACGCCGGTTACAAACGCCTCCAGGATCCGGAAACGCGCAAGAAGATTGCCGAGGCCATTCGGACTAACTCAAACGACTGGGAAAACCTCTACGCGCTGGCGGGATCGCCGGACCGTCTGCTGTTGGCCAGTTTCAGAAGTGAGCAATTGAAACCGCTGGTCGGCAAGACTCTGGGTGAAGTGGCGAAGATGCGCGGCAAGGATCCGGTCGAGACGATCATGGATCTTGTGCTTGAAGATCGATCTCGAATCGGCACCATCTATTTCCTGATGAGTGAAGACAATCTCAAGAAGCAGATTCGCCTACCGTGGGTTTCGTTTGGATCCGATGCCGCTTCGATTGCGCCGGAGGGTAACGCGCTGCGGTCTTCGGCTCATCCGCGGGCTTACGGCAATTTTGCGCGTCTGCTTGGCAAATACGTGCGCGAAGAAAAAGTGATTTCGCTGACCGAAGCAGTGCGGCGGCTCTCAAGCCTGCCGGCCACTAATCTCGGGCTTGCTCAGCGCGGCTTTCTTAGAACCGGAATGTTCGCAGATGTCGTGGTGTTCGATCCGCAGACGATTGCTGACCGCGCGACGTTTGAAAATCCGCACCAGTTGTCGGTTGGCGTGCAGCACGTATTTGTGAACGGCACGCAGGTACTCAAGGACGGTGAGGTCACCGGAGCAAAACCAGGAAAGGCGCTTTGGGGACCGGGGAAAGTGAAGTGAGCGTGCGGCAGCGGGCGACGCAACGAACTGATAGCGGAGCTGCGAAGCAGCGGTCGTAGCTAAGCCCAAGGCGAGGCTTGTTGAGCCTTGGGAAACCATGCGTTTTAGATCAATCGAGCCCGCGAAGCGGGCGACAGAGATTTTTGGCATACGGTTCGGTAAGTCAGCTTTCAAAGGGCTGACAACTCAGCGGGCTTACAGGTCGCCGCTCCGCGGCTCCAGACGATTTGGATGCACGTTACCCAAGGCTCGCAAAGCCTCGCCTTGGGCTTAACTACCCCCGCTGCTCCGCAGCTTGTTGAGTAAGGTCGGTCACACGTTCCGTAATGAGCGGACGCTTGCGCCACCTAGGACTTTTTTGGCCTATGGAAACACCGACCCAATGGAATTACGCAAAATGAAACACGCCATCACAAACCTACTTCGCGCGCTGGTCGCTCTCGTCATCTTCGCGACCTTCGCGTCCGTCAGCGCGCAGCAGGAACCGTTTACTCGTACCGACGCAATGGTGCCGATGCGCGATGGCGTCCGTCTCAACACGCGCATCTATGCGCCGACGCGCGCCGGCGAGCAGTTTCCTTTTCTCCTTCTGAGAACGCCGTATGGCATCGGCAACTCGACGCCGACGCAGATCGCAGCGGCGCTGCCCGAATTAGCTAATGAAGGTTTCATCATCGTGCAGCAAGACATTCGCGGACGATTCAAGTCTGAAGGCCAATACGTCATGCTGCGGCAGCCGCGCGATCCCAAAGACAAGAACGCGATCGACGAAAGCACCGACACTTACGACACGATTGAATGGCTCCTGAAAAATGTCTCGAACCACAACGGGCGAGTCGGAATCGCCGGAACCAGCTATGGCGCCTGGCTGGCGGTGATGGCCATGCTCGATCCGCATCCGTCACTCAAAGCAGTCGTCCAGCAAGCGTCGCCGGCTGACATGTGGATCGGCGACGACTTTCACCACAACGGCGCCTTCCGTTTGAGCTATGGTTTTGAATTCGCCTACATGATGGAATCGTCGAAGGAGATGACGAATGTCTCGCAGGTCATCGACACGTTTGACACCTACGAGTGGTATCTGAAACTCGGCTCGCTCGCCAACGTCGAATCAAAATATTTTCACGGCAAGATCCCAAGCTGGCGCGACTTTGCGAATCGTCCCGACTATGACGATTTCTGGAAACGGCAGGCTTTCGCGCCGTGGCTGAACCGCGTGACTGTGCCGACGCTGAACGTCGCGGGCTGGTGGGACCAGGAAGATTTTTACGGCCCGATAAAGATCTATGAGCTGCTCGAACGACATGACACGGCGAAGCAGAATTTTCTGGTCGTGGGCCCATGGAACCACGGGGGCTGGTCAAGAGGCGATGGCAAAAAGCTGGGCAAGATAGATTTCGGCAGTGCGACTTCGGAACACTACCGGACCAGGATACTCGTGCCGTTTCTTGCTCACTATTTGAAAGGCAAGGGAAGTCATGAACTTTCGGAAGCGTTGACGTTCAGGACTGGCGCCAACGAGTGGGTCCGGCACGATGCGTGGCCGCCGAAAAAGAACGTGGTAGATCGCAAGCTGTATTTACAAAAAGACAGGGTGCTTTCATTCACCACTCCCCCGGCAACCGGCCAATCGTTTGACAGCTACACTTCCGATCCCTGGAATCCGGTTCCTTACCGTCCGCGCCCGATAAGGCTTCGTATCGGCTGGTCAACCTGGCTGGTCGAAGATCAACGTTTCGTGGACCATCGACCCGATGTTCTTTCATGGGTGAGTGAACCGCTGGAAAAAGATGTTGTCGTGTCCGGGAGGATTATCGCTAACCTATTTGCTTCGACGACGGGCACTGACAGCGACTGGATCGTAAAGCTCATCGACGTATATCCGCAGAAATACGACGCCGATCCGGAAATGGGCGGGTTTCAATTGATGATTGCCGGCGATGTTTTCCGTGGCCGCTATCTGAAGAGCTTTGAAAGACCGCAACCGATTCCGGCAAACTCTGTCCAGCACTATCAAATTCCGTTTCCGGCCAACGATCATATGTTCAAAAAAGGTCACCGGATCATGGTGCAGGTTCAGAGCACCTGGTTTCCGGTAATCGATCGCAACCCGCAACGATTCGTGCCGAACATTTTTCTGGCGAAAGAATCGGACTTTCAGCGAGTGACCCAGCGAGTGTTCCGCTCCGGCAGACACGCATCGCACATCGCTGTGCCGGTTGAGACGCGGCGGTAAGGGGTTAGTAAAGAGGAATTATGAAAAACAAGTTATGGATAGTGCTGTTTGTGCTTGGCCTATCATGCTACGTCTTTGCTCAAACACCGGCGAAAGACTTTGAAGGCGCATGGCAGGGCGCACTTGATGTGGGTGGTACTAAGCTTCGCCTGGCCCTGACCGTGACAAGATCAAACGCCGGCGTTTACACCGGTAAATTAGACAGCCTCGATCAAGGCGCGACCATCCCGATTGACACAATCACGGTCAATGGTGATGCCGTGCGCTGGGAGATTAAGTCCCCCGCGATCGTCTTCGAAGGTACCCTGAACAAAGAGCGCACGGAGTTGATCGGGACGTTCACCCAGGGAGACCAAAAGCTCCCGCTCACCCTGAAGCGCAGCGAGCAAGCAACCGCGACGGCAACTCCGACCCCGACTCCGACACCGAAGCCGGACTATTCAGCACCTGCTGACGCACCTTACACGGCCGAGGATGTAGTGGTGAAGACGCCGGCCGGCCACACGCTTGCCGGCACACTGACACTACCCAAGACTGCGAGCCGTACAAAACCCGTCGGTGCGATCGTCACCGTTACGGGATCCGGAGCGCAGGACCGCGACGAGAACATCGGGCTGCCAGGTTTTCGGCCCTTCCGCCAGATCGCCGATTCGCTGGCGCGCCGCGGGATCGCGGTGCTGCGCATGGACGACCGCGGAACCGGCGGCTCGGGGGGCACGTTCAAGGGCTCAACCAGCGCCGACTTCGCAGAGGACGTGCGCGCCGGCCTCGCTTATCTGCGCACGCGGCCAGAGATCAAGGCCGATCGCCTCGGCGTGCTCGGTCACAGCGAAGGTGCCATCATTGCGCCGATGATGGCCGAAAAGGAGCCCACGCTGCGCGTCATCGTGCTGCTCGCCGGCATCGCCCAACCCGGGCGCACGGCGCTCCACTATCAATTAAAGAACATCATCGAGCACGACACGAAGCTGACGCCCGCCGAGCGAGAAACCCGCATCGCCGACATCCCGAGAAGGATCGACGCCATGATGGCAGCCGACCCGTGGATGAAATTCTTTCTTACTTACGATCCAGCAGCGACTATGCGCCGGGTGAAGACACCGGTGCTGATCCTCACCGGCTCGCGCGACCAGCAGGCTGTGCCCGCGGAGGTGGCGTTACAGGAAGCCGCGTTCAAGGAGGGGGGCAATAAGGACGTGACAGCGCGCGTGCTACCTGACCTCAACCATCTATTTGTCCAGGACACCGACGGCTTTCCGATCAACTATGCGAAGCTTCCGCCGCCGATAATGATGCGGGACGACGTGTTGACGATGATCGGCGATTGGCTCGCGCAGCGGCTGCGTTGATGAGCCCTCTGTTCGCGGCTGTGCAGCACAATTCGCTTTCCACGAAATCATCTTCAGCCATTGACGCGGAATCCCGGCGATAATTTTCTGCCGCGCTACACCTGCAGACTTGATCACGGGAGTTCTTCAACGCGTTAATCGAATTTGAGACGTTTCAGCCAATTGCCCGTTGCGTAATTAATTTCTTACATATACCCTCAGCAAATCGCTAATCGGTTTGCCCCCTGAGCGGCCCATAAGAGTTGTCCAAATCAATATTTTTGGTTGAGATCGATTTTTTACGATTCCGCGACTGCTTTCGTAAATATTAGATGATTACGGGCCGCAACATTATCTTCACGTCGAGCATTGACTGGGACGATCAGTGGCAAGCTCCGCAAGAACTCGCCGTCAGACTAAGTCAGGCCGGCAATCGAGTGCTCTATATTGAAAACACCGGCGTGCGTTCTCCCGGTTTTCGCGATACGAAACGGATCGTGCGACGGTTAAAGCATTGGGCAGGGGCGCTGCATCAGCATAGTCTCCGCCAGGTCGCGCCTAATATTTGGGTCCATGCTCCGCTGGTTTTGCCTCCCTTTGGCTCCGGCATACGAGAATCTCTTAATCGACATTTATTTTTGCCACTGATTGGAAAAGTCGCGCGTGGTCTTCGCATGACGGACCCCATCATTTGGACATTCCTGCCCACCGATACAACTCTCGGCGTGTTGGATTTGTTGTCTTCAACGAACAGCCGGGTAATCTACTACTGCGCCGGCGACTTCGCTCAACTAACAACCGACTCTCAACAGCTTGCGCGTAACGAAGCTCAGTTAGTCAGGCGAAGCTATGTCGTCTTCACTATTTGTGAAGAGTTGGCAACTCACTGCCGTCAATGGAATAACAACGTCCACGTTTTTCCCTACGGCGTAAACTTAAAGGCCTTTCCGGTACAAGATTCTGACTTCCCCTCGCTCCGATCCGCGCATGGGGAATTCTCATGGGCCAGGCAATCCCCGGCGAAGTCACCCGCGCCAGCGGCAAAAAATGGGCATAAGGTAATTGGCTATGTCGGAGGATGGCATCGTCATGTAAGCGTCGATATGCTGACCGTGATGGCGAGGGCGCGTCCCACCTGGTCGTGGGTTTTCGTAGGCTCATCGGAAATTTCGTTGAACGACTTCGCCGATCTGCCGAACGTTTACATCCTGGGTCAGCGCCCGCATCGAGAGTTGGCAGATTACATACGGACCTTTGACGTCTGTATCGTTCCGTACAAGCGCAGCACCTACACTGAAACAGTGGTGCCGTCGAAAATTAATGAATACCTGGCGATGGGTAAGCCAATCGTTTCCACAAATCTGCCGTGGGTCTGCGCCTTTAATGAGCAGCATCAAGTGATTGTCACCAGTCAGGAACATCCGGAGGAGTTCCTGCGGGGAATTGAGCATGCGCTTAGTCTCAGAGATGACGACGCTTTAATTGCGCGGAGGCGCGCGGTTGCGCGCCAGGGCGATTGGGAGACGCGGCTGGAAAGCATGAGCGAGCTGATTACAAACCACCGGGACAAACCTGATAACTGGGGGTCGCTGCCCGCATTGGTGTCGACTGAACAAAATAACGACCACGGTGCTTTTAGCTCAAGGATAGTGGGTCCGTTCGCCTCGCAGCCGTATTCGCACCAGGGCGCGTTGGACTGAATCTATGTCTTCAGTACGGGAAACTCGAAATGCCTTCGTGTCGGTGATAGTTCCCGTCTGGAATGATGCCGAGCGGTTGGCCGGTTGTCTTCATGCGCTCGAGGAACAAACTTACGCCGATGAGTTATACGAGGTCATCGTAGTCGATAATCATCCTGAGCAGCGAGACGGCGAGGCCGGGCAGAAGATTGCTCAGCTTGTTTCCGTAAATGCTCACTCGCGAGTTGTACATGAGAGACGACCGGGCTCCTACGCCGCACGAAATGCGGGAGTGGCGGTCGCGCAGGGAGAGATCATCGCTTTCACCGACGCCGATTGCATTCCCGCGTCCGATTGGATCGAAAGAGGCGTGGCCCACCTGACGGCGCTGGAAGCGAATTGCGCGGTCGTGGCCGGTCACGTCGAGATTTTCCCGCGCGTAGCCGCGCAGCCGAATGCCATCGAGCAATATGAACAATTGATAGCGCTGCCCCAGAAGGAATTCGTGAGGAAATACGGTTTCGGGGCGACCGCAAATCTCTTTACGTTTAGAAAAGTATTAGCGCAGGCGGGGGACTTTCTCGCGGAAGTTAAGTCGGGTGGTGATCTGGAGTGGGGCAGGCGCGTCACGGGCTATGGCTACAAGTTGGAATACTGCGAAAAGACGCGTGTGTTCCATCCCGCACGCGCATCTTTCGCCGAGCTGTACACCAAGATTGTCCGCGTTGCTGGTGGACATCATGATCTGAAACGCTTGAAGGGAAGCGCGTACCTCGAATTCGACAGAAGCTGGCTGCTGGATCTCGTTCCCCCTGTTAGAGCCATGGCCCAGGTCATGCGCGAGCCGTCGCTTTTTCGCTGGCGCGATAGGATTAAGGTTTGCACTGTCCTCTGTTTCGTCCGGCTTGTGCAGGCTTTTGAAAAATCACGCCTTGCTTTTCCAACGCTATGGAATCACCACACGACAACGCGCTAGCCGGCTCACTCGTTTCCGTCATCTTGCCCGTTCACAATCGCGCGGACTGGGTGACTCGAGCAATTAAGAGCGTTCTCTCGCAAAGCTACCCGCATTTCGAGCTGTTGGTTATCAACGACGGCTCAACAGATGGCACACGGCATGTACTGAAGGGCTTCACCCCACGCATCACAATTCTCGATCAACCACACAGTGGGGCAGAAGCCGCACGTAATCTTGGTTTGGAACACGCGCGTGGAGAATTCGTCGCTTTCATCGACTCGGATGACGTGTGGTACGCCGACCGTCTCAGCCGCCAATTGCCGCTGTTCAGCAGAGATGAAGTCGGGCTGGTTTTCGGCAATGCCACACTGGTTGATTATCGACAGGGGACTCCCCGCCGTTTGCGGCGCACGTTCTTTGATGGTGTTCGTCCCAGCCGGGGGCGCGTGCTGGAGGCCTTTGCCGCCGGATGCTTCGTGCCTTGCTCGTCGGTAGTGGCCCGGCGCCAATGTTTCGAGGTTGCCGGCGGGTTCACGCCGGGACACGTCGCTGCAGACTACTTAAAATGGCTGGAGATTTCAGCGAGCTACGAGCTGGATTATGTTCCCGAGCCTGTTTTTGAATACGCCATCCATGCCGGCGGACTGTCCCACAGTTTGCCAGAGACTTTAGCGGATAGATTGGCAGCGTTTAGGGAACTGCAAGAGCGAAACCTTAATCCGGAGATGGACCTTGTAATCCGCCGAATTTTGTTCAACCTCAGCGTTAGCCTCCGCATCGCACACCTGCGCCAAGGTTCAAAGTCTCGCCCAGTGAGACCACCTTTTATCCCACCCGCGTCGCCCAGTGAGAGATTGAACTGGGCGTTGAAGTTCGCGGCCAACCAGATCAGCACGCGCGGACGATGGTGGATAATGAAGTCTGCGAACGCTCTCTCTGATTCACTATAGACCTGCCCAGTAAGCGGACGAGTAACGAAAACATGGTTTCAGCCCGAAGGGCTGAGAGACAGTAGCCGGTGGTCGCAGACCACCGGAAGGAGAAGCTAAAGAATCCGAGCATCCTGAAGGGATGCCAGAACTCGCTATTTTCTTGCACCCCTGCGGGGTGCATTGACGCATGTACGCAATCCGGAGGTCTGCGCTTCGCTGCGACCTCCGGCTACTTTCTCTCAACCATTCGGGTTGTCATATGGCGACTGTCCGGGTTCAAGCCTTTTGAGGCAAAGGCCCTTCACGATGACAGCGATTCTCATGCGGGCCGCTGACCTCTGCCCGGGCGGTTGTGGGACAGGAGACCCCGGAGCGAACTCTTAATAGCATTAATCGTCCGTCTTCCGATTAGCGGAGAGAGGAGCAGCGTCGGCGCCGCTCGACACGCCCTGAGATAGCCGGCCAAAGCCGCTCGGTAGTTTCCCCGCTCGAACTCTTCGTCAGCCGCGCGCGACCATTCGCCGCTCCGGCGGTAGCGGCGTGCGCGTCGTAACTCATGTGGCCGCAGTCCGGCCATGAAATCTTCGAACACGCTTTTCCTCATCTCCTGTATGTTGTGCGGTCGCCACTGACCATCGTGCGTGCGGTAGTCGAGCACGATTGACGGCAGGATGAGTACGGGGCCGAGCCGTGCGATGCGTAACCACAACGTACGGTCGTCAACGACGATCACTCCCGGCGGGTAGCCGCCCACCTGTCTGACTTTCTCTGTGTGGTAGAGCGTCTGGCCAGAGACGGCCGACCAGACACTCCCGTGCAACAGCTCTGGCCAGATGATTTTCTTCACGGGCTTTGACGGATGGTTGATGCGGACGCCCTGGCCGCTTTCCTTGAACTTGAACCTCGCGCCCGCAGCCGCCACGGCGCTTTCATCTTGACGCAAGGCTTCGGCGAGTTGCGCGAGGGCTTCAGGACGGAGGAGGTCGTCGTCGTCGAGGAACATGATGAACTCTCCGCGCGCCTCGGCGAGCGCGTGATTGGCGGCCACCGCGCGCTGGGAGTTCTCCGCGAGTCTGAAGATGCGCAGCCGCTCGTCGTGCTCGCGCTCGCGCGTGAGCCACTCCCAGGTGTCGTCCTCCGAGGCGTCGTCAACGACTAAAAGTTCCCATCTCTCGAACGTCTGCGCACGGACGCTTGCGACGGCCTCCGCTAAAAACGCGCGCCGGTTGTGTGTGGCGATCACAACTGAGACCGAAGGCCGCTCCATCTCAACCTTCACCCTTCCGCTCTCCCCTCCGCAGAGCCAACGGGCCTGCGGACTTCGGCGCGCGCGCACAGCTCGTCGAAAGCTGCGATGAACTGCGAGCTGTTGTGCGTCTCGCCAACCCACCGGCGACCTTCGCGTCCGAGCCGCAATCGCAGCTCGCGGTCTCCGAGCAGACGCCTTAAACCCTCGACGAATTTCGGCATTCCTTCAAGCCCGGTGCCGTCGAAGCGCCCGGTGTAGATGCCGAAGCGCGAGACCAACTCCGCTGGGTTCTGACAACTGATAACGGGCGTCGCGCAGGCAAGGGATTCAAGCATGCTAACCGCCACCCCCTCATGAATGGAGGTGTTGACGAGCGCCCATGCCGACGCGAGCAACCGCAGCTTCTCCGCGCCGTCCACGTGCCCAAGCATTTGCACGTTGGCGGGCAAGTGTGTGGGTTGCCACGCGCCCTCGCCCTCGAAGTGGTTGTTACCCAGGAAAAGAAACTCGACTTCAGGGAACTGCCGGGCCAGCTCTGCAAACAGCCACGGGCGTTTGATCGGATCGAGGCGGCCGAGGAAGATGACACGAAGCCGCTCGCTCTTTGTCTCGCCGGCTGGGTTAATGTCTATCGGGTTCGGGAGGTGAAAGATCTGCGACGGAGTAGTGCGGTAAGTATCGTGTACTTTATCCGCCAAGTCCGTCGCCAGCGTCGCGAACAGAACAGGTCGCGCGAGTAGGCGCGACGCGCGCACGATTACGCCGAGCGAGGTGCAGTTAATTTCGTCTATCCCCTGCGGCCGCGCGGGGCCGGCGCCGGGGATGCGGAGCGTGTTGATCTTCCGCACGTCGGCCGGCGGTCGCGGGTCGCGCACCCAGACGATGATTGGCGTCCGCGGCAATGCGCCTGCAAAGAAGCGGTAGCTCGGGCGGTAGTCAATCATCAACAACAAATCAAAACGCTCAGCTCGCAGTCGTCGCAAGTCCGACCGCCAAGTCACGCCTCGCGAAATCAAGCGAGTGTCATGGACCCAACTCTCAACCGCACCTTCGTTTAGTGGCAGCGTCCGGTTTAGAAAGACCGCGTCGATGCCATGTTCAGGGTGTTGGTGGAAGAAGTTCGCGACCTGCCGCGCCGCCCAACCGAACCCCCCGATCCCTCCCACCCCTTCAGCGAAGAATTCGTTAGCGACAATTCCGATCTTGATCCGCTTGAAAGTACGTTTACCAGTTCTCATAGTGAGCTAAGCGGGAAGCTGCGTTCACGCATTTGGGTGATCCATCTTTCATTGCTTCCGAAAATAGCGGACGAGTGTGAACAAGCGCCAGAGAGACGGAGTCCCTCGCTGGTAGTATCAACCAGAAGCCAAGATCTTGCAGCCAATCCCGCCAAACCAGCGCCGCGGATACAGTCTTAACCTCTCAGCCCAACGACTCGTGCGCGGCCGCTGAAAGGAGAATTCCTCTGTGGTAGCATGCGCCGAACCGGCGCGTTTGGTAAAAGTGGCACGATGGCGCTCCATCGCTATCTCAACCGGCATCCGGAAATTTAACTGAGTCATCCCAAAGAATTCAGGTTCTTTCAGTTTGAGCGGATGCTGGAGCTGCCTCATTGGCTCAAGCGACCTTGTTCCCAATCCTTACGCTTTATAGTGTTCAGGCCCTTAAGATCGCACAGCATTGAAGAGTTTGGCGATCTGATTCCACTGTCGTTATGCGTATATGCATCGTCAGAAACGGCCCGGTGACCTATTCGGAGACTTTCATCCGAAAGCATGTCACAGACCTCCCGGCTGAAACGGTGCTGTTAGATGATTGGCCCCCGTGGGCGAAATCGGCGTCGCTATGGGAGAAGAGCTTGCCGGGCCGTGCCTATCATCGTGCGCAACGCGTGCTTTTCCCCGATCGATATGAGCGGTGTATTACCTCGGCTTACGTTGAATTCTTCCGGCGACAGCAAATTGAGGTCGTGCTTGCGGAATATGGGCCCACCGGAGTCGCCGTCCTGGGGGCGTGCCGGAAATTAAACCTGCCACTCGTCGTTCACTTTCACGGATACGATATGAGTGAGCGGTGGGTGTTAGAGCGCTATGCTCAGGGCTATTCGGTGATGTTCAGGCAGGCGGCAGCGTTGATCGCGGTGTCCCGCGAAATGCAAAGAACGTTGATTGACATGGGCGCGCCGCCCGAGCGAGTGCATTACAATCCGTGCGGAGTTGATTGCGAATTTTTCCATGGAGCCAGGCCGTCCGAGTCTCCTCCGCACGTGCTAACCGTCGGACGCTTCGTCGAAAAGAAAGGGCCACAATTAACACTCGTAGCCTTTGCCGATGTGGTGAAGGCATACCCGGAAGCGCGTCTGCGCATGATTGGCGATGGGCCACTGTTCGCGGAGTGCCTGACACTCGTGGGAAGGCTTGCGATTGAACGCGCCGTAACTTTTCTGGGCACCCAACCTCACCATGTCGTGGCCGATGAGATGAGGCGCGCGCGTCTCTTTGCCCAGCACTCCATCGAAGCCGCTTCGGGTGCCATGGAAGGCACACCCGTCGCTCTTCTCGAAGCCGGCGCTAGCGGTCTCCCAGTCGTGGCCACGTATCATGGTGGTATTCCCGATGCGGTCATACCCAATCAAACAGGCCTGCTCGTCAAGGAGCGAGACGTTGCCGGAATGGCCGACCAAATGCTTCGCTTGTTACGCGATCCTTTGCTTGCCGCAGAGTTGGGCGAAGCTGCCAGACGGCGGGTTGAGATGAATTTCTCGTCAGCTCGTAGCATCAACGCGCTTTGGACAATCATCAAAGATTGCAGCGTTAGCAAACCGAATTGATGCTTCGATGTCAGCTCGAATGGAAGAGTTGGTGCCGAGGGTGGGACTCGAACCCACACGACCTTACGGTCAACGGATTTTAAGTCCGTAGCGTCTGCCATTCCGCCACCCCGGCAATCCGCAAAAAGATACCACGCAGCTTCATTGTGTCAGAAGTCCAGTTGTCGTTGGCCACCACCGAATGCCACCGTTTTGGTTACGGCAGCATACTCGCCCTTCTGACCACATCGTGGCGGTGGTAAAATGCCAGCCGCTTCGTGAGTCTTGCCATGCCGATGACTGAAGAGCAGGAAGTTTTCGTAAAACACATTCAGAAGAAGGGGTTGAAGCGCACCGCGCAGCGCGACCTGATTCTGGATGTGTTCCTGCGCACCGAAGGTCACATGTCCGGCGAAGACCTTTACCGGTTGGTGCAAGCACAGGATCCGAGCGTGGGGCAGACGACAGTCTATCGAACGCTGCGATTGCTGATGGAAGCCGGGCTGGCGCGCGAGGTGCGCTTCGGCGACGGCCGCGCGCATTACGAGCACCATTACAAACATGAGCATCACGACCACATGATTTGCTCTGAGTGCCACAAGGTCATCGAGTTTTATTCCCCGGAACTGGAAGCAATTCAGGATGCGATGGCCGCCAAGCATCGATTTGAGCTCACCGAGCATCTCTTGCGGATGATTGGTGTTTGTTATGACTGTCGAAAGGCCCGTATACCGAGCGTGAAGAAGACCCCGACTTCGCGCGCTGCCGCCCGCTAACCTGATGACTCAAACTCGCCGCCAACTCATTCAATTCTCCAGAAGTCCTGTGCGATTTTTCACCGTTGCGTTCGCGCTGATTCTGCCGCTGTCGCTGCTCGGTTGTCCCAGTACCAATAACAAGCCGACAAACATTGGAACTGTGAATTCGCCTGAGCCAAAGTCGGGTTCCGACTTTGACGGCAATCGTGCTTTTGAACACGTGCGCAAACAGGTTGAGTTCGGCCCGCGGCCTGCGGGCTCGGCCGAATTAGAGAAAACGCGCGGTTACATCGTCGATCAGCTGAAGTCGTACGGGCTCAACGTCATGGCCGACGAGTTTCAAGCGACGACGCCGCAAGGCCAGAAGAAGATGGTGAATGTCACGGCTGAACTCGCCGGTGAATCAGCTGACGTCATCATTATCTCAAGTCACTACGACACCAAGTACTTCAAAGACATCAAGTTTGTCGGCGCGAATGACGGCGGATCTTCAACCGGAGCAGTGATTGAAATCGCGCGCGTGCTGGCCGCGAAACCAAAACCGAAATTCACTTACTGGTTCGTTTTCTTCGATGGGGAAGAACCGTTTTGCGAGGACTGGGATACTTGTCAGAACCCGAATCCTGCAGATCCCGGCAATGAACTTCCGGATAACACGTACGGCAGCCGCCATTACGTCACTCAGCTGATAGCGAAAAATGAGCTGAAGCGCCTGCGCTCGATGATCTTGCTCGACATCGTGGGCTATAAAGATCTGAAGTTCGGGCGTCCGGCTTTAAGTTCGAAATGGCTTGTCGATCTAATTTGGCAGACCGCAAAGCAAGCCGGCTACGGCTCACAGTTCACTGACGCTTACGAAGGCGTCAGTGACGACGACCATGCACCGTTCCTGCGCGCGGGCGTCGATGCGGTCGATATCATTCAGCTGGGAACCTATCCTTACTGGCACACCAAGGAAGACACCCTCGATAAAGTTTCGGCGAAGAGTTTGAAAGCGGTCGGCGACGCGATGATTCTGAGTTTGCCGAAGATCGAAGAACGAATTCGAACCCACGCAAAGTAGTCAGGCCACGCTTCTCGACAGCATCGGTCCCTGGAAAACTCTTGGATGGCATTGTGTTTGCTCCTCACGGTGCCTGATGGAATGTTGTCTTAATAGAGTGCAGATAAGTTCCGAGCGCTGACGCAAGTTAAAACAAAAATGAAAATTCTGTTCGCGATTGTTTGCGCGTTGGGAGTCTTGTCCGTGGCTACGGAGGCGACTGCTCAACGGCGTCGAACAAGCCGGCCGACTGCACGGACGCAACGATCGACACCACCTGCGCCCCCGGCCCAACCCATGCCCGTTCTTCCGGACATCAGAAACGATCCGGATGTGGAAGCTGCGGACATAGCCATCATCGCGAATATTACGGCCGAATCGCTGCGATTCGACGCCATCGCCAATTCCACCGTTGAGTTTCTCGACAAGTCCAAAAACCAGACGATTTGGCAGGTTGAGCGATTCAATCTGCCCGACAAACTCGAGCCCGGCGTGACCTACCGAAACATTGGCATTCGTTTGAAGATAACCAGCCGGCTGGCTGATATTGAACGTATCGTGGCAGAAGCGCTCGGCGAAATTCCCATTACTGAAAATAGCGAACCACCAAAGGCGCCGTCGCCAGCAAATACTCCTGTTAACGCTCCACCACCGGCGACCCCGGCTGGCGCGACTAATAGTCAGAAGGGTAAGCCGTGAATTTCATATCTCGAATCGTTTCAATTTCGGCAATCGTGGCGGCGGCGGCGGTGGGCTGTGCCAGCCAACAGAAACTTCCTCCCACTCCCGATCCTGTTCAGCGCGTAAGCGCAGAAGAAACCTTTGATTTGAATATTGTTGAGCGCCGTATTACTGAGAACGATTTTTTCGCGGCGACTTCGGTCGGGTTGGACAGCCGCGAAGGGAAGAACCTGAGCATGAATGTGGGGGTCGAGGTGCGTGCCGGAAAAATTGATGTGTTAATGCGCAATGTCACCGGCACCGTTCGCTTCCGTGGCTCAATTCAAAAAGTTCTGGATCGCTTAAACTCACGCCCCGCGCGTCCCCCGCGCTGAATTGCTTTTTCGAAACGTTGGCCCCCTCCATTTGAAACCCTGGACCAAACCTGGAGGATACATGAATCACCTGAGGAGCCTCGCCCTTTGCGGCGCCTGTGTTTTGCTGGCGAGCATCGCCGCAGTGGCGCAAACACCTACAACAACCACCGGATCAACGGACGCGTCAATCACCAGCGGCAGCACACGGAATAACCAACAGCAACCGCGGCCTTCGCCGACACCAGTCACGCCCGTGCGCCCGCTGACGCAGGAAGAGCGCACGCGCCAGCAGGAGTCTAGCGCCCGTCGTCGTCAGGAAGCCGCGACTGGTGATCCTGATGTATTGCTCGACGTGCCAAACCTGTCGGTGGACGAGATCAATCTCGAGGTCGACAATTTGAAGGCGAAGGTATCGCTGGATGCGCGCCTGGCGAATCTGCTGGCTCTATCGGCCGGTGCTGACGTGAGCATCGACAAGGTGAAGCTCAACATTAAAGGAGTCAAAGCCGAAGTCTTACTGAAGGTCAGACTCGATAACGTGGCGCAGATTATCGACCGCACGCTCACGACGATTGATCGCAATCCGCAGATCCTCGAACGCTTATTGCAGACGGTAGACAAGACCGTTGACACCGTTGGCGGTGTCGCGAACACAGCGCTTCAACCCGGCGGCGTGTTAAGCCAGACGGTTAATACGCTTGGCCAAACCGTTCAGCGCACTGTCGACACGACCGGAAACATTGTCGAGCGGACATTGGATACGGCCGGGAAAGCCGTCGATTCGAAAACGATCGGCAATGTCTCGAGTTTGCGAGTTTTGTCTGAAACAACGAACTCTGCGGGACAGACGGTGCGGCGCGTTCAGGACAGCGGCGGCAGCGTTATCGAAGTCCTACTCGATAATGCGGGAAAGGTACTCAGCACTAAAGTATTGAGTCGCGGCAGCCAACCAAATCAATAGAAGGACGGTAACGAGGAGGAAACCCGAGGATTAGGAATGGGGGACTTCTGCGTGGCTTAGAGGCGGGCTCCTGCCCGCCTCTTTCTTTGTAGTAGCAACCTGCGGGAGTAGCCCGTCCGCTAAACTGTCGATGACAGCTTTCGCAGTTTCTCTTCAACCGCGGCGCCGACCTCGCTGCAGCGAGAAGCTTTCTCCTCGCCAATCAAATCGTACGTCAGTGTCTGGCCTTCGCTGAGCAGTTCCGACACCGCGACCTCCACTTTCGCAGCCGCGCGCAGCAGCCGCTCGTCATCGTGACGCTGCCCCAGCCAGTCGAGCATCATTTGCATCGAGAGCACCGCCGCGAGCGGATTCGCTTTGTCCTTACCCGCATGCTTCGGTGCGCTGCCGTGAATCGGTTCGAACATCGCATGCTCGTCGCCGATGTTGCCGCCAACCGCCAGGCCTAATCCGCCGGCGGTCGTCGCACCGTTGTCGCTGATGATGTCGCCCGCCAAATTAGGCGCGACTACGACGTCATACCATTCAGGATTACGAATCTGCCACTGACAGAACGCATCGACGTAAGCGTAATCAAGCGTGATGTCGGGAAACTCGCTTTGGCCGACTTCGCGGAAGACTTCGCGGAAAAAGCGATGGGCGCCGATGATGTTCGACTTTTCAACGCAGGTAACTTTTTTCTGTTTGTTTCGCCGGCGCGCCAGGTTGAAAGCGTAGCGCACGACGCGTTCGGTCGCGCGGCGCGTAATGCGAATCGGCGTGACACGCCCGCCGTCGATATCGCTGGTCTCGCCTGTGTACGCATCTTCGGTGTTCTCGCGAATCACGACGTAATCGACCTTGCCCGGTTCCCAAACCTGCTTTAGCTCGCCGTGGATCTTGTGCTTCACTCCGGGATAGAGCTTGACCGGCCGCACGTTCGCGTACAGATCAAGTTTCTGCCTATTGAGAATCACCTGCGCAAAGCCCGCTAACTGAGGCTCTGGATATGGTTTACCCGGCTTCGTGAAAACCGTTTTCCCGTCGATATCGTGACCGACCGCGCCGAGCAGAACTGCGTCTGCAGCCTGACACTTTTCAAACGAACCCTCGGGCCACTCGATCTCGTGTTCCGCGTAGTAGTGGCCGCCGCAGGGAATCTCTTCGATCTGAAAGTTGATTTGAAACAGCTCGCCGGCCGCACGCAAGACGCGCAGAGCCTGCGCCAAAACCTCAGGACCAATTCCGTCTCCGGGTAAAGCTACGATTGAATAGGATTGTTTTGCCATGGTTCAAAAAGAAATTGACTATAAGCGACGGGTGAAAGAATCGACAAGAAGCGCGGCCGGCGTTACAGTAGCGACTCCGGTCAGGTTTATGCGTCGAGTTCAGAAAGGCACTCGCAAGTCATCAGCGAATCCGAGACCAACGCTTCGGCGTGCATCTGAAGAGATCAAGCGGTTCGCCGCCTTGCTTGAGAACGAAATTCTTGCGTGGCCGGATGTGAGCTCACGCCCGATGTTCGGCTTCACGGGCCTATACCACGGCCAGAAAATTTTTGCCGCGCTGCCACGCACGCGTGCGATCGACATTCCGAACAGCATCGCGTTCCGCTTAAGCAGGCGTTCCCGCGACATCACTGAGAAGATGAAGAAAGACGAGCGAGTCATCACATCGACGCCCGGTGGGAAGTGGATTTCCTTCATCGTCGAATCAGAAACGGATATTCACGACGCTTTGCAGTGGCTCAGTCATGCCTACGCCGACGCGGTCAAAAATTGACGTATGCTCTCCGCAGAAATCATCGCTATCGGTTCTGAGCTTCTGTCGCCAAACAAAAGCGACACAAACAGTCTCTGGCTTACCGATCAACTGAATCGCATCGGCATTGACGTAAAGTTGAAAACGATCGTCGGCGACGACGATGCGCGTCTGGAAGAAGTCGTGAAGGATGCGGTGAAGCGTTCGCGCGTGGTGATTGCGACGGGCGGACTTGGCCCGACTGAGGATGACATCACGCGCAAAGTTGTCGCCCGCGCGCTCGGCCGCCGGTTGTCGCTCGACGAAAAGCTCCTCGAAGAGATTCGCAAAAAGTTTCAAAGGTTCGGCGTGACTATGCCGGAACGAAATTCGCGTCAGGCGATGGTGATAGATGGCGCTGAAGTGCTGGCCAATCCGAACGGTTCTGCTCCCGGGCTTTATCTGGAGCAGGGAAGTTGCGCCGTCGCCCTGTTGCCCGGCCCGCCGCGTGAAATGAAACCGATGTTCGACACCCAAGTGAAGCCGCGGTTGGAAAAGATCGCGGGGGACGTGCGCTTCGCGACGCGCTTAATGCGGGTGACGGGCATGGGTGAGTCCGCGGTTGATGAAAAGATTTCGCCGATCTACACGCAGTTCGATAATCCGCAAACGACCATTCTCTTCAATAGCAGTGAAGTCGAGATTCACCTGCGCGCGCATGGGCGGACCGAAGGCGATGCCGAGGCGTTACTCGATCACCTTTCGCTGAAGATTGAAGAGGCGCTCGGCAATTCCGTCTTTTCATTTCGCGGCGAGACGATGGAAGAAGTTGTCGGGCGGCGGCTGGCGATGACTGAATTCACCCTGGCGGTCGCGGAAAGTTGTACCGGCGGATTGATCGCGCAACGTCTGACCAGTGTGCCCGGCTCTTCAAAATATTTCATTGAAGGACTTGTGACCTACTCAAACGCATCGAAGACGCGTCTGTTGGGCGTCGACAAAAAACTGATCAAGGAGTTTGGGGCGGTGAGCCAACAGGTTGCGCGCGACATGGCGCGCGGCGTTCGTCATAAAGCGAAAACCGATTTTGGTTTGGCAGTGACTGGAATTGCCGGCCCCGACGGCGGCACGGAAGAAAAACCGGTAGGCCTGGTTTACATCGCACTGGCCGATGACGCGCACACTGAGCACAAGAAGCTAACGCTGCCCGGCGACCGCGAACTCATTCGCTGGCGCGCATCGCAGGCGGCGCTGGATATGTTGAGGAGACGGTTGATCTGAGAGTTTACGGAGCCGGTTTACGCCGATAGATGAACATTCGAATGTGCAAGAATGGCGACTGACGCAACATGACCGCCTCGTAAGGCCCTATTGGCTCGCCGTACTGAGAATCGGGAAAGAGCCGTCTTACGAGGGAATCATTTTTCACCACGACTACTAACCACTCTACATTTAGCTTTTCGAGGAAAGTGAGAAAGTCCTCCGGATCTTTCGGCGCGTCTGCTGAAGTGACGAACCGATCCTCTGGAATTCCGGAAAGCGCTCGCACAGTTCCTTCATCGCAAAAGATCTTTACTCCCGGGTTCATTTCGAACTGGTAGCCCAGGTAATTAGCCACGTGGCGTTGAGCCCGATAGCGATTCAGTTCGCCAATTCCGCCGGCAAATTGCGCGGAAAAGTTCACTGCACAGAGCAGGACGATCGCTATCAGAATTCGCCGGGACCATTGCGGTCGGCGACGGACAATCGCGAAGTAAGTCCACGCAAGGATCGGAATGCCCAGACTGAAAAGAATCAGGCCGTATCTCGGAAAGATAATCGGCTGCTGATGGGTCAGATAAGCGACGACGAGCAGGCCGAGGAAGGGAAAGAAGAAAACGAGCAGCGGAAGTATTGAGTCGATGCTCATTGGTGCGGGCTTCGCACCGTCGTCGAGGTTCGCGACTGCGCCATCAGCCCGCTGAGTCAAGCGCCTGACAACCAGCCAGCCTGCAACCAGCGCGGCGCAAAGCACGGCCAGATCGATCCCCGAAACCAGCATCGCGGTATCCTGCACCACGCCTCTCACTGAGAATTCGGCGAGCGCGGGGTTCTGCGTCAGGAGCCAATCTTTGTATTGGTCACGAGCTTTGAAGCAAGCCAGCCAATCACCTGTGGCCTTCCACGAAACGTAAAACCAAAAGAGCGGCGCGAAGAGCATGATGAGCAGAGCAGGAATCGAAACACGACGTTCTTTCCAAAACTGAATGGTGGGGATGAGCGCAATCAACATCCAGCTCTCGACGCGCGTCAGCCCGGCAAGCGCAGCGAAAACCGCCGCCACCACCCAACGCTTCTTCAGCACAAAGTAAAGACTTGCGAGTACGAACAGTGCGTGCGGAACGTCAGTCATAGCTGACGCGGAATTCATGATGTGAAGCGGGTTCAGCGCGATTAGCAGAAATGACAGAAGTGCAGCGGTTTGGTGCTGCACAACGCGCAGTGTGATCGTGTACACGAGCAGACAAATGCCGATTCCCGCCACGGCCGAAACAATCTTTCCTGTGTAAAAGCCATTCCCAACAAACACGTTAACGAACGCTGCTATCAACTGGTACAGAGGCAGCCAGAACCCGTACAAGTCTGTGAGTGCTAAGGTGCCGGCTTTGATCTTCGTGCTTAGGGTCCCGATGTCTCGGATGTAGACGTAAGCGTCGCCGAATGTATTGGGCAGAAGAAATGCGCCGAGCAGTCTCGGAATCGCCGCGACGGCAAACAAGAAAGTCCACAGTCGGATTCGCTGGTTCATAATCTCGCGCGAGGATAACAGCGAACATTCGACGGCCGAAACGTCCTTTGCTTGTCCGTCATTGCGCCGCTTGTTATAGTCACCATTTAACAATCCCTTAATGGCAACAGCGACGGCAGAGAAGGTCCTGGCCACAAATCGCGCGGCGTTTCATGACTATCACATTTCCGCGAAGTACGAGGCGGGCATAGCCCTGGTCGGGACGGAAGTGAAAAGCGTGCTCGATGGCCGAATCCAATTGAAAGAGTCCTACGTTGGGGTTCGTGAAGGCGAAGCGTGGCTGTTCAATGCGCATATCTCGCCGTATACGCACGGTAATTTTGCGAACCACGATCCCTTGCGCACACGCAAACTGCTGTTGCACCGGCGCGAGATCGACAAGCTTGACCAGGCGGCGGCCGCGGAGGGAATGACGCTCGTGGTCACGCGGGTCTATCTAAAGGGACGCAGGATTAAGTTCGAAATCGGAGTTGCTAAAGGCAAGAAGCTTTACGACAAACGGGAGACTGAACTGCGGCGCCTGGTCGATCGCGAGACACGCGCGCAGCTGAAACAAAGAAATCGATAAATGAGAGGCGCTTAATAAATGGACGTCAGAGGAACTTCACAATCAATCAATAAGATCGACGCGGACGCTATCGCAGTGGCGGTTTTCAAAGGCGAGAAGCCAGACGACGGTGTGCTTAAGACTTTGGACAAGGCGGTCGATCGGGCCATTACATCAATCATCAAGTCGGAAGAATTCTTAGCGAAGGAAGGCGAGACGGCCTACTTCCATCTCACCGATAGTGGGCTGCAGGCGAAGAGGTTACTTCTGATTGGTTGCGGCGAGCGCGGTGAGTATGGGCCGCGCCAAATTTCGCAGATGGGCGGCACGGCGACGCGTTTCCTGCGCAGCAAAGCCGCGAAGACGATCGCGATCGTTCCGCGCGCCGACGGTGATGTTGAGCGCGTCGCGCAGACGGTAATTGGCGGCGCCATCCTGGGACTGTTTGACCCGGACAAGTACCGCACGAGAGAAAAAGAAGATCGCCAGGTCGAACGATTCGATGTTGTGATCGAAGGCGCAGACCAAAAAGCCCTTCAGCGCGGCGCGGAGCGCGGGCGAATCATCGGCGAATCGGCGAATGTGACGCGTGACATGGCGAACGAGCCCGGCGGTTATCTCACGCCAACCGAAATGGCTGATCGCGCTAAGCAGATCGCGAAACAGTTCGGGCTTGCGATTGATGTGCTGGATCAGAAGCAGATCGAAAAGCTCGGCATGGGTTCGTTCCTTGGCGTCTCGCGCGGATCAGATGAGCCGCCGAAGCTGATCGTAATGAAGTACACCCCGGCGAAAAAGACCAAGTCGGACGGCTTGTTGGCCCTCGTCGGAAAGGGAATCACGTTCGATTCGGGCGGCATCTCTCTGAAGCCCGGCGAGAACATGGAATTGATGAAGTATGACATGAGCGGTGCGGCGACAGTCATCGGCACTATGCGTGCGATTGCGCAGCTGAAGCCGTCCATTCCGGTGCTGGGCGTGGCGCCCTGTTGCGAGAATCTTCCCTCGGGCAAAGCAACCAAGCCGGGCGATATCCTGCGCGCAATGACGGGGAAAACAATCGAAGTCATCAACACCGACGCCGAGGGTCGCTTGATTCTCGCGGACGCGATCGCCTACGCGAAGAAGCTCGGGGCCACTCAGATCATCGACATGGCGACTTTGACGGGCGCGGTTTCGATTGCGCTCGGCGACGTCAACACGGCCATCCTCGGGACCGATCAAAACTTGATAGATTCATTCATAGCTGCAGGCAAAGAAGTCGGCGAGCGCTTCTGGCAACTGCCGCTCGACAACGACTATACGAACCAAATTAAATCCGACATCGCGGACATCAAGAATGTGGGCGGCAAGAAAGCGGGCACGATCACAGCGACGGCGTTCCTGAAAGAATTCGCCGACGGAGTTTCGTGGGCGCATCTCGATATCGCGGGCACTGCCTGGGGCGACCCGGCCACGCCCTTTCGGTCTAAGGGACCAACCGGAGTTGCGGTGCGAACTTTGGTCGAGTTCATCGAACGCTCGGCCGCCCAGAACGCATCTTAAATTCGCCGCCTCGCGTCGAAGGATGCTAAAATCTCCCTGAAACTGAGGATTCGCTCGCGATCACGCGGCCAAAGCGAGCGCGTATCCTCTTGTTCCCCTACGATGATCAATTATTACCAGGTCCTCGGAGTTAAGCGTTCAGCGCCCGCCAGCGAGATTAAGTCCGCCTATCGAAAGCTGGCGCGCAAGCAGCATCCCGATGTAAATCGTGGTTCCGAAAAAGCTGCACGCGAGTTCGCACTGCTGTCGCTGGCCTATCACACACTAATCGATCCGCAAGAGCGGGCATTTCACGATCAGCAACTCGACAAAGGCACCCAGGCCGCTTCAATCCTGTATTCTGAGAATCCGCACGCGCAACGCGCACGTGAGATGCAGGCGCGTTGGGACCGCGTCGTAAATCAAATCCTCGAAAATGATCGGCGCGAGAGTATTGCTCGCCAAAGGGCCGTCTTTACGACGGTGTCGCTTTTTCTTTCGACCTTCTTCGTGGCCATGATCAAGCCCCCGCTGTGGCAGTCGTTCGGCGTGGTGGGTCGCGCGATTCTCGTGACGCTCTTTATGACTGGAGTGTGGCACCTGGCTCGCCGCCTGCGCGAATATTTTCGCCATTACACATACCGGCCACATGACATTCACTACTCAATTACCGAAGAAGAGAAGGCTGAGGCAAAACCATTCTCGAGATTCTCGGCTACCGCGTTTTTGTTGGGCGGCTATGTGGTCAGCCTGGGCATTGGTTTGTTGATCGGATGGCATTCACAGGATTTCTTTTCAGATTTGGCTCTTTTGTTTCGCCATGTTCCCAATGCGGTGGGCGCATCATCTTCAACAACGCTGCTTCTCATTTACGACTTGTTGTTTTACCCGCCGATCGCGGTCCTGATTATTGATACGCTGCACGCCGTCGCGTCACGAATCGATGCTGGTAATTAGCTGATGACAAACCACCGGAGGTCAAAACAGTGTGGACGAATGGCGGGTATCGTCACCGTTGTCACGTCCTGCATTGTGTTTACGACACTCACCGTCGGCCAGGAGAGCACGCGCCTGACACCGGTGCAGCGGGAAATCGAACGGCAACGCCAGCGGTTGGGATCGCTGGAAGTTGAGGAACGGCGGGACGCGTTGATGCGCCTGGAGAATCTGAAGCGGCCCGAAGCGTCACGCGCGGCAGCGGCTGCGTTGAATGACGCGAGTCCGACCGTTCGCGCTGCGGCAGCCCACGCAGTTATTTCTTTGCCCAACCACGAAGCCGCGACGTTGTTACTTCCGCTGCTGAAAGACAAAGGGGAGTTCGTGCGTCGCGAAATCGTCTTCGCGCTCGGTGAGACTCGCCATCCTTCTGCGGTTTCCCCTCTCGTTGATTTGTTGAATCGTGACAAGCAACGGTCGGTGCGCGCGGCGGCTGCGATCGCTTTGGGTGAGATCGGTGACGCCGCGGCGGTGCCCGCGCTCGCGCAGATCATCGCCGGCGACAGTTCAAAGAAGCAGAAGTCCAGGAGTGACGAAGAAGAATTCGTCGTCAGGTCAGCAGTGCGATCACTGGGGCAGATTGGCAGTCGCGCAGCGGTGCCGGTTTTGATCAGCGCGTTACAGAATGAATCGAACTCGATCGACACGCGACGTGAAGCCGCAACCGCGCTCGGCCGAATTGGCGATGATTCGGCCCTGCCGGCCTTGAACGCAGCCTTTCTAGCCAACGCTGATCCTTATCTTTCGGAAGCCGCCCGCCTCGCGGTCCGTCAAATCAACCGTGCAAAAGGAAAAGGCGCCGGAAATTAATCCGACGCCTTCGTAGTTCGCTTGTCGTGCGGAGTTAGCCTTCGGCGCGTTCGCCGCGACCCTGGCCTTTTTTCGCAGCTTTTGATTCCTTAACCTGCGGAATCGGCAAGCCGACGCTTCCGGACCGCGCCGCCAGGCTCTTCTCCTGGGCCGGCGCTTCCGGGATGTCCGTGATTAGCGCCCCACCGGACTGTTTCGAAAAGACCAGCCGTTTTGTATCCGAATTAAGCCCGACGAACACCAGGTCGCCCAGGCCAATCTGTCCCGTCGCCACCAGATTCGATAGCGGGTAAACGAGGAATCGCTCAACCGCGCGCTTCAGGTGACGGGCGCCGTATTTGTAGTCGATGCCTTCTTCCAGCAGCATGTCCTTCGCTTCGGTAGAGCACTGGAACACGAACTTGGTGCCGGCCGAAATCATGATGCGATCCTGCACCGCCTGCAATTCCAGATCGAGAATCGCGCGCAGATGATGCTCTTTGAGTGAGCGGAACACGACCACTTTGTCGATGCGGTTCATGAACTCAGGCGAGAACTTCCGCCGGGCTGCTTCGACAGCGGTGCGATAAATTTTCTGATCGACTTCCGTGTCTTGCGGGTTCTTTACGCCTTTGCCGGGCGCGAAGCCGATGCCGCCGGAAATCAGTTCGGACATTTCGCGCGCGCCGAGGTTCGAAGTCATGATGACCATGCACTTCGAGAAATCCACGCGGCGATTGTCACCCAGGGTCAGAGTCGCTTTGTCGAGAATGCCGAGCAGCAACTGCCACAGCGCGTCTGAAGCTTTCTCAATTTCATCGAACAGCACCAGGGTCAGTTTGATCTCGTCGGTGTGCATCCGATCGAGATTTTCCTGCGTCAGCATCGGAGAAGTCTCGCGATGGCCCAGGTATCCCGGAGGCGAGCCAATCAGCTTGGCGATTTCGTGCGAGTGCTGAAATTCGGCACAGTCGATCTTGACGACCGCATTCGTGTCGCCGAACAGAACTTCCGCGGCCGCTTCGATGACGCGAGTCTTGCCCGAACCTGTCGGCCCGAGAAACAGCATCGTGCCGATTGGCCGATTGATCGGATTCATGCCCGCGAGAAAAATCTGGTACAGCCCGGCCATGCGGCGGACCGCGCGTTCCTGGCCGACAATGCGTCCTTCCAGACGGTCTTCAAAGTCCTGCGCTCGCGGACTCTTTTGATCGGGGTCAAGAAAAACTGTCTGGTCCAATGACTCTAATTGTTTCTCTGGGGTTGCCATAATTTCTGTCCCACCCGTTACCACGTTGCCCTCGCTTCGTGGCGACTGGATCCTCCGTCTGCAACTAATGCAAAGGACGATCCGCTAATCGCAATGATGCGCGCGGGGATTGTTTCGTTCGCTCGCTCGGAGCCTGACGCATCAACCCACACGCTATATATACGACGTACCGCGAAATGTCATCCAAAATATTTGAAGAGTTGTTAAGTGTCGTTAAGTACTACGCGCTTATGTAACACGAGCGTGACAATTAGCGGCACTCTGTCACTGACACTTTGGCGTGGTGCCAAACAGGGTCGAGAGCAGGTACACGGAAAGGGCTGAGCGCTTCTCAAAACGTCAGCCCTTTCCTAAGTTAGTCGTAGTACTCGAGTCCGAGGTGGGTGATGAGATCTTCGCCGCGCAGGTGACGCAGCGTGTTTTTCAGTTTCATCAGTTGAATGAAAATGTCGTGTTCCGGGTACAAGCCAGGCGCAGTCATGGGCGATTTGAAGTAGAACGAAAGCCACTCCTGCACGCCTTTCATGCCGGTCCGCTGGGCCAAATCGAGGAAAAGCGCCAGGTCAAGCACGATCGGAGCCGCCAGAATTGAGTCGCGACAGAGAAAGTCGATCTTGATCTGCATCTTATAGCCCAGCCAGCCGAAGATATCGATGTTGTCCCAGCCTTCTTTGTTGTCGCCGCGCGGCGGGTAGTAATTAATGCGCACGACGTGCGAAAAGTCTTTGTAGAGCTCCGGATAAACATCAGGCTGGAGGATGTACTCCAGGACCGAGAGTTTTGATTCTTCTTTTGTTTTGAAAGAATCGGGATCGTCAAGAACTTCGCCATCGCGATTACCCAGGATGTTGGTCGAGTACCAGCCATCCAGTCCTAACATGCGCGACTTCAGGCCGGGCGCGAGGATCGTCTTCATCAAAGTCTGACCCGTCTTGAAATCTTTTCCACAGACGGCGACGCCATTCTCGTTGGCCAAATCCATCAGCGCGGGAATGTCCACCGTAAGATTTGGCGCGCCATTTGCGAAGGGAATCCCGGACTTCAAAGCGGCATAGGCGTAGATCATCGAGGGCGCAATGGCTTTGTGATTGTCGCGCATCGCCTGCTCGAACGATTTTAGCGTGCGATGAACGGCGTGCTGCTTCATGAACACTTCCGTCGACGCCGCCCAAATCATTACCAGGCGATCGCATTTGTTTATGCGCTTGAATTCGGCGATCTCGTCGATGAGCTGGTTCGCCAGCTGAAGTTTGTGTTTGCCGGTTTTTACGTTCGCGCCGCTGAGACGTTTGACGTACGACTGGTCGAAGACAGCCTTCATCGGCTTAATCTTCTGGAGCGGTTTCTTCAGTTTCGCGACGATATCCTTCTCGAGCACGCCAGCATGCAGCGCGGCTTCGTAGGCTGAATCGGGGAAAATGTCCCAGGCCCCAAACACCAGGTCGTTAAGCGTCGCGAGCGGGAGAAAGTCCTTAATCTTCGGGTTGCGGTTGTCCGTACGCTTGCCCAGACGAATCGCACCCATCTGTGTGAGGCTGCCGATTGGCTCGGCCAAACCCTTCTTGATTGCTTCAACGCCGGCGATGAATGTGGTGCTGACCGCGCCCAGGCCGACCAGCAAAACGCCGAGCTTACCTTTAGCAGGCGCGACTTCCGCGCCCTTCTGTACTGGCATTACTAAGAATTTACCTCCGGATATTTAGGACGAATGACTAGACCGACGATGATACATGAGACGTGCGCGATTCGCACGTGAGCATTGTGTTTAGAGGCCGGGTAGCAGCAAATGGCGGGCAGTAGCTCTCTAAACGTTAAGTAGTTGAGCCGGATTGTTGGTGATGAGCGCATGGATGCCGAGAGTTCCAGCGCGAGAGACCCAGGATTGATCGTCCACTGTCCAGACAACGACTGGCAGGTGCTGGTCACGCGCTTTCTCGATGAGCTTCGGTCGCGCGAGGAGGCGATGCGGCAGAAGTTCGTCCGCGCCGCAGTCAGTTGCGGCGGCTAGCATTGAGTCCGCCCGCCAGCTCACATTAGGGCGACGTTGCGGCGCGAATAATGCCCCCGTCCGAATCGAAGGATTGAGCGACTTGATTGTGGCTAATGCCGGGAGCTTGAAACTAACTACCACCACGCGTGCGTGGAAACCGAAATGGACGATTGCGTCAGCAACGGCTCGCACCAGATCGCTGGATGAGTCTGCGCCGTCGGTTTTAAGCTCAACGTAGATGACGCCTGGTTTGTCGCGGAGTAACTGAAACACATCGGTGAGCGTGGCCACGCGTTGCTGCTCGTACTCATCGCGCGCAAGCGTGGGGTGTGCGCGATTGAACCAACTGCCGGCGTTAACCTTTGCGAGTTGTGCGGACGTCATCCTTGCGACTTCACCTGACGTCAAACCCGTGCGTCGCAGCGTGGCGTCGTGAGTTACAACCGCGGCGCCGTCTTTCGCAAGTCGCACATCAAGCTCAAGTCCATCTGCGCCGTCGTCAAGCGCGCGTGCGAATGCCGCCAAAGTATTTTCTGGCGCAAAGGCTGACGCGCCCCGATGACCAATGATTAATGGGCTGGTTTGTGAAATCGCTTCGGATTGTCTTACGGATTTAGTTGCGCGCAAGGACCGCATCTCGATAGGTGACGCGCTTGAGATTGATATCGACGTTACCGATCTGCGCTTTGACCTGGGCCTTCACGGGAATGTGACGGGCGTCGTCTGTCATCCAAATTACGAGCGTGCCGCGCGGGCGAACCTCACGATTCCCATCGAAAATAGCGGGCTCGACGCGCACGGTATTCACGCGTCCGACCGGACTGCCCATTTTTTTCCCGGCGACGACATTCACCACACATCGATAAGTCCGACCGGCATCCACCATCATGACTTCAAATGTTTGGCCGGGCTTCAGGTTTTGGGTGCGCACAAAATAGATCAAAGTCAGAACGTCATGTACCGGACTGTTGATGGCGAGCGTCGTCGCATTGGGCTTCTCATCACGCTTGCTTTCAGTCCAAACGGCCTTCCCGGCGTCGGTGTCGAACGTGGCTTCGCTATAAGTCGTGTTGCGCTTGTCCTTGTAAGTGCTTTTCATTCGCAGCACCGAAAATGGCTGCGCGTCAGCAACCGATTCAACGTGGATTTGGAAGTGAGTACCGGTAAGCCTGATCAGGAAACCTTTCGACACGGCATCGCCCACCATGCTCACGTTGTTGTCGCTCGCGAGATTCGCGCTGAACCGCAGCTCGCCGATGTCAATGCCCCGCAATAGTCCGCGATTGATCTCAGCCTTGTAGAGGAGCTGCTCGCCGCGCGCGAAGGGCAATTTCGACGTCTGCTTTTGCTGTGCGAACGCGACGCCCTGGATGCTGACCAGAATAAGCAACGCGACGCGAACTGAGCTTTTGAAGATCCTACTTCTCATATCAATAACGAAAGTACCAGGCCTTGAGCGCTAGCAAAGTCCACGCAATTACAAAGCCGAGCGCCGCCTGATATTCCCGATAGCGCTTGTAGAGCGTCACATCAAACTTCGCACCGGCCTTTTCGCGATACGGCCGCGGCCTCGGGATGAACAGGGGGACCGCCTGAGCATACCGGCGATATTTATGCCCGAACAGCTCCTCCAGCGTCGCGGATTCGACGCGCATGACGGGGACATAGATGCCCAGGAACAGCGCGGCAAACAGGAGGGCCAGCGCCCATCGACCACCGGCGACGGTAAAACCGATCCCAATTAAGAAACTCCCGAGGTACAGCGGGTTCCGTGTGTATGCATACGGGCCAGTAATCGCGAGCGCGTCATTCTTCCGCAGGTGGCCCGAAGCCCACGCGCGCAACCCCAGTCCGAGTAAACCAATGACGCCACCGATCGCCAGGGTCCAGGGTCTGGGCCGGGCCAGCAAAACAAAAATCGGCGCGATCAGGAATCCAAGCGGCACGCGCCAACGTTGAAACCAGGTTCCGCCTCGGCGTGCGCTCACGACAGCGGCCTCACAAATATTGGAATGTTATTGAGAAGTAACCAACGAAGGCGAGTAGTAGAAAAGCAAAAGTCCGAAGCGCAAAGCAGACGTAACTGCTGGCGCGTTGCCCGCAGCGTCTCCCCAGACATCAGCTCGCGCTTCGGACTTTCAGGCGTGAGATGAGATGGTGCCAAACCGAGTTGTCCCTGGTATTTGTAAAAAGTTTTCAGACGGCAACCTCCAGACGCTGCCGCATTACCCTCTGAGCACGGTCGAAGACCTCCTCAGGCGCAATCGCAGTCATGCAGCGATGATCGATGGGGCAGTCCCGCAACATGCAGGGCGCACACTCCGGCGGGTAGCGAATAATCTCCCCCGCGGGCCCAAAGGGGCGCGTGGTGAGTGGATTAGTCGGCCCGAAGATTACGAGAGTCGGCGTACCCACCGCGGCCCCAATGTGCGCGGGCCCGGTGTCGTTCGTAATCAGGACATCGGCGATGCTGATGAGCGCGAGGACTTCTGAGACTGAAGTTTGGCCGGTGAACACGACTGGCGGCCGCCTGGTCATTGCAGCGACGGCTTGCGACACATCAAGCTCGCTCGATGCGCCAATTAGTGCGACTGTGGCTCCCGTGTCTGCGAATTGATCCGCCAACGCCGCATACCGTTCCGCCGGCCAGCGCTTGGCGCGGCTGTTCACTGATCCGGGGCAGAGCAGAACTAACGGTTTCGCGGTTTCCGCCTTTCGCTCCAGCAAAAGCCGGCGTGCCTCACGTTTCTGCCGGTCAGAAACTGAAATTCCAAAATGGGGCTCCGCTGGCTCAGCGGTCGATCCAGTTAACAGCTTTTCCAGTTCCGCGACGAGATTCAGGTAGTAGAAGATCTCGTGGCGTTCGCTCTTCCATGCGGGGACCGGCACCGCGTGACCCAGGAGAAAGGCCCGCCGTTCAGTCGCGTAACCAACCCGCAGGGGCACACGCGCTATGAATGAAAGAGCGGCTGCTTCGAAAGCGTTCTGAAAGAGGAGCGCGAGATCAAACTCCCGCTGTTTCCACGCGTCGACCTGATCGAAAAATGATTTCACACCGGCGCGTTCGTAAACCAGCACGTCATCGATGTAATCAGCGCCGGCGAAGACTTCAGCCGTGCCTGGCTTCGAAACGACCGTAATGTGCGAGTTGGGAAACAGACGGCGCAACTCGCGAAGGGCAGCGACACTCATCACCGCGTCGCCGACCCAGTTGGGCGCGCGGACGACAATGCTGCTGACGTCGTGCGCTTTGATCAAATCAAACTCCGCAGGCCTTCGTCGATTCCCATCTGCGGCCGCCAGCCTAAATCCTCACTGGCCCGAGTCAAATCGGAAACATAATTCAGCGGCACCGGCGGCGGTAACGGATTCTCCTCGTCAATGACCGGATTGCACTGAATGATCTCCGCAGTCTTATCAATTATTTGACGAAGAGACAGCGCATTCTCTTTACCTCCCCCCAGATTATACAGCCCATGCGTCACGGGCGAATCGATGAAGGCCTGGCACGCACGCGCAAAATCATCAACGTGCAGAATATCGCGCACTGGTGTGCCTTCGAGCGGCAGGCGAATCGGCCAGCCACGCTTAACCGATTCAACATAGTGCGTCACCACCCCGTTGACGTTTCCTTCCGAGGGACGCGCGTAGACCGTCGAAAGCCGAAAGATGCACGAACGGAAGTCTCGCTGCGCGGCGTAGTATTGCACGTACTTTTCGGCTACCAGCTTCGACCATTCCAGGGCGCTGTGATCCGCGTATTCTGTGCTGCACGTCTCAGACACTTCTTCAAATGCGTCGGCATGCGGCCCGTAGACATCTTTCGTTGATGCGAAGATGAAAACCGTCCCTGGTTCCATCACACGCAGCAGGTTTAGGGTACCCTCGACGTTCGTGCGAAATGTTTGTTCGGCGTCTGTGGGATCCTTACTGAGGTGCGCAGCCAGATGAATCACGACGTCATAAGCGCCCGCGCGCGCCGCGTCGAGAGGACTAAGCACGTCCAGCTGACTGCGTCGCGAGAGGTCTTCGGCATTGAAAAACGAGCGGAGGTGAGTGCCGAGATAACCGCTGCCGCCTGTGACTAAGAATTTCAAGTTTCACGTTTCACGTTTCAAGTTCTGCGATTTGCAAGAGCTTCGGTCTCAAGTCCTGACTGCTCACCCAAACTTGAAACTTGAAACTTGGAACTTGAAACTTATTTAGTCTTCCACCGCACGCCGTCTTTGGTGTCTTCAAGGGTAATACCGCGCTCGGTCAATTCGTCGCGAATCTCGTCTGCGCGGGCGAAGTCGCGCCGATGACGGGCTTCCTGACGTTCGTCGATCAATGCCTGAATTTCGTCGTCAAGCAATTCGCGCTGTGGTTTTCCAAAGATGTTCAGCACGCTGTCGAACCGTTCGAGCGCCGAAATCAATTCACGCCTGTTGTCGTCGAGCAGCTTGCCCTTCGCCATCTCGGGATTCACCGCGCGGGTCAGATCGTGAATCGCCGCGAGCGCCACCGACGTGTTCAGATCGTCGTCCATACCCGCTTCAAAATTTTTCAACGCTTGTTCAGTCGCGTGGCGGACGCCTTCGTTGCTGCCGGCTTCTGTTCTGGCTTCCTCGAGCCGTGCGCGAAAATCGCGAAGGCTTTCAACCGTCTTCTCAGCGCCTTGCAAGGCGTCAAACGTGAAGTTCAACTGCTTGCGGAAGGGAACGCTCAGCAGGAAGTAGCGCACGGCCGCGGGGGAAAAACCTTTCTCCGCAATATCGCGAAACGTGTAGTAGTTTCCTTTCGACTTGGACATCGTCTCGCCTTCGACCTTCAAGTGTTCAAAGTGATACCAGTAGCGCGCGAACTGTTTTCCCGTCCCGCCCTCGCTCTGCGCGATTTCGTTCTCGTGATGCGGAAAGACCAGGTCGATGCCGCCGAGGTGCATGTCGAAGGTCTCGCCGAGATACTTCATCGACATCGCCGAACACTCGATGTGCCAACCGGGGCGGCCGCGCCCGATCTGGGTCTCCCACGCAGGTTCATCGGGGGTTGACGGAGCTTTCCAAAGTGCGAAGTCCCTGGCGTCTTCCTTTTCGTACTTGTCGGTGTCGATGCGATCGCTCCCGCCGGCGATGTTGCCCTCGAAATTTATCTTCGACAGCTTCCCGTATTCCGGAAACGAGCTGATGCGGTAATAGATCGAGTCATCAGATCGATAAGCGTGACCGCTCTGCTCGAGCTTCTCGATCAAGTCGGCCATCTCAGCGATGTGCCGAGTCGCGCGCGGAGCGACATCGGGTCGCTCACAACCGAGCGCATCGAAATCTTCCCAGTACGCGTCTATGTACTTCGCGGTGTAGTCATCGATGGATTGTCCGGCCTTCTGCGCCTGCGCGATGATCCGGTCGTCAACGTCCGTCAGATTCATGACTGACGTCACCCGAAAGCCCTTGAATTTCAGGTAGCGCCGCACAACATCCTGGGCAATCGCCGAGCGGAAATTTCCGACGTGTCCGTAGTCCCAGACTGTCGGGCCGCAGTAATAAAACTTCGCCTCGCCTTCAACCAGCGGTTTGAACTCCTCCAGCTGACCCGAGAGCGTGTTATGAATGCGCAACATTGAAAGCGAGAATAGGGAAGGGAAATGAGCGAGTCAAACAGGCCCAAGTCTGTTTTAACGCCGGTGAGATTCCGCAAAAGTCGAGATGTCGTTCCCCCCTACTAATGTTGGCTTTGCACAAAAAAGTCGCGCGCGCTCTATCTCGTTGTCCCCCTCTCCGCAAGCGGAGAGGGGGTTGGGGGGAGAGGTGGCGAGCCAGACAAACCCCACCCCCAACCCCATGCGGGGAGGGGAGAAAGACACAGATCGCTCATGAGTTTTCTTGAGCAGAGCCAGGGATCACCAATCATCGATCGCTTCAACGGTCTTCGTAATCAGTGTAATCTGTGGTTGATCGAGAAGGTTTCTGACCTAAGTTCCCGATGACTGAATTCACGGCCGAATCGTTTGCATCGTCGCTGGCCATCATTGGCGCCGTCATCATCGTGTCAGCGCTGCTTTCGGGGTTGATTGATCGCAGCCGTCTGCCGCAGGTGGCCGTGTTTCTCGCCCTCGGAGCCGCCCTCGGCCCTTACGGTCTCGCTGTCCTCAACGTCTCGCTACAGTCTCCAAGCCTGCGGGTCGTCGCAACCTTGAGCCTCGCGCTGGTTCTCTTTACCGACGCTATCTCGCTTAACATTGCCGACGTCCGGCGTCACGCCGCCCTCGCATTTCGGCTCCTGGGTCCGGGGACACTGGTCACCGCGGCCATCATCGCGTGGGCCGGATGGTGGCTGCTCGGCTTTTCGGTTCCGGCCGCCGCGATTCTCGGCGCTGCTCTGGCTTCAACCGATCCAGTCTTACTGCGAGGTCTGCTGCGCCGCCGAGACATTCCGGAAGACGCGCGCAAACCGCTTCAGCTCGAAAGCGGACTGAACGATGTCGTCCTCCTGCCCATCGTGCTGGTGGCGATGGCTTTTCTTGGAGGCGGATCGCCCGACCGTGGCGCCCTGGCAACGCTAAGTCTAAAACTTTTCATTCTTGGTCCGGGCGCGGGAGTGATGGTCGGGTTAGTGGCCGTGGCCGCGCTCGATCTAATTAGAAAGCGTCTTGGCGTGCGGCGCGACTATGAATCGCTTTACTCGCTCGGCGTGGCGTTCACCGCGTTCGCGGCGGCTGAGTCGGTTCACGGCAGCGGATTTCTGGCGGCCTTTGCGGCGGGCATAACCATCGCCGCGCTGGACGTAGAGCTTTGCGATTGCTTTGTTGAGTATGGCGCAGTCACGGCCGAGATGTTTTTGCTCTTTACCTTCGTGCTGCTCGGAGGCTCTTTGATTTGGAGTGGTTTTACGGTGATCAGCGTTCCCAGTTTGTTGTTTACCGCGATTGCAGTGCTGGTTAGGACGCCGGTGTATTTGCTGTCGCTGCAGGGTTCAAACGTACACCCGCGCGGGCGCCTGCTGATCGCGTGGTTCGGTCCGCGCGGTCTCAGTTCACTGCTGTTGATTCTTTTGCCGGTGTTCGCCGGCATGCCCGGGGGCGATCAATTGTTCGCCGTCTGCTCGCTGGTGGTGCTGGTATCGGTCGTTGTGCACGGTGGCTCGCCGATGCTTCTGGCGAGATTGGCGCGCCGGCGCGCGAGGCGGGAAGGGCTCGTTACCAGCGTGCCGCCAGGCTTTACAAGTCAGGAGCTGCATTCGATTGCGAAGCTACCAGTCGCTGTCGCTCCCGAGTCCGGGGACGTCTCGTCCGCTTCTGAACCCGCCGCGGGAATTCTGGAAACAGAAATCGCTTCGCAGACAATTTCAATAGATGAGTTAAAGCGTCTCTGGCAAGCGAACGAGCCGGTCGTGATCCTCGACGTGCGCACAGAACGGAGTTTGGAAGAGAGCGACACTCAGGCCAAAGGCGCAGTGCGTCTGGCGCCCGACGACGTGGTTCATGAAGCGAGGAAATTCGGTCTCAATCCGGAGGCATGGCTGATTGCCTACTGTGCTTGACCAAACGAAGCGACCAGCGCCCGGGTGGCGCAGGAACTCAGACAGGCAGGTTACAAAAACGCACGCGCCCTGGAAGGCGGCTGGAAAGCCTGGCAGGAAACCGGCCTGGCTGTCGAACCTCGGTCACGCTCATGACTTATCCCCGAAATGCTCGAAACCTTGCGGGGCAAGCTCCCAGACTCGATTCTGTTCATTAACGCGCACGCTTCCCGTCGCGTCTACAATTTCGCCGATGTGTGAAATCGGAATCCCATCCACGAGCTGCGGCAGGCGCTTTACGTTTTCTCGAGCAACGGTAAAAAGCAGCTCAAAATCCTCGCCGCCATGCAAAGCGAGCGCAAGCGGGTCGAGCGCGCGACGGCCGCAGAGATGCACCACGTTTTCATCAAGGGGGAGCGACGCGGCGTCAATCGTCGCGCCGACGCTGCTCTCGGTGCAAAGGTGATGCAGGTCGGAAGAGAGGCCGTCGCTGATGTCGATCATTGAAGTAGCCAGATGCTCTTCGCCGAGAACGATGCCCCAGCCGACACGCGGTTGCGGAGAGAGTTGGCGAAGGAGAAGGGCTTGGATCGCGTCGTCGTCGCTGTCCGATCCGGCGGCTCCCGGTTCTGACACACGCGCGCCAAATTCAATCAGCTTCAATCCCGCCGCGGCGCCGCCGAGACTGCCCGTTACAAAAATTTGATCGCCGGGTTGCGCAGTGGATCGCAAAACGGCCCGTCCGGTCGTTACCTCGCCAACGAGAATTGAATCGATAACAATCTGCGGCGAGGCGGAAACATCACCGCCCGCAAGTGTGACGTCATATCGATCAGCCAGTCCCAGGTAGCCCGCGAAGAAGTCATCTTTGAAGTTGCTATCCCAAACGTCTTTCGCAAAGCCGACTGAAGCAAGCGCCCAACGTGGACGCGCGCCCATGGCCGCGATGTCTGACATTGAAACCGCCAGTGCTTTGTGACCGAGGAGTCGAGGTGGCGTAATTTGCGGGTGAAAGTCGATGCCTTCGACCAGCAGGTCCGTCGTTAAAACAAAGTCGCGGTCGGAGTATTGTCGAATCACTGCTGCATCGTCACCGATTCCGACGCTTAGCCGCGAAGATTGGGAGCGTGATTTGGTTTGCTCACGAAGCCGGCGGATGAAATCGAACTCGTTCATGATTGTTCAGAGTTCAGCGTTTACGCTGTTCATACTAGCAAGCTGAAGCTTGAACTCTGAACTAAAGATTCCGTCGCAGGGATTCGAGGCCGCCCTGAATGGTTTCGATCGAAGTCGAGAAGGAAAACCGCACGTGACCTTCACCGTCGGGCCCGAACACTACGCCGGGGACGGTGGCTACCTGGGCGCGGTTCAATAAGACTTCCGCCGCTTCGCGACTGTTGGCGCTGATGCGCGTCACGTCCGGAAAAGCGTAGAACGCGCCCGCCGGTGGGTCGCAGGTCAGACCGAGTTCACTCAATCCAGCCACCAACAAGTCGCGTCGCTCGCGATAAGCAGCCCGCGAGGTTTCCAAAAAGTCTGAATCGGTCGTGAACGCTGCCAGCGCCGCCCATTGCGTCGGCGTCGAAACTCCGTTGGAAGAGTACAGCAGCGCTTTGCGCAGTCCGGTCATCCACGGTTCAGTTGCCACTGCGTAGCCAATGCGCCAGCCGGTCATCGCATAAGATTTCGACAACGTGAAGGTCGTGATCGTTCGTTCAAACATGCCGTCGAGCGAAGCGATTGAGAAGTGCTCGCTGTCGTAAACGATGTCTTCGTAAGCTTCGTCCGCGATGATGATGAGGTCACGATCGATTGCAAAGCGAGCGACTGCCTCGGCTTCAGCTCGCGTAAACACCACGCCGGAAGGATTGGTCGGCGTGTTGAAGTAGATGGCGCGCGTCTTTGGCGAGGCGTAGCGCGCGAGGGTTGCGGCGAATCCGTCCGCGCGCGCTTCCTGGGTGGGGACGAGTACGATCCGTCCCTCACAGTGCGCGACTAAATCTTTGATAGGAGTCCAGAACGGCGAGAACACCAGAACCTCATCGCCGTGATTGACCACCGATTGGAACGCGGCAAACAGACCCTGCATACCGCCGATGACCACGAGGACGTTCTCAACGTTCGCCGGAATATTGTTGCGCGTTCGCAGCTTGTCAGTGATGGCCTGGCGCAGTTCGGGAATGCCGGACGAGGGCGCATAGCGAGTCTTGTTGTCTTTCAGCGCGGCGACCATGGCGTCCTTAATGTAGTCAGGGGTCGGACGGAAGGGTTCGCCGCCTTCGAACTGATAGACGCTCGCGCCCTGCGTTCGGAGTTCCATGACCCGATTACGGATGTTTACGATGTCGGAAAATCCGACTTCATCAAAGCGCGCGGCGAGGCGAAACCCGGCGGCCGTAGCGATCATTTTTGGTAAGAAACCTCCGATTAGGGCGGGTGCTTAGAACACGAGATTATATCCGCGGTCGTGTTGCTCGCCTAATCCTCGCGCATGCCCAGGAATTCCGCTGGAGCCGGCTGTGAAGACTGCGCTCTTAAGATTTTGGTTTTAAACTCTAGTATGAACTCGGGCGCCGTAAGTGTAAGAAACTGTTGACATGCAAAAGTTCCGGCAGTTAACATGCGCCAGCTTCGCGTGGCCTTTGAAAGGTCGGCCCGGCGACGCAGGCACTTTGCGGTCGCACTCTCGATGACTTCCGTCGCCATTCCTGAAAAGTTGTTCTTTAAAATCGGTGAGGTGTGCGAGCTCGCCGGGGTGCAGGCGCACGTGCTGAGGTATTGGGAGACAGAGTTTCCGACGCTGGCGCCGCAGAAAAACCGGGCGGGTCAACGCACTTATCGGCGCCGCGACGTGGAAATGGCGCTGCGGATCAAAGAGTTGCTTTACGACGAGCAGTACACTATCGCAGGAGCGAAAAAGAAATTGGCAAATGAATTACGCACTGGCGGACCCGTGCGCGACAATGTGGCGGTCGCAAAAGCGCCGGTACGCAGCCTAAAACCGCCTCCATCACTGGCCGGGCGGATATCCTCAGCCGCCCCGCAACCGGCGCTCGAAGCCTCAGCGTCACCGGGTTCTGATGACATCAGCAATGAGAGTAAGGCTGAGTTGCGGCGGATTGCGTCCGAACTCAAAGAGATTCTGAACTTGCTCAACGAAACCGACGCGGAACTCCGGAAAAACACCGAAGAAGAGTGATTAACTCGCGTCGTGAGGGTACCAACTTTTAGTCGGGCCTTTTTCCGGGCCCGGCACCCGACTAAAATCGGTATTCTGACGCTCGCACCGGGGCGCACGTTTTGAAATCCAAATGTTTGCGGCGATACTAAAAGCGTTGACGGGACGTGGCGCAGCCTGGTAGCGCGCACGCTTGGGGTGCGTGAGGTCGCTGGTTCGAATCCAGTCGTCCCGACCATTAAAAAAGGCTTTCCGTGTAAAAAACGGAAAGCCTTTTCCTTTGTGGGATCTATCAGCCGCTCTACATCTTTGCCGGCTTGGATTTTGTGCCACCGGACTTTGGCGGCGTGGTCTTGGCCGGAGCAGAAGTAGTCTTAGTCGCAGTAGCCGTTGTCTTCGCCGGAGTAGTCGTCGTCTTAGCCGGCGTTTTGGTAGCCTTCGCAGGAGACGTTCCCGGATTGAATTCACTGAAGCCGCCGGCAAGCGTCAGCACGCACATCGCGTTGTACTGTGGATGTGAACCGCACGAAATTCCCGCGACTTGAAATTCGGTCCCCAGCAAACGACGGCGATGGCCGCGGCTCGGAAACCCGTCGTCAATCAACCAGGTCAGCAATCGTTCGCGCGCGGAATCATTTCCGTAGCAGATGTTTTCGCCAATGGCGCCCGACCATCTGCCATAAGGTTTCACGCGTTCTTCGATCAGATTGTTGTTGGCGCTGCGATGTCCGGTCCCGCCGCTGCCGCCCTGGTCTTTAACGTGAGTCAACGCCGCCAGGGACAAACCACTTGAAGCAATTAGCGGTGGCAGAGGCTTGAGAGCTTTCAAGAATCTGATTGCCTCGTCAACCGCGTGCCATCCTTCTTCAGTCGTGAGCGGATCTTTCCCCGCGGGTGTGTACTGCTTCCCGCTAAACTGCGGCTTTAGTTTTTCAAGGTACGTGGCGTAGAGATGGGGATTCGCTCGCGCTTCATTGATCTCGTTCAGCAGCTCCCGCTCGGAGTCCGTCAAGGCAGAGCCGCCGGACGACTTGTTTGTTTGTGAGTGGGTTCTTTGAAAAGCCGTGAAGACGGCCAAGGTCGCAACCAGGGCGATGAACGCAACTCTAACTTTCATCTGGGGGAACTCCTTAAGTCTTACTGAACAGCGCAGTTTACTGCGTGCATGTCGGGGAAATCGCAGCCTAAACTAACCAATGCTCGCGGATGTGTCAATCATTAGTAGACAGTCCCGGCGTTAGCGTTTAGCATCAGAACTGGTGTCGCCGCCCCCGGAGACCGCGTCACTCGATTTTCATGCCCATCCGGCATCCACCAGACGATCATATTCCCCGCATCGTACGTCGCAGCGGTCAACCGCCGCGAGTCGTTCGGTACGAAGAGCCACGACCGACATTCCGCCGCCGCCTTCTTAGATTTCTGACGCGCCCGTACGTCGCGATTCCCGCGCTGGCCTTGTTCGCGTTGGGCGCAGGTATCCTGATTTATTACTGGGTAGTTTTTTCCGCGCGCATCGACAACCTGCTGGCCGGTGAAGTGTTCACGCGCTCCGCCGGAATCTACGCGGCGCCCAAGCAGATTCGAACCGGCCAGGGATTGTCGCAACAGGATTTCGTCGCCTACCTGCGGCGCGCCGGTTATGTTGAGCGCGGGCAACAGGCCGAAACGGCACGCGGCCGTTATGCGCTTGATGGTTCAACCATTGAAGTTCAACCCGGCACCGACGCCATGCTGGATCACGCGCGCGCGTTCGAACCGCTGCGCGTTCAATTCACGCGCGACGGCAAATCCATCAGCGGCCTGACGGTTCGCGACAGCGGCGCCCGGTTGGATCGGGCGCAGCTCGAACCGGAACTCATCAGTTCGGTGACCGGCCCCGACCGGGCAAAGCGCCGTGTCGTCGGTTTCAACGACTTGCCCGACCATCTGGTCAAAGCGATCACAGTCACTGAAGACCGTTCCTTCTTTGAACATCACGGGGTGAACATTCGCGGAATCATTCGCGCGCTGGTGCGGCGTTACGACAGTGATCCCAACTCTCCGATAGCGCGACAGGGCGGTTCCAGCATCACGCAACAGATCGTCAAGAACATGCTGTTGTCGCAAGAGACACCTTGGCGGCGCAAAGTGCCGGAAGCGTACATGTCCGTCATCCTGGAAACGCGTCTTTCAAAGCAGGAAATTTTCGCGCTGTACAGCAACCTGGTTTACCTCGGACAGCAATCAGGCTTTGCGATTCATGGATTTGGTGAAGCGTCGAACGCGTACTTCAACAAAGACGTCACGACGCTGACGCTGCCCGAAGCCGCTTTTCTCGCCGGTATTATCCGCAGTCCAAACCGTTACAACCCTTATCACAATCTGGAAACAGCGCGCGCGCGCCGCAACCAGGTGCTCGAGTCGATGGCCGAAACCGGAACAATTACTCCGGAACAAGCCGAGCAAGCGAAAGCGACTGAACTGAAGATTGCCCCGACGAAGGGGCGCATCGACGTTTCTGACGCGCCGTATTTTGCCGATTACGTGCAAAACCAACTCAGCGATTTGATCACGGGCCAGGGCGCCGATCACCTGCGCATCTACACGACCATCGACATGGATTTGCAGCGCGCGGCTTATGCAGCAGTCACAAAACAGTTGGCGGCGCTCGACAAGATTCAGGCGAAGCGATTTCCAGAAGGGACCGTGCAGGCCTCGCTGGTGGCGATGAATGCGGACACCGGTGAGATTGTCGCCATGGTGGGCGGGCGTGACTACTCGAAAAGCCAATTCAATCGGGCTGAGGCTTTGCGCCAACCTGGATCGGTTTTCAAGCCATTCGTCTATGCGACCGCGCTGAACACGGCCTACGACGGCGTGCCTCGCGTGATCACGCCAGCCACGGTTTACAAAGACGAACCGAAGACTTTTATTTACGACAGTCAGCAATACTCGCCCGGCAACATGGGTGACAAGTATTCGATGCAGCCCGTCACGTTGCGCGACGCGATGGTGAAAAGCTTGAACGTGGTAACGGTCGATGTGGCGATGGAAGTCACGATTGGCCGCGTCATGAGTCTCGCCGCGAAAGCGGGTTTGCCACGCGTGCCGCGCGCTTATCCGGCCATGGCCCTGGGCACTGCTGAAGCCACGCCGCTGCAAATCGCTTCGGCCTACACCGGATTCGCGGCAAACGGGAGGCGCATTTCGCCGACCGCGATTAATCGCATAACAACGGGTGACGGCACCACTGTGGCGCAGCCTACGGCGCAAAAGAATGAAGTAATGAGGCCTGAAGTTGCTTACGTGATGACATCTTTCATGAAAGATGTCGTGAACCGCGGCACGGCCGCGCCCATTCGCGCGCGCGGTTTCAAATTCAACGTGGCGGGAAAAACCGGCACGTCACGCGACGGTTGGTTTGCCGGCTACACGCCGCACTTGGTCTGCGTCGTTTGGGTCGGCTTCGACGATGGCGCGCAGTTGGGACTGACGGGCGCTGCTTCGGCGCTGCCTATCTGGGCTGACTTCATGAACACGGCGTTAACAATTCATCCGGAATGGACGGGCGACTGGTCGATGCCTTCCGGGCTCCAGGAAGCCAACATCGATCCGGCTACCGGCCAGTTGGCGCAAGCGGACGCAATCAGTAGTCGCACCGAACTGTTCATCAACGGGACTTCGCCTGGTTCGGAAACGAATGACGCCGAAGACATGGCTGAGGATTCTTCGGACGGTGAGGGAACGGAGGATGAAAACAATCGGCAGATTGAGCCGGCGAGTTTGCCTGACCCGCTGCCGGAACCGCCGAAGCCAAAACCGACACCGAAGATTTACGACGGCGATTCAAGCCGGCTGCAGGGCACGATCACGCTCGATGTTGATCCGGCGACTAATTTGATAGCGGTCGACACCTGTCCGGTGATCCGCACCAAGACTTTCATGATTGGACAGGAACCGAGGAGATACTGCGGGCCGGAGTATCACAAGAAGGCTTCGGCATCGCCGCCCGCTACTGCACAACGAGCGCGGCCACCGAATCGAGATTGACGAACTGACTGGAGCGCAAGCGTCCCGCTTGCCTTCAAGACGACCGGCAATCGGGACGATTGCGCTCCAGTCGCTGACGCGCGCCGCGCCGGTTTTCGCTCCTAATGGAGCGCCGCTTCGCGAACGCGTGTTTACTGTCGACTGTTGTAATGGTTCAGTGCTGATTGCAGTGTCTCAATCGCGAGGGCGGCGGCGTGATGCTTTCGGGAAGGTAAACCGCCGACAGCTTTCACAACGTGATCCTTCGTCAACGCGCGCGCCTCTTCCAGCGACATTCCTTCAAGCATCTCCGCTAAAGCCGAACTACAAGCCAGAGTTGGTGGGCACCCGTAGGCAAGAAAACGCGCAGCCTCAATACGATCAGCGTTGACGCGCAGGCTTAGACGCATCCGGTCGCCGCAGACGGGGTTGGTTTCTTCGGCGATCGCACTTGCGTCGTTCAGTTCGCCTGCGTTTCGCGGATTGGCGATGTGATCGCGGAAGGAATCTGAATAGGCCATTCCAATATCATTCTCACACGGCTTCAGCCGACGTGACTATTGGCGTCGAGCGAGGCCCGAAAACTGTTTCAACAGTTTAAGTGCGCGATGGTTTTCCGAAACCGTTCAAACGGTTTTCAGCGAGCAGGAGAGCGTGTTCACCCGGTTGAAACCGGGTGAGAATATGAGACAGATTTGGAAGGACGCGCCAAGGGTGAAAGCGCACGCAAACTCTGAACAGCGCGCGGCAAAACATCGAGAACTCGATCGACATCTTCTTCCGTGTTGTCTTTGCCGAAGCTGAACCGGATTGCGCCGCGCGCAAGCTCCTCATCGCGTCCGAGCGCGCGAATCACCGGTGACGGCTCAAGCGTGCCTGATGAACAAGCCGATCCGGTCGAGACCGCGACCCCCTGAAGATCCAGATGAATCAATAAGCCCTCGCCTTCGATGAAGCGGAATGAAATGTTTGAAACGTGCGACAGGCGCTGTTCTCGGTTGCCGTTGAAGATGATGTCTTCGATGCGCTCGGAAACGCCGCTTTCAAATCGATCACGCAGCCGCCGCGTGTGCTCAGTGCGATCGAAGATCTCCTGCTTCGCCAACTCTGCCGCCACGCCAAAGCCCACGATGTTCGCGACTGGTTCGGTGCCTGCGCGTCGCTCACGCTCCTGATGACCCCCGACGTTTTGGGCCAACAGGCGCACGCCGCGCCGCACGAATAATGCGCCCGCGCCTTTCGGGGCGTACATCTTGTGTGCTGAGAGCGTCAACAAATCGCAGCCGAGTGCATCGACATCGATTGGAATTCGACCGGCGGCCTGGACGGCGTCGGTGTGAAACCAAAGATGTCGCTGACCGTCTCGTAGTTCGCGGACCAGCGCTCCGATTTCTACGACCGGTTGAATCGTGCCGATCTCATTGTTCGCGAGCATGACACTGAGGAGAGTTGTGTTGGCGCGAATCGCATCGCGCACGTCTTCGACGCGCACAATGCCGTTGTCATAGACCGGCAGCCGCGTAACTTCCCACCCTTGTTTTTCTAACTGATCGATTGGTCCTCGTGCGGAAGGATGTTCGATGGCCGAAGTGATGATGTGCCGGCCGTGCGGTTCGGCCGCTTCGCAATTTCCACGGATGGCCAGGTTGTTAGCCTCAGTGCCTCCCGAAGTGAAGACGATTTCGTTGGGCCTGGCTCCGATCAACGAAGCGATTTGGCGACGCGATTTGTCCACGGCCGCGCGTGCTTGTTGGCCGAACAGGTGCACGCTCGAGGCGTTCCCGTAGTTCTCGGTCAGGTACGGCATCATCGCCGCGAGGACACGCGGATCGACGGGAGTCGTGGCGCTGTGATCGAGATAGACTCTTCGCATATCGTTAGGTCTGGTTTTACAACCGCCTTGTATCTTAACGCATCAGAACAGCGATTCCAGCGGAGTTTGCCGCGAATCAACTGCGACTGCAGATTGTCCCGCTTGTCGCGCGATGGTAGCATTCGATCGAAACTGATGCCGAGACGTTGGCATTTAAACAAGCCTCTCCCTTTCAAACTGCCCCTAAATTGCGGGATGAAAGGTTTATGAAATGAAGACACAACGAATTTCTTTGAGCCTGTTAATGGCCCTGATGTTGGCGCTGCCGGCCGGTTTCAACTCGGCCTCGGCGCAGGACGCAAGCCAGAATCAGGCGAGCGCGCTGATGCGCGGTTATCGCACGGGCTACTCTGATGGCTATCCGGCCGGTGTTCAGGATTCCGCGAAGCGAGCCGACCGTGACGTCCGCGCAAAAGCTGAGTACCAGCAAGCCGACCGCGCATATTCAGCGGCCCACGGCAGTTTAGACGAGTATCGCAACGGATACCGGCAAGGTTTCGAAGCCGGCTACAGCGCGGGCTATGACCGTCGAAACTTCGATTCAACCATCCCCGAAGACTTGAAGATTCGCGACACGAGCGACGATTCGCAAGCCCCGGTGTCGACGAACACTAATCAGCCCGATAACAACACCCCGAACACAACCAACAGCGGAAGCCTGATCGTGATTCCCCGCGACACGATCATGCGCGTCGAGTTGCTTTCAAACCTCGCGACCGATGCGTCGCAAAAAGGCGACCGCTTCGAAGCTAAGGTCCTCGAGCCCGCCGAATATGAAGGCGCGGTCATCCTCGGCCAGGTCACGCGCGTGCAGCGGCCCGGCAAAGTGAAGGGGACTGCCGAATTGCAATTGGCCTTCGAGCAAATCCGTTTGCCCGACGGCCGGTCAGCGCAGATGAGCGCGCAAGTGATCGAAGTTCTCCCAACCGGCGCGAGCCAGGGCGTCGGCAAAGTGGATCAGGAAGGCGGCGTGAAGGGTAAAGACTCCACGAAGGGCGACGTCGCCAAGGTTGGCGCGGCAACCGGAATCGGCGCTGTTATCGGCGCCATCTTCGGAGGCGGCAGTGGCGCGGCCATCGGCGCGACGATCGGTGCGGGTGTCGGCACGGCGGGCGTCATGCGCGAGCGCGGCAAAGACATCTATCTTTATACCGGCCAGCAACTGCGGATTCGCACCGCAGGCGAAGCTGAGATCCAATAAACCCAAAAGCAGTTTCGAGTTTCGGGTTCAGAGTTTCGAGTTCGTTTACGGAACTCGAAACTCTAAACTCGAAACTGATGCCGATCATCACTCTACTTACAGATTTCGGGATACAGGACTATTTCGTCGCTGCGATGAAGGGCGTGATTCTCTCGATCAATCCGCACGCGACAATCGTCGATCTGACGCACGAAATTCCTCCACAGGATATTAAGGCCGCGGCCTTCACCCTCTTTGCCTGCTACAAAGACTTTCCGGCCGGCACGATTCATCTTGCGGTGGTCGATCCCGGCGTCGGTTCAACTCGACGACCGATCCTTGTGGAAAGCGGGCATCAATTCTTCATCGGTCCCAATAACGGCTTGTTCAGTTGGATTATTGACCGGGAGCGGGAGTTCACGGCCTGGCAGATCGCGAACGAGCAGCTCTTCAAAAAACCGGTCAGTTCAACATTCCATGGGCGCGACGTATTTGCTCCGGTGGCCGCCGCGCTTTCAACCGGCGTTTCTCCCGAAAGTTGTGGGGCGCCCCTTTTCGATCTCGTAGCGCTTGAGCGGCTTGCGCCGCGACAGACTCAGAACGGCTTCGAAGGCTCAGTCATTCACATAGATCGCTTTGGCAACTGCATCACAAACTTCACGTCGGAACACATCGACGAAGAGCGAATTGCCGCCGGCGCGAAATTGATCGTCAACGATAAAGAAGTCAGTTCCATGCGGAAGTTCTTTGCCGATCAAAGCGGTCCGAAGAATGAAATGTTTATGCTCGTAGGCAGCGCCGGCTTTGTCGAAATCGCCGCGCAAAATGCTTCAGCGGCGGCGATTTTGCCGGCCAAGCGGGGCGACTCAGTCTTGCTTCTGCATGACGACCATGCGTAGATGCGGCGACGATTCCTGCTCGCTTGTCTCTCCACAAACGCTCTGCTATCTTCAAATTTAATTCAAACCCTGAAGGACAAACAGATGGACAAAGCGAAGCAAGGCGGCGCAGCCAGCGCAGTAGCCACCGGACTGCGAGGCGTAGTCGCGGCTGCCTCATCAATCGGCGACGTCAACGGAGAAAAAGGCGAGCTGATTTATCAGGGCGTGAACATTCACGACCTGGCCACGAAATCTACATTCGAAGAAGTCGTATTCCTGCTTTGGAATGGCCGCTTGCCCAAGCGCGACGAGTTGGACGAACTGAAGCAGAACCTCGCAGCGTCTTACGCGCTTCCCTGGCAGGTGTCCGAACTCATCAAAGGCATGACTGAGCGAGTTCCGCGTAGCGCCGATCCGATGGATCGTTTGCGTACTGTGGTTTCGGCGCTCGGGATGTTGGATGAGGAAGCAAAGGATCTTTCGCGTGAAAACAGCATCAAAGTTGCCACCCGCCTGACGGCCCGGTTTGCCACGATCGTCGCCGCGATTGACCGCACTCGAAATGGCCTCGAGCCGATTGAGCCAAAGGCCGATCTTAGTATCGCAACGAACTTTCTTTACATGCTCAAGGGCGAGATGCCTGACGAGTTCGACGCTCACGCCATGGACGTCGCGCTGATTCTGCAAGCTGATCACGAACTCAACGCTTCGACGTTTACCGCGCGTGTCGTCGCCGGCACGCTCGCCGACATGTACAGCGCAGTCACCGCTGCTTTGGGCGCTCTGTCGGGACCGCTGCACGGTGGCGCAAACACCGCAATCATGAAGATCCTTCTGGAAATCGACGACGTGAATAAAGTCGAAGACTACGTCAAAGACGCGCTGGCGAAGAAAAAGAAAATCATGGGATTCGGGCACGCAGTTTACAAGACGGAAGATCCCCGCGCGACTCACCTGCGCCGCTTCTCGAAAGAGATGGGCGAGCGCAAGGGCGACTCCAAGTGGTACGACATCACCGCGAAGCTGGAAGAAATAATGAAGCGCGAGAAGGGTCTGCTGCCGAATGTGGATGCCTATTCAGCTTCGACTTACTACATGATGGGAATTCCGCTGGATCTCTACACGCCGATCTTTGCCATCAGCCGCATCAGTGGTTGGACGGCGCACATTTTGGAACAGTACGCCGACAACAAACTCATACGGCCGCGCGCAGAATACGTCGGGCCACGCAACGTGCCCTATGTGCCGATTGACGAGCGGTAACTGTTACTGGCTACGGTGCCTTCTTCTTAATGGAGGCTGTACCGCTATCTTTAACTACGTTCCCGTCGAGTAACACCTTCACAACCCACGTATCGTCAACGGCGGGCGCCGTGTCTCTAAGGCGCAGAATCATTTCTGATCCTGCAAAAGGCCCGGCTCCGACCACTTGATACTCAGCAGTCTTGTCCCCCTTGCTGATTTCAAACGAAAGCGCAGGTCCCGCCGGTTTACATAACTGCGTAGGGATCAAGTCTTCGCCTTCCAAGGTAATCATCTTTCCGTCGATGGTCGCCGACTCTAACTTCGGCGCCGGGGCAATAAAGAAGCAGAAACAATCTGCGCCTGTTTGCTGAGCGGCAAGGGCACCGCCTAGTAGGACAGTCCCGGTCCAACATCCGGCTGGGCCGGAGGGCATTTCAACTACTAGTTCCGCCACTTTCCTTGAAAGGACCTTCGCAGTCATAGTGGCGCCGTCCGGTTTAGTTAGCTTCACTTGCAACGGATACGTTGGCGAGTCAATGAAGCCCGACCCCTTGATTGTGAGTTTTCCTTTTTCAGGCTTGTCCTGCGTCACATCAGAAATTGTCGGCTGAGAGGGTGCCGGATAGTGAATCAGATACTCGCGAACATTGCTCTCGAGCGGCGCTGCAGAACCGCCTGCGGGATTTGGTTTTGTGACTTTGAAGTGGATCTTTGTGTCAGAACCTATCGGATCAGTTAGTTTGAACGAGAAGCGTTGGATTTGGTCGTCAGATTTATCCGTTATCACCTGAAAATCTTTGAGCTTAAGTTTGTCTTTTCCGTCGATTACCAGCGAGCCCCCAGTGAAGTACGCACCTTTAATAAAGCCCGTGCGCACGCCGCCGCCCGCTTCAGTGTCCGCCCAAAAGCATGGCAACTCCGCGCTGGCGCAGCCGTCAAAAGCGTCAAATCCAATTTCATCTACTTTCGCTGCGATTGCAGTGGTGTTGACAGACATAACTCCGTCGACAACCACGGTTACGTTGTTGAGACTCACGTTGTCCAGATATGTCAGGGTTCGGAAGGACTTTGCCTTACTGCCGTCTTTGACCGTGATCACCTTAACGCCGTCTTTCTCATTCTCCTGTAACCCCATCTCGGTTAAGCAGACTTCGTAATCAGGGGCGGGTTTTTCGATCGAGTGTTCCTTGATACTGACGTAACAAGGTAAAGCTGTGCGCAGCTCGGCCAACTGGTTTTTGTCAAAGCCTAAATTGAGAGCCGCCAACACATCATTCTCGATTTTCTTATCCAAGAGCATTTGTAGAGGCGCAAAGAACAGCGCCGGAGATTTGAGATAAAGCTTCTTGAAGCCAGGTGTTAAGAAGCGCTCGATGGGAAAAAAGCCCACAACTATTTCGGCGCCTTGTTTAGGTATCGCTCTGTTTGTCCGGTAGCCAAAATCGCTGATGTTATTCAACTGTTCGATCGTTGAATCAGGCCATACTTCCCTCATGCCCGGTACAAACACCCCGCTAAAGGCACTCAATTGCTTTGTAAAGATCTCCCGCCCGACTGGAAATGGGTATGCGCCCGCCAGACTGCCGGCGAAGGTGAGTAGACGCATAGTCCAGGCTCTTTTCGTCCACATCTTGGCGTCCAGGAATTGGCCGCGCACCACTCGGTATTCTTCACTCGCGATTTGATTTGAATAGGTTGGCCGTTGATATCTGCCGTCAATGTGTTCGGAAGACGTGCCTTTTGCCTCGCCGCCACGGAGTGCCCATCTACTGTAGTCAATGTAGATTCCGTGAAGGATGAACGAAGCGTCAGGGCTCTTATTTCCAATATTCACTTCGACCACGGCATAGTTGTTAGCGATTTCTTCACCGAAAATTCGTCGGGCATCAACGCGAGGAATCAAAACGGCGTGAACTCTAAGGCTCTCGCCGACGCTGGTGAGCGTGGTTAGACCGGATCCATTCGCGCCGGTGCCTCCCTGGTTATTAGCGGCTTGGCCAAAGCCAGTCGCGCAAAAATAAGTGACGAGTAAGAGAGAAGTAATTAAGCGCTTCATGAAGGGACTCCTTTTGTTCGTGAGACTGTCACCGGCTCGGCTTTCAAATGTGCAACGACAACTCGCTAGACAGGGTGCTCTCGCGAGATATCCCAGAAGGGTTTTCGTTTCTTTTTCCGGTAGTTCGGCGTCCGTCAATGTCTGAGAAGCAGGAAGCCGAAAACAGGTGTTGGGACTACGGGGCCTTATTAACAAACCCGGTAATCCCTGTCAACGGAAATTTCCCTACGACCTATATGTCTAAAACGGATGAAGACGTTTCGCCAGCGGGAGCGGGACAGATCGATACTTGCCCTTGCGAAGTTGTGAAGAGTGAAAAAAATGGAAGGGTCTACTGCTCGTCAGTCACGCGCACGAATTCCACCGCACCTGAAAATCCATCCGCGCCTTCCCCTCCGTTTGATTGGATGATCGATCCAATCGCCGGATGAACGGGTTGCTCCGTTCTGTTTGCGTCCGCGCACGATGGCACAGTCGCCACCGGTTCATTGAATGGTGCGGGCGGCGGTGGCTGTTGCGAATAGTGAATCTCGCGGTCTTCGTATTTGTTCGGGTGGACGAATTCCTTGCGAACTCGGTCAGCGATCTCACCCAGATCGATGAAGCAGTCCGCGACGTCGATCAGCTTCGGCGCTGAATTCGATCTAAAGCCGGCAATCTCAACCCGGCAACCTTTGTAGGCCACCGCGTTAACCGCGTAGACAAAGTCTTCATCTCCGGAGACCAGCACGGCAGTGTCGTAACGCCCCGCAAGAGAAAGCATGTCGACGGCGATCTCGACATCGAGGTTCGCTTTGCGCGATCCGTCATAGAAAGTTTTCAGCTCCTTCTGCACGACGCGAAAACCATTGCGTCGCATCCAGAGCAGAAAGCCTTGCTGACGTTCAGCTCCCGCATCCACACCGGTGTAAAAGAAAGCTCTAAATAAACGGCCATCGCCCAGCAGCACACGCAGCAACTTGTTGTAGTCGATATCGATATTGTGAAATCGCGCTGCGTGAAACAGATTGTTTCCATCAATAAAAATCGCCACTTTTCCGCGATGGCCGAACTGCAAAGAGACATTGTTCGACGAGTCAAAGTGGTTCACGATAATAAGCTCCGTTAGTGTTTTGAAATCGCTTCTAGCATGCCGCTGGCCACAGCCGTCGGTCAAGTGGGCCAAAAACGCGCTCATAACGCGTGTATAATCTGGCTGAGGTTTTCAGTTGGCGACTCTCGACGATCAGATGCTTACAGACAGCGTCGAATCGACGCAGGCGCCGCGCGCGTTCACCGCGAGCGAGCTGGTCCCATGTCCTTCGTGTTCAAGAGCGAATCCGCCCACGCGCGCGAACTGCTTGTACTGTGGCGCGGGGTTGGGCATCAGTGTGGAGGCCCCGCCAGCAAACGCGACCGGTACAGCTCCTGAACCCGTTCCATCCTCCGAGCAAAGAACAGAAGATGTTGTACATGTGGTGGCGGTGCCGGCCCGCGCTGACGGAAGGGAAGTAAGCGCCGAGACTGCGCATCTGCTAAACCTTGCGCCGCCGGAATTGAACGCACTCTTGAGTGCAAGAGTGGCGCCTCTGTATGCAACCTCTGCCGCTGAGCAGGCACAAGCGATTTCGGAGAAGTTACGAAGGGCGGGGATTGAGCCTGTAACAATTTCAGACGCGCAGCTGAACCCGGCAACACCGCCAAAGCAAATTGCCGCCCTCACGATAGCAAAGGATGCTTTAACTGCTTCGGCGCGCCGAACGGGAGAGAGAATGTCAGTGCCCTGGAATGATGTAGTGCTGATTGTTCTCGGCCGCTTGTTCTTTACGACGACTGAGGTTGAACAGAAGCGCGACAAATCAAAGCAAGTACTCGACGAACGCCAGCTAACCTCAGACGAAGCGGTGCTCGACATTTACTCTCGTGCTGATGAGACCGGCTGGCGAATTCGCGCGGGCAGCTTCGACTTCTCATGCCTCGGCGCGGAGAAGAAGCCAATCGCTTTTGAAAACTTTCGCGCGCTGACTGAGGTGCTGCGAAGAAACAGCCCGCACGCTGTGGGCGACGATAGTTACGTTCGCATGCGCATTGCCTTGAATAAAGTGTGGCCGCTTGAGGCGCGAGCCAGCGCCAGTGAAAAACGTCGCACGCTGGTGCGCGAGATCAATGCTACAGCCACCATCAGCGACAACGAATTTCAATTCACACGATATTCGCGGCTGCTTCGATTTCTAGCGCCACAGTTGCAGAACGATGCCCAGCAATCGTAAAAACCAGCCTTCATCTCACGATCGGACGACTGAGATCTTCGGCGTCAATCCGGTCATCGAGGCGTTGCGCGCGCGCAGGCGGCAGCTCCAGGAGATCACCATTGCGTCAGGAGCCAAAGACGGTCGTCTGCGCGAGTTAATTGAGTTGGCTCGTGCACAAGGTGTGCCGGTACATCAGGCGCCGCGGGTGACGCTCGACAAACGCGCAGGCAACGGAACTCATCAGGGTGTGGTGGCGCGCGTTGCCGCCGCGCATTACATCGACGCGGATGACTTGATTGAAACTATCGCTGAGCGTGTGGGCATGAATCCTGAACCACTCGCCCTGGTTCTGGACGGCATCGAAGACCCGCATAATCTGGGCGCCATCTTGCGCACGGCTGAATGCGCACGGGTGGACGGCGTTTTCGTCCCGGAGCGTCGCGCCGTCGGGCTTACCGAAACGGTCGCCAAAGCCAGCGCGGGCGCTCTTGAGCACGTACAAGTCGCGCGCGCAACTAACCTCTCGCGTTTGATCGACAAACTCAAGGAGCGTAACGTGTGGGTCGTGGGCACGGCCGCCGAGGCCCAGTCGGATTACACTCAATGGGACTGGACGCGCGCCTCGGCGATCGTAATGGGCGGCGAAGGTTCAGGTTTACATCGACTGGTGCGCGAGCACTGCGATGCCGTCGTCAGAATTCCCGTCCTGGGCCAGATTGAATCACTGAACGTTTCGGTCGCGACGGGCGTAATCCTTTACGAGGCGTTGCGGCAACGCTCGGCCAATACAGGGAAAACCTGAAAACATCGTTCGACGACAACTCTGACGGAGGTGCCTTTTAAAAATGTTCTGTCCCAAATGCGCAGCGCAAAATGTTGAAGGCGCGCATTTCTGCCGCGCATGCGGCGCGAATATCAGTCTGGTTCCGCAGGCGCTAACCGGACAGTTACCGGCGACGCCCGTTGAATACTCCGAGGGAAAAAAGAGTCGCAAGAACCAACCAACTCTTGATGGCGGCATCCGGGATGTATGTACCGGCTTTGGATTTCTGGCTGTAGCTGTGGCGCTGGCGATTTTTGGAAGACCAATCGGCGCGCAGGTTTGGTGGTTCTGGATGTTGTTGCCCGCGTTCGGGATGTTGGGTAACGGAATCTCGAAAATCGTGCGCGCAAACCAACTCAAGTCGTCGCAGTTTATTCCGCAACAGATTCAGTACGTGGCTCCTGAACGCATGGAGCCAGGCAGAACCAATGAACTTCGGCCGCCGGTCGCGAGCGTAACGGAAGGAACTACGCGTCACCTGGGAACCGAACCAGCGACTCGACATTTTGATCCGGTAAATCAGAAACCATCTTAGACGCGGGGCGTGAACAATTGAGGTCAGCCATTTCGAGGCGATGGGAATCGACAAAACCATCGCCTCTAAGTCTGTTGGATGGATAACGGCAAAGCAAAAATCTGTGTTCCTGTTTGCGTACGGCGCTTCGATCAGCTACCGCCTGCGATTGAACGAGCCGCTGAGGTTGCCGATCTAATTGAAGTGCGACTCGATTACCTTGCGGCTGACGAACTCCAGCAGCGGAAATGGGAGCTTCCAGAGTTGCTCAGGTCGCGAACCCGACCAGTGATTCTGACGCTTCGTCCAACCGAATACGGTGGCGCCAGGTCAATCCCTCTCCGCGACCGGGTGTTGTTCCGGCGTGATAGCCCGGACGGAAGTAAGTGGGACGGCTTCGAATTCTGGGATCTGGAGCACGATCTGGCTCAATTTCTAAGGCAGCGCGAGGACGAAGGCTGGGGTCAACTTCAACTTGGCAGTTGCGATTGGAAACGGGCGATCGTTTCGTACCATGACTTTGTAAGTGTTCCTGGGGACCTCGATGCGATATTCGAGTTATTGCTGTCAATGCCGGCCGCCGTTCTGAAGATCGCGGCGCAAGCTGAAGACGCGACTGATTGTATCCCGGTTTTCAATCTGCTCGATCGCGCGCAACGCGAAGGTCGTGAGTTGATTGCGATTGCAATGGGCCAGGCCGGCGTGATGACGCGCATTCTGGGACCTTCGCGCGGTTCATTTCTCACGTACGGATCACTCGATGAAGACAGCGCCAGCGCACCGGGACAAGTGACCGCTCGCGAGCTGCGCGAGGTTTATCGGATCGACAGCATCGATCGTGCGACCGAAATCATGGGCGTGATTGGCCGGCCGGTTGCGCATTCAATCTCGCCGTATATTCACAACGCCGCACTTACTGAAGCAAGCATCAACGCTGTCTTCATTCCTTTTGAAGTTCAAGACGTGGACGATTTCATGCGTCGATTGGTGCGGAAAGACTCGCGTGAGATCGAGTGGAACCTGCGCGGATTTGCCGTGACTGCGCCGCACAAGTCGGCAGTGATGAAGCATCTTGATTGGATCGAACCGGCGGCTAAGGAGATTGGTGCGGTTAATACAATCGTCGTTCAGGGCGATGAGCTTCACGGCTACAACACTGACGCGGCGGGATTTATCGGGCCATTGAAAAGCCGCATCGGATCTTTGACGGGCGTACGATGCGCGGTGATCGGCGCGGGCGGTGCAGCGCGCGCGCTTGTTTGGGCATTGCGGCAGGAACGGGCGATTGTCACTCTGTTTTGCCGCGATGCTGAAAAGGCAAGAACGATTCGAGATAAGTTTGAGGTGAGTTGTCTCCCTCTTGCGGGCGCGATGTTCGAAGCATTCGATGTGGTCATTAATACGACGCCGGTCGGTACGCGGGGCGAACTCGAAACTCAGACGCCTGTGACTGCGGAACAACTGGGCGGGGTGCGGTTGGCTTACGATCTCGTTTACAATCCGCTTGAGACGCAATTCATGCGTGAAGCGCGCCAAGCCGGCTGTGAAACTGTCGGCGGACTTGAAATGCTGATTGGGCAGGCGGTGGAGCAATTCAGACTCTGGACCGGAAAAGAGCCTGATGTTGAATTAATGCGCGACGCCGCAGAGCGCGCGCTCAACAATGCAGGGACGTGAACGGCTGGTCTCGCATCAAAGTCTCTTTAATGGCTTCAAACTCCAATTCTCAAGAACGCTACAGCCGACAAATTCTGTTCTCAGGCATCGGCCCAGAGGGCCAGGCGAAGCTTCTAAACTCGCGCGCGGTGATCATCGGTTGCGGCGCGCTCGGTTCGTCGCAGGCCGAGGCTTTAGCACGCGCGGGTGTTGGTAAGCTGCGCATCGTCGATCGAGACTTTGTTGAGTCTTCAAATCTCCAACGTCAGACGATGTTTACGGAAGACGACGCCGCAGAACGTCTGCCGAAAGCCGTCGCGGCTGCTAATCACATCGCGGACATCAACAGCGACATCGAAGTTGAGCCTGAAATCGCCGACGTTAACCATTCAAACATCGAGCGGCTAATCGCCGGCGCGGATGTGGTTTTGGACGGCACGGACAATTTCGCGACGCGATACCTGATTAACGACGCGTGTATCAAGAACGGGGTGAATTGGATTTACGGCGCGGCGGTGGGATCTTATGGCGTGACGATGACGGTTCGGCCGCACGAAACGCCGTGCCTGCGCTGCATTTTTCCGGAAGCGCCGCCCGCAGCGAGCGCGCCTACGTGCGACACCGCGGGCGTCATAATGCCAATCATCAGCATCGTTGCTTCAGTGCAGGTTAGTGAAGCATTGAAGCTTTTGACAGGTGATGTGCCGAGTCTACACAGCTCGCTAATGCAGTTTGATGTGTGGCGGAATGAGTGGCGCAAGATTTCTCTCGGCGCTCCGCTCAGTGATTGCCCGACATGCGCGCTCGGAAAGTTTGAAACGCTGGAAGCAGATACGCGCGACTTTGCCGCAGTGATGTGCGGCCGGCAGGCGGTGCAGATTTCCCCGTCGGAATCTGTGCATATCGATTTGGCGGCGTTGCGTCAGAAGCTGGAACCAGCGGGCGAAGTGAAAGCGAACGATTATTTACTCAGGTTCCGCACCGGCGAATACGAACTGACAGTTTTTCAGGATGCGCGCTCGATCATTCGCGGTACGGACGACATCGCAACTGCGCGCTCGCTCTATTCCAAATATATTGGTAATTAAAATCTCTTCAGTCTTGGCGACTTAATTCATGCGAAAACGAATATTCAGAACCAGCGCGGTTGCGCTCACCCTCATCTCGCTTCTTATCACTTCTGCACTTGCCGGTGAGCCGGTCGTGTGGGAGATAAATTCCCGCTCGGAAGTGTTGAAAGGCGAAGCGCGCGGAGTTTCGATCACAGACAACGGCGTCGTGACGCTCGCGCCGCGTCTGGATCGAGTCTTCGACACTGAGCAGCCTTATATCTGGTCCACGGCGGTTGACGCGGCCGGCAATCTTTATCTGGGCACCGGTCACGACGGGAAACTCTTTCGCGTCACGGCGGATGGCAGAGGCGCGCTCTTGTACAAGGCGGCCGAACTCGATGTCACTGCGCTCGCGGTCGCGAAAGATGGAGCTCTCTTCGCGGCGACCTCACCGGACGGAAAGGTTTACCGGGTCACATCGGACGGCAAAGCCGAGGTCTATTTCGATCCCGTCGACAAGTACATCTGGTCGCTGGCTGTCATGCCCGACGGTTCGTTGGTGGTGGGGACGGGCGATAATGGAAAGCTCTATCGCGTGCGCGCCGCGGGGGCAAACCCCGAAACCGCTCTGCTGCTGAACACAAACCAAACGCACGTGATGTCACTGGCGGTAACGAAGCAGGGAGACCTGATTGCGGGAACCGATCCGGGCGGGCTGGTGCTGAGGATCTCTTCAGACGGCAAAGCGTTTGGCTTGTACGATGCGCCTTTGCGCGAGATTCATGCGCTCTCAGTGGCGGATGATGGATCGATTTACGCGCTCGGGCTTAGCGACGCCGTTGCGGTTAATCGCCCTCAGACAGCCGCCGCTGCCGAGGCAGCAGCAACAACTGCGACGACCGACGAGACGACTGGGACGCAGCCAACACAGCCTGCGCAGCCGAGCCGGAGCCGCAATGACTTGAATAATGTACGCAGCGCTGTATTCCGCATCCTAAGTGATGGCGGCACGGACATTGTTTGGAGCTCGACATCTGTGACCGGTTTTGCGTTGCTCGCAACCCGCAACGGCGTGCTCCTCGGCACTTCCGACAAAGGCCGCATCTACTCAATTACGAATGACGGGCGAGACACGCTGCTACTGCAATCGCCCGAAGGTCAGATTTCCTCGATGGTCGCCCGCGGGGCGGACGTGTTTGCGGCGTCGAGCAACCAGGGAAAGCTGTTTCGGTACGGCGATGCGCGCGTGACTGAGGGAACGTATGAGTCGCCAGTGCGTGATGCGAAACTCGCTTCAACCTGGGGTCGCATTTGGTGGCGCGGGCAGGGCCCAATTCAGTTGCAAACACGCAGCGGCAACAGCGACAAGCCTGACGCAACCTGGAGCGATTGGAGCGCGAGCTACGCCGACGCTACGGGCGCGCAAATTACCAGTCCCAAAGCGCGCTTTGTGCAATGGCGCGCAGTCCTTCGCAGCGGTACGGGTGCACGCGCCGCGCAGCCGCAGTTGGAAGACGTGAGCCTTGCTTACTTACCGCGGAACGTCGCGCCGGAAATCCTATCAATCACAATTCTGCCGCCGGGGGTGGCTTTGCAGCAGCAGCTTTTGATTCAAACTGATCCGAACATCGAGTCGGCAGGCCTGGATCCGTCGTTGTTCGGCATGGCTAGTCAGACACCGCCGCGCCGTTTGTTTCAACGCGGCGCGCGCTCGTTGCAGTGGCAGTCCGAAGACCGCAACAGCGACACGCTGGAGTACGCCGTTTACTATCACTCTCTCGGCGAGACAAACTTTCGCCTGCTGAAAGATCACATTCGCGAAACGTTCTACACGGTTGATGCTGCCAGCCTCGCCGATGGCCGTTACATCTTTAGAGTGGTGGCATCCGATGTGCTGGACAATCCGACGGGCGCGGCCCTTTCAGGCGAGCGCCTGAGCGAGGCAGTGGACGTAGATAACACGCCGCCGGTATTGCAATTGATCGGCACTGCTTCGGTAACTGGAGACCGTGGCCGTGCCGTGTTCGAGGTCGCGGACGCAACCGGCCGAATCAAGCGTGCCGACGTCAGCGTGGACGGCGGGATTTGGCGAGAAGTCTTTCCCGACGACGGCATCGCGGACAGTCCGCGCGAGCGCTTCTCGGTGGACCTGCTAATCGAAGGTCCCGGAGAACACACGATATCGTTGCGGGCCTACGATAACAGCAACAATGTGGGGACAATTAGTGTGACTGTGCGCCGCTGAGGCCCTGCACGATATGGTTCGGCGAAGTGCCAAACAGTGCGGAAAATCGAAGAAAACACGGGCCCTCATATGCGGATCCCTCCTCAGAACTGCCCTCGAACACAACAAAGATCGCGGCAGCAGACTTTTTGAGCTAATCTAGCGTCTAAGAACACGGGTGTGGCACCCATGTTGCTGAAACCTAAGACGCAAGCTCTCCGCCTCTCCTTCAAAACAAAGAAATACGCGAGGAGGCGGTCAGGAAACATGAAGCACGTAAGACTAATTTTAATGGCGGTACTAATCGGGTTAATGCTCCCGTTCGGTCTGTTCGCTCAGAAAGGCGGCAATAATTCCAACCGCCCGCCGAAGGACCAGCCGCGCATCGTCGACAAGGAAAAGCAGAAACCTCCACCGACTAACAACAACCGGGGGCGGCCCGAATAAAGCTTTCCGTGAGTTTTACCAATGCGACCCGTGCCCCCAAGCGCGGGTCGCGGCGTTTTAGGAGAAGTAAAATGAAGACAAAAAACTTTATCATCAGTGCATTCTTAATGGTTCTCGGCAGTGTGTCGGTTGTTACAGCTCAGCCGTACATGCAACGCCAGGGTTCGGTCAACCAGGGTTTGGTCGCGCGCGCTCAACAGGTGACGGGCGACCGGTTCACAGTGGCCACGACGACACCGCGCGGCGTTACTGTCGTTGCGCGAGTTGCGCCACGGCCTGAAGTGATACGGGCGATCGATAACGGGTTCGCGGACTTGTTTGCCGCCGCCGCGCGCAAGGGCTATCGTTCGCGACTCAACTACCGCGACTACACCGTGTTTATCGGTCGGGCGGATCGCACGCGCGACAGCAGCGGACAGTACTCTCCGGATATCGCAGTGGGCGCCAACCAATACCGCGGTAGCGTCTACGATCAGGGTGGTTACGTATTTGCGGCGGGGATGGTGCTGGCAAACAGTCCGGCAGCATTTGTCATCGCTGAGCACGAGCGCGACTGGCAACGAATATCAAACGTCGTGCGGTACGAAGGTGAGCACCTGATTCTGTATCACAACGACCGGCGGCTCTACTCACAGACTGCGGATCACAGCCGTGGCGGTAGTCACCCGATTTTTTAGTAATTGGGTGGCAGCGTCATGAACTGAAAATGGGATAGTGGGGTAAGTCTGTAGACTTATCCCACTACCGAAAATGGAAAGGGCGACCAGTAGCCTGGCCGCCCTTTTTCGTGTTTTGGTGCCCGCTACTAGATTCGAACTAGTGACCCCTCGCGTGTGAAGCGAGTGCTCTACCACTGAGCCAAGCGGGCGATAAATTCGTTAGAATCAATGGGTGCGCGGCCTGTGGATCAGAGATCTAACCCCAAATCTGACCGCGAGCGTCGGCATGTTATACGATCGTGCCAGCCTTGCGCCAGGAAGCGGGTACAGCTAGCTATGAGCCATGTGCCAACACCAACCAGTTTCAATCGCAATCATTATCGAAAGACCTTTCTCGTTTTGACGCACGACCCTGCGCAGACTGCGGTCGGGCAACTCAAAGGTTCAATCGCAAGGCCATACCTCTGGGACTGACATGTTCGACCGGAGATCTGCATGATCTTGGATCAATCTCTTCACGATAACGCTAAACACAACGTCTTATCCAAGGTGCTGACAAACGCTCTTGCCGGACAAAAACATCGATCACGAACAGCGCTAACTAAAGGCTAGAAGCGATGTCGAAATGTGACAAGCAGAGACGATAACCGCCTTTGCACATTAGTCTTGACAGGTCGCAGCATCGAGCATAGAGTTCCTGCTCTAACGTTGGCCGTTCGAGGGGCATCCCTTAATTCCATCGGTTCTTCATTGATCCCGGTTTGGTTTAATCAAGTTACCTTGCCGACACACCCTGGGGAGGCCCCCAATGGCCTGAGCAGTCCTTACTACTCTAGAAGAAGGCAGAGATAGAACCTAGGCTCTGTATGCAAGGAGCACGAAAGGCGCCAGGATCGAAGACCCCGTTTCGCCACCACGTGACGAAGCTGCTCAGCGAGGAGATTGAACTGGGAGTAGCGATTTCGCGTGATCCTGCAAACGCGGACTTACCGGAACTGGCCCTGCGAACGACCACGATTTACTCGGCGTGGTACATGCGTACCTGTTATTGCTGCAAGCATAAATTTCGTGACGGAGATGTCGTGCGGCTGTGTCCACTGTGCGAGCGCGCTTATCATGATGATAATCAGTACCGCTTCTATTGCTGGCGACAGCGGTTCGCAAACGCCGCGGTGTGCGGAGCTAAGCGTTACGACCCAATAGCCGAGGCGTGGGAAGTTGGATGTCCCTACCGATGGTCCGGCAGGTTTCCCGAATATGAAAGCGCGACGGAACAATTGCAATGCCGTCGGATAGCCCACATCTCGACGCAGTTCTTAAGAGGGATCGAGAAAGTTTGGATGCCTTACGGTCAGGAACCATTGTTCGAAGTGGAAGATGGTTCGCCGATTATTGGGTATTGGTGTCAATGGTGTCGCTTTCAGATCCGGGCCGGCGATCGGGTCGTCAAATGTCCGTGCGGAAAATGCAATGGACATTTTCATGACGATATTTATCGTCACCTCACCTGTTGGAATGACTGGAATGGCTCGCAGGGGCACGACTACTGTCCGGTAACAGGCGCCGGCATAGCAGGGACTGCAAACCGCGATGGTCGCTAGTTTTGAAATGGATTCGATTCGATATGAGCGCCAAAAAGGAATTCAAGGTTGGGATCAGACTCTATTGCAGAAGGCACGGGTGCTGGTTGCGGGCGCCGGAGCACTGGGAAACGAGTTAATCAAGAATCTTGCGCTCCTGGGAATTGGCAAAATACTGGTTGTTGACTTCGATCGGATTGAGATCTCTAACCTCAGCCGTTCGGTTCTTTTTCGCGATGCTGATGTCGGGTATCCGAAGGCGAGCACCGCCGTCAATGCTGCGAGACGGCTTAATCCGGATATAGATCTCCGAGCCATTGACGGCAACTTATTTCATGACCTGGGCCTTGGATTCTATCGCCACTCGGATATTGTAGTGGGCTGCCTCGACAATCTGGCAGCGCGTTCTCGAGTCGGACTCAGCAGTGTACTGGCGGGAGTTCCTTTTTTGGATGGCGGGATGTGGGCATTGGGTGGCGAGGTGCGCTGGTTCATGGCCGGGGAGGGCCCCTGCTTTGACTGCACGCTAAACGCTGATAGTCGGCAGCGCATCTTTGAAAGGCTATCCTGTACCGGATTCTCCCGAGACGGAAATGAGTCCAACGACCAGCCACAAGCGACGACGGCGTTCACCGCATCAATCATCGGCGGTTTGCTGGCCCAGGAGACAGTTCGTTATCTCTCAGGTTTGAACGTCGACGCCGGCGAAGCGGTGGTTTACAACGGGCTGAAGATAGCGATGCACCGCTCGACCTTGCCGCGCTCGCTTGAATGTCTGAACCACGATCCTTATCGTGAGGTCAATGAATTGGAAAGCGGAGTAAATCAGACAACGGCTGGGCAGTTATTACGACGGGCGGAGACCGAACTCGGAAGCCCGCCTATCCTGGAATTGGGCCGAGATTTTCTGTTGGGCTTTATCTGTGACAATTGCAGAACTACCGAAGATGTAGATTCGCTGCTGGCGCAGATCGCGGAAGCGAGAATCACTTGTCCTCGGTGCGGCAAGACAAGGAAACCCCAGATTCTCTCGAGGGTTGATGGGCGCAGTTCTTATTTGGACCGAACTCTTGCCCAGTTGGGTGTGCCACCCGGTGAGGTGCTGGCAGCGCGCAGCGAGCGAGGCTTAAGGCTATACGAACTTACCGGCGATCTTGAGCAGTTCTGGTTCTAGAGCAACAGATATCTTGGCGGGAGGAGATGCGGTGGGATCGAAGGTTTTCATCAGCTACAGTCACGCAGACGAAAAAGAAAAGAACGCGTTGTTGTTACATTTGGGCGTGTTGCGTGGCGCTGGCCTAATCGATCTGTGGAGCGATGATCGAATCAGCGGCGGTTCAGATTGGCAGAAAGAAATAGAAGCAGCGATGGCTGAAGCACAGGTGGCCATATTCCTGATCACTGCCAATTTCCTGACGTCGGAGTTTATCCTTAACAAAGAGGTCCCGATTCTGCTCGAGTACGGAGCCAGAAAGGGTCTGGTAACATTTCCCGTAATTGCCCGAGATTGTCCCTGGAAAAGAGTTGACTGGCTGGCCAAAATGAATGTTCGCCCAAAGAATGGCATTCCAGTGTGGAGTGACGGCGGAGCCCACGCCGACGAATACCTTACAGCGATCGCGTACGAGATTGCCGACATAGTGTCGGCGAGAATGCAGGCCAACCCGCCGGATGATCATGCTAAGACCGTCTCGCCGGTTCCAGACCTACGTCTCTACTTAATGACGCGGCAGAGCCAACGTTTCGAAACAACCGTGCGGGCCAACGTGCAAATAGCACACCTGATAGCTGAATTCGTTCATGAATGGCCGGCGACGGCCGATCCCGCTTTTGTCCAACATCGGTTGAAATTGAAACCGGACGGTCCGCCTCTGGATAACACTCTTACACTGGCCGAAGCTGGTATAAGCGACGACATGACCCTGTATTTGGTTGAAGACATAATTCTGCCGACCTCGTCCGTAGGGTTGATTGTGGAAGATGATGCGGGTCATCGGTTCGTTACAAATGTTTTGCTCGATACGCCAGTCAAGAGACTGGCGGCTGAGTTCATGAGTAATCTGGGGAGGTCCGCCGGCGAGCCAACTGTAGAATTGTTAGCTCGCGCCGGAGTGCCGAATCACCGTCTGTTGCGAGGCGATTCGACGCTTTATGACGAACGCGTTCAGAACGGCGCGCACCTGCGGGTTGTCGCCAAATCTTAGAATCATGATTGGAATCGTGCGGCGATGAAAGGAAGCCAGCCGTGATCAAAGACTATTGCTACGTGGTTCCACCACCTAAGCTTAAACTGAACGACTGGCGATGGGTGTATGATGTGCTCATTCAGCCCATCGCTATAGAAAGGGGATTCAAGTGTGACCTGGGTCAAGTGATGGGGGAACCAGGCGCCCTCATCGACAACATCCTTTCAAAGCTTATTCAGGCCGAACTGGCCGTAGTCGATGTCTCTGAATGCGGTGACCCGCGCGCGTATTATCAGCTTGGTGTGCGCCACGCCCGTTCCAATCGGACAATCCTAATTAGCCAGCGCGATGCCAACATCCCGAATGACTTCAAGCCCTATAGCCTGATTACCTATTCTTCGGAAGCAAGGGAAATCTCCAGATTTCGAGAGCAATTTCAGGAGTTAATCGTGAGAATCCGCACCGACCCAGAAGAGCCCGACAATCCTGTGCAGCGGTTTCTGAGCGGTGGTGGCAGATTGATCGAAGAAAATCAGGCCCTACAATCCCGACTTACTGAACTGGAACAGACAGTGCGCGAGAACAAGGATTTGCAAGGCAAAGTAATAGAACTGGAACGCACTTTAACCACCTTAGCGAGCGCACCCCAGCGCGAGACGCAACGGGCAATTACTTTCAAGCCAGTGCCGCCCGCGGGTAGCGCTTCGGATTGAGTAACTCTCAGGTGATCCTCATGGCTAGTAACGAAAATGTACTTCTTTATATTGAATCGCCCGATGGACAGCGATTCGAGTGTGAGGTTTCGTCAACCACGCAACTTAGCAAACTGGCCTACGATTTTTTCGAGGAGCGAGGATGGCCGAGGACGGATGGACGAGGGCGAAGTCAACGGGCTGTTCTTGATTTGGTTGATCCTGAAAAGCCTGACCGAACCAAGCGGTTGCGCGGCGAACAGAACGTCGGCGATGCGGGCTTATGGAATGGCGCCACCCTCCGGGTGTTTCCCGAATCGATTGCAGGCGTCGTCAGCGAGGATGCGCGCATCAAGGCGTTAACGGCGGATTATAATGAGCTTACCGAGCTGACGGAGTGGAACAAACACATCAAATTTGAAGGTGAAAACTATTTCAACAATGTCCCAACCATTTATAAAGTCAGCCTCAACTATCCAAGTTTCGTCGGCTTGAAAGCAGATGGACATACTCCCATCGTGGGCGAGGAGCATCGTTGTGAGATCGAACTGGGTGCGGGATACCCGAGAGAGGCACCGAGAGTACGCTGGCTCACTCCGATCTTTCATCCCAACATCAATGCAGACAAAGGAATGGTTTGTCTTGGCATATTAATGGACCGATATCTCCCCGGGCTCGGATTATCACGACTAGTAACAATGTTGGCGGAAATGGTGCAGTGGCGGAATTTCGATGCGACAAATTGTTTTAACGCTGAGGCCGGACAGTGGGCCGTGGACCCTGACCACTGGGATTACATTTATCAAATCGGTGGTTCTCCGTTTCAGGGACCTGTGCAGGATTTCCTGGACGACCTGGCGAGCAAGTGGGGGATTGCACAGCCGCTAGTGCGTATCACTTTTAAGCCGATCGATCGCGTTTGACCTCCGGTAACTGGCAATGGGTGACTCGCATATAGAAACCGTTCGAAGTTTCCTGATCGTTCTCTATGATCGCGATCTCAAAACACGCGCGACCGTGACACTGCCGGTCGCGGTAGCTGCTCCCTTTGCGAATCGTATCTTCAAGGAGGCATTGCCGGAAGCGATCGAGCGCGTTCGGGAGCCCTGGTATCTGCTGACTCCGCACTGCTCTCACGAAGGGGAATTGGGAAGGGCTTTGCGACCAGAAGGAGCAACCTCACTTTACAGTACACGTTATGATCCGGAACAAGAGCCGCCGCCGCGATTGTCCCTTCATCCGCAGGCGCACATAAAATATTTCACAATCCAATTATTAGAGTTTCAGCGTCGCATTTATCAGGGAAATTATAGCGTCGATGACATTTTTCTCGCCGGAGCCGAATTTCTGGCGCGCCGGTTAATCGAGCGGGGGAAATTAGGGCCGGCAGACACCGTTTATTACGCCGTCGACACGTCCGCCAAAAAGGTCAACGTTATGAGCCCGGATCTCCTGCCGTCCAACATCTATAAGGTCGAGGGCGTATTCAAGCTGCCGTTGCTGTCCGATGATCGGGAGCGCACGGTGTTTCACAAATTGCCCGCGGCGCCGCTACCTGTTCGGGCCCTCGTAAGTTACGGCGACACGGTTACCCATGGTCCTGACGGCCCAGCGGACGGCGCCATTATGCTGAGCACCAACGTCTACGACGCGCTTCATCGTGACTTGGAACTAAGCAACTCGGTTGAGGACGGCGGTTACCTGCTTGGAGTTCCTTATCGGCAATCAGAGGGCAGTGTAAGCGAAGACGAGCCTGGGTTTCGCTGGCTGCTTGAGATTACTGAGGTCGTTCAGGCCGAGGCGGTCTGGGGGAAAACCGGATCACTTCTGTTCACTGGTGAAACATGGAGCCGAATCACGCGGCGGCGCGATCGTGACTATCCAGACAAGAAGATTGTTGCCTGGTTTCATACGCATTTGTTTGAGGCGACCAGCGATTTCGGCCTCTCAGGAATGGACCAGGATCTGCACCGTCGATTTCTGACCAAGCCATGGCAAGTCGCCATCCTGGTAAATATACACAACAGCACACGCACAGTTCGGTGCTTTCAACGCGGAACTGAAGGCGACCTTGTCGAATGTTCGTTTCGTGTTTTTGATCCAATGGCGGGTGATGATCCAATGCCGGGTGAGTGAGTGAAACATGATTGATAAACCAGCCAGTGCCAAACCGAAACTGCTCTTTGTGGCTAGTCTTCCGGATCTGATTACCGAGGCAGATTACATGGAACCGGAGAGAAAGCGAATCCGTTTGCGTCTGAGCATTACGGATGATGGCATCGAAATCCTGGGCGATAGTATGTATGCGGATTTAGTCGAGGACTTGCTCGCCAGTGCCGGAGCTGACGAAATCGAAAGGATGTTATGTGGATAGCTCCGGAAAGCAATGCCTCGTTACAGCAGGCGCTGTTTGAGTTCCTTTCGTCTGTGGCTGAAGGGAACCCGCGAGCGCGGCGGCCGCTAGTTGCCGAGGCGAATGCTTTACGTGAACTGTATGGCGAGCCAAACGCCGTTCTCATCAAGACAATCGAGCGTTGCCTGGAATCGCTGGCTTCTGAGATCAGTCTTGATCCGGCCTGTTGGGGAAAACTGGAGATTCCTACCTGGATCCTCGGAGTTGCCCTGGCAACTAACAACTCTCTAATAGACAAGGCGCTTCAAGAGGCTGGAGAGAGTTTCACCGTCGCGCTGATTCGAACGTTGCCGGCTGCGAGCGGAGTAACCGAAAACTTATGCTATCAGGCATTGTTGAGCCGCGCCGTGGCGTTGGTTAAGAAGGATGCCCGGAAAGGCCGACGAAACCTGCATGCGCTTATCGAACGCAGCCCGCTCGCCACGCTTTGGTTTCTTGACACCCATACTCCCGCGGCGCTCTTAACACTGGCTAAAGAACTACTGCCCCGATGGCAGCCGAACGAAATTGTGATCAAGGATGTATGGCGAAGCGACGATGAGTGGATGAACGCAGTTGGCGCTTTGTTGTCAAATCCGGACATCTCCAGGGCCTTAAGACATCGGTGGCTAGTGATGCCTGAATCCCGTCGCGCCTGTCGCAATGTGGGCCTGGTTTTGGAAGCCCTTCGGCGCCGGGACGAGCATCGTGCTTTTTGTCTGGAATTTTACGAGGCATACGACTACTTTCGTGCCGAACTCAAGGACGAACCATCGGGTGGTCAAACCAGAGTTTGGCCGATCTTCAGCAGAATTGAACAGCTTGTGCGGGTGCCTGGTGACAATGAAGCGGCCATAAGAGTGAATCGCTGGGGCAACGAATACTTTCTAAAGTTCCAGCCGTTGGTAAATATGATTGTCGCCGAAGAGGGATTGCCCAAGGACTACCAGCTGCTCACCCTACCGTTTGCCAGCTCTATGCAGAGTGTTCTTCCGTACATCACGTATGGTGACACCGGAATTTCATTTGGGGAAGTAACCTTCGAATGAAATCGAGCGGAACAACGTAGGCAACTGAGCCTCGCCGATCTGTTTTAGAAACGTGGACGCGATATGACTGCTCTCACCGTCGCCACATTACGAAAACGCGCTGAGAAGATCCTTCCTCTTCGCCGGATCCTCACAGACTCAAGCCATATAAGCTGCGTCAGTTTCTCTCCCAATGGTCGACAGATCGCGGTTGGCGCGCAAGGGGTTTGGCTCATAGATCTCGATTCGGACGAGAAACTCACAAAAGAGAATATCCTTTCAGAGACTGAAGTGCTTGGTTGTGCCTTTTCTCCCGATGGAGTGTATTTGGTCGGCTGTGGCAGGGGCTCTCTTAGCATTTGGGAAACCGAAACCAGGAGACAGGTAGAATTTTCCGAGCCTTTTGGCGGTTTCGGTATCAACGTCGCCGTGTCTCCGACTGGGCAACTGTTGGCGACGTGTTCACAAACTATTCGTGTGTCACAAGTTCGTTGGGGTAATCCAGTACGCTTGGTTAATTTTCGCGTTCCTGTGGAAGGAACGCGTCCAACGCATTTTGGTGCGGTCAATAGCGTCAATTTTTCGAGTGACGACAAGCTGCTTGCGGCTGGTTCAGATGACGACGCTGTCTCTGTTTATGAGGTCGAGAGCGGTAGACTGCTCTGGCGTCGGACGGACCATTCCGCTTCCGTGACCAGCGTTGCTTTTTCACCCGACAAGGAGCTCCTCGCGTCCGGTTCCGGAGACAATACGGTGCGGGTGTGGAATTCGCGAGACGGTCAACTCCTGAAAGTGTTCAAAGCTCCCGGTCGCTCCTTAAAAGCTGTTGCCTGGAGTCCGGACGGGAGTTTGCTGTTTTCCCGCTCGCAGCAGTCCGATCTGGGAGTTTGCATTTGGCACGTGGAACAGGGAGAAGTCATTCACGCGATTCCCCAACTTCCAGCCCAGCGTGATGATCGGTGGTCGACGCGAGCCTTGGCGGTTAGCCCTGATGGAAATCTCCTGGCGAGCTTTCCGCCTGAAACTCTCAGCGCACTGCAAATCTGGGATATCTCGTCGATAACTAATTTGACGGGCGCGACTGAAACGTCCGCGGTTATGCGACGGGTAACACCCGTGAGTGTAAATCGAAAAGCAATCAACGCCCACCTGCTGACTTTGCCGTTGGCGCACGCGACCCCTCCGACGCCGTCACGACCGGCTTCCTGGCTGCGGGGAGCGGCGACGATTGGGTCGACGCCGCCACTTTTTATCGTGCAAGACCTGGGAACGCTGCTAACCCAACCGCAGGCGGCAGTGGCACGGCCCAGATTTCTGCCAATGGACGTGGACACGTCAGCCTACCTTGATTTCCTGAACCGCTTATCAGTGCAACCGTTACTGCGCAGAGTAAGTAGCTGGGACATTTCAGACTCCATGGCGGGGGTCGTGATCGCCCGTTTGATTGAGGGCATAAAGTTCTCGGCTGAATACAGCATGTCGGAACATACAGATGTGGTGACTTTTGCGCGAGCGCTGGGGGCGGAGCTGGACCGTGCCCAGCCGGAAGATCTGTGGCGCCAGACCGATCCTGCGCAACGTCCTGGGTTGAATGCTTTGCTGCCGGCAGAGGCCAAGGCAAAGATTGAGACCAACCTGCGGCGGCTTGATCCCGATGAACTACGGTTTTTGAACCAGTATGGGCCACGTTTCACCGGTGCTCCCGACCCGCGCGAGTTGCTGGATCTGTTCAGTCTGCTTGACGTGCCGCCGGCAGTACAGCAGTCACTAACGCAGATGTTGCGTTTGATCCCGAGAATTAGTCAGTGCCGAAGCGGTGGAGGTTCTCAGACGTACGCGATGGGCGGCTACGCCGGCATTACTAATAAGGGTAGTCTGGACAGCCTCGTTCCCACAGAGCTGGCCTATCCGAGTGATGTGTTATTACACCGGTTGTTGAACCAGGAAGCGCTTTACTATGGACGTGAGACCGAGCGCGAGCGGTCTCGCGAACTGGTGTACCTGGTGACGCAGTCTGGATTGGAACTGCTGGGTGATGGTGATGTGCTGGCCAAAGCGCTCACGCTTGCGCTTGCGCAAACAATGCATCGGCGTGGGTATGAGGTCCAACAGAGTTTTGTGGGGAGTGCCTGGACCGAGCCCGCGACGATGCTGCGACCGGCCGATGTCCATCGGGTGCTCTACCATCGCGACCGGTCCAGCCTGCGGCCGAAAGAGATGCTGGAAGCAGTATTGGCTCAGTTGCGGGAATGGTCAGAACGGTATCGCACGCTGCAAGTAATGTGGATCGTTGGCGAGCATTGGGATGCCGACGACTGCGCGGCGCATCGCGATCTCTACAATGCCGTGCGCAGTCAGGCTGAACAACAAGCCTGGTTCATCAGGATCGGTAAAGATGAGGCTTCAGGCAGGAGGAGAAATCCCCCGGCGGCGCGTTCATTCGGACAGCACCAGGTGATCGGCAGCGAGCTAATGTGGGCCGGTATGGACGCGCCCAAGAGGATCTTTGTGGCGCCAGAGTCGAAACCAGCGGTCATGCCGAAACCGGTCGCCGCGATTCATTTTGACGGTATTTATTTTGCATCGATCAGTGAGGAACGCATTAATGTACTGCGGTTCTTTCAGGACGGCACCCTTCAGAGCGCGTCTTTTGTTGGGAAAGTTGATCTTCCCAGGATTCACGGATGGTTGCGTAGGGAGAGTCCTTTTCCTCCCAGCCTCAGCGGTTCCTATGCATTAAAAGGATCTCAAATCGAATTCAGAGTTATCGCCCGCGGCAGAGTTGCTGAAGGCTTTGGGGCCGTCTCGGAAAATGATTTGCAGGTTGATGTTGTCGAGTATGAGGAAAGCGAAATCTCGTCCCACTCCGACAACGATGAGGTGGTGCCGCGGGGAGTTCTTTCCGATAGGCGTCCCAGAACGCCAATCAGCTGGCGTGGAAACTACCGGTTTTTACATGTTGAGCAGTAGTTTGTTTCAGGTTTTGATTGGTTAAAGCAGCGCTCAGTCAAAGAATGCACCAACAGGCAAGTTTGAAGAAGGAAATTAGACATGGAGCGAATTATCTTGCGCTTGGATTTGGGCGATAAGTTTGAAGTCGCCCGACAATACCAGGCGGCGAATCCGCAAGAAGAGTTGAGCGAGTTTTTGAAGATCTATCCCGCGCGCTTTCCAGCCAATGGAGGACCCTCAGTATCTCAACAGCGTTTACCTGTGTCTGCTTTCTTGCTTTTTCCAGTAAGACTTGAAGAGTCCGAGACCTCAAGGCAAGGCGAGGCCCACACCAGGATATTGGGGTCTGAACTGGATGACTTATGGCAGCAGGAGCAGTCGGGAGAACTAGATGTCATCGGGATCGGAACCGACAATTATCAATTTCCCGAAGACATTACCGACAATCGCGCCGTCCGGACCGCTTACCGTCACGAAATGGATGCCATTGCTGACTATCTACGCAACGGTCTGTCAGTGCTCGTGAGTTGCGACAAGATCCTCACAGAATTCATATACGAGTTTGTCTGTAGTCAGGCCGGCAAAAAGGTGGTGCTCGATACCACGCAACCGGATGGAACCCGAATGGGAGCCGAGAAGAAACTGGAACAGGCGCTTCAGGGTGGGCCAGCCAATCCGCTGGCGAACCTGCCGGTAGTCATCCATAACTTGAAGCCGGGCGAAGTACTGGTGCTGCGTTCTCTGGACTTACTGGATACGCCGCCGATGATCGAGCTCCTCTATCAACGGAGCGCCAAGGGTGAGAAGCCGCAGTTACTCGCCTTCCTTGATCCTTCGCTGGAAGCGAAGAAGGTTCTGACTGACCGGCTGGCCGTTCATGTTTCGCTTACGGGACTGCCGCGCTACATCTCTCTGGACGGCAAACACTCTGCACATACGGTGACGCGCCTGCTTACGCGCGAAGAGCATGCCCGCTTTGCGAAATATGATCCGGAGGGGCTGTACAAGAATGTTTCAGGGCTCAATGCAATTCAATTTCGACATGCCATGAATTATGTCGGGGCTAAAGTGGCGGCGGGATCCTCGCCTAACGACATCTACCGTGTGATACGCCAGTTCAAGACCTCTTCGAATGACGAAATCGAGATTCCCGACACGACCTTCGACGATATCGGCGGTTATGAAAGCGTTAAGCATCAGCTGCGCCGGATAATCATGTTGGTAGCCGGCCCGATCGAAGGAATCAGTGACCGCCAGCGCGGCGATCTTATTCCGCGCGGCTTCATTTTTCATGGTCCGCCCGGAACGGGTAAGACCTTGTTCGCGAAAGCCATTGCCAACGAAATGAATGCCACGATCCAGATGATCTCAGGCCCTGAGATCATGGATAAGTATGTGGGACAGAGCGAGAATAATTTGCGTCGGATTTTCGCGACGGCCCGTCGCAACGCACCGGCCGTAGTTTTCTTTGACGAGTTTGACAGTATTGCCAGCCAACGCAGCACTTACTCTGATGGTGGGGCGCGCGCCAACAATGCAGTAGTGGCGCAGTTCTTAACTGAACTGGATGGGTTCAGGCAAGACCAGGCAGTGCTAATCATCGGCACTTCAAATCGTATCGATATAATTGATGAGGCCTTACTTCGCCCGTCGCGGTTGCGCCCGATCGAGATTGGGCTTCCAGATCACGTCGCCCGTCATCGCGTGGCAGAGATTCACGCGGCGAATTTCGGCATAGACAAACTACTGAAGAATCTTTGCCTGCTCGCGACCAAATACCTGAATGAGTGGGAGAAGAGCGGCAGCGGGGAAGGCGATCCCCAGGTGCCCGAAGGTTTCCTCAGTGAGCTATTCAACAGCCATCCACGTTACCAGAAGCGTTACGCCGCTGAAGAACGGCAGGCGAGTTTCATTCGCGACGTGCGTGGCTTTTTCACGTTTATTCAGAACTGCAGGCAAAAGAGAGTTGACCAGGAACAGAGTGAATTGCTCACTCAAATGACTGAGCGGTTAACCGAAATAGGTAGTCGTTATGGGGTTGACCTGGCCACGATCGAAGCGGATCCGGGCGCCACCCAGGGCGATGCGTCACTCTTACCGATGAGAACTGACCTGCGCGATATTTTTGATGTCGTGTCACATGAAATGAGCAAACAAGACGGACTTGCCCCAGAGGCTTTTTTCGGGGCGGTAATGGACCTGATTGCGGAATACACGGTTAGATTCAATAACGACGAAATCCGGGCCATCTTTCAAGAGGCTAGTCTCGAGCATTACATGGAGGGGCAACTAATCACTCCCCGCTATCTCGGTCAAAAGATTGGCTTAATTAACAAACGCCGAGACGAAAGAGAATCGGTACATCTTTCCGGGCGGCGCGGCCGAGGATAGAGAGATTAGTGCTAGCAGGCTCGGCACTCTCAGTTTGTCGGAGTATCTCATGAGACAGGAACTGCTCAATTGTTTGGTTGGCGTGGAAGATCTTACGGGGCTGCTGAAGAGCGCCTTCGTTGGCAAAGACGAGCTTGTGGAACTGATTGCCACGGCCGCCGTGGCCCAGGAACATGTGTTGATAATCGGGCCACCAGGTACCGCCAAATCGGAACTGATCAAGCGTTTCTCTCTGTTGTGCAGTACTGACGGCGGCCAGACTGGTAACGCCTATTTTGAATACCTTCTCACTCGTTTTACTGAGCCCAATGAGATTTTCGGCCCGGTCAACATTCGCGCGTTTCAGGAAGGTGGCGGTCACAGGCGGGTTACGGACGGAATGTTGCCGCGCGCCGAGATTGCGTTTTTGGACGAAGTCTTCAAGGCCAATAGTGCCATTCTCAACGCTTTGCTGACTATCCTCAATGAGCGTGTTTTTTATAACGGCGGCAGGCCGGAACCCGTGCCGCTGATTTGCGCCATTGGCGCCAGCAACGAGGTGCCCGACGACGCTTCGCTGGCCGCGCTTTACGATCGGTTTCTGGTCCGCCTGTGGACCGACAATGTGGAGGAAGCAAGGTTTGGCGAATTGTTTAGCCGTGGCTGGCAACTGGAACGAGATCGCATTGGTAGCGGCAATAAGATGGAGCTGGGGAATGTCACTACTACTGCCGCCCTGCGCACTCTTCACCGGTCGCTTGATGAGGTAAACGTTGACAAAATCGGAAGGGATTACCGAGAAGTCATTCGCCGCATTCGCGCCGAGGGGATCGACCTTAGCGATCGTCGGGTAATTAAGTTGCTTAAGTTGATAGCTGCTTCGGCGATTCGTCGCAAGAGCACTGAGGCCAATCCTGGTGACTTTTGGGTCTTAAAACATGTGTGGAACAATCCTGATCAGATTCCTCATCTGCGCTCGATTGTCGATCCCTACCTCGAGGCCTATGCCGATGTTCAATGGAAATCCGAACGCGGTATCGATGCGATAGGGGGCGATGTACAAATACTCCAGGCCCGCCATCGGGAGCTTCGAACCGACGCTGACTATGCTGATTTTCTACGTCAGGCGGAACATCTGCGACAGGAGTTATTACGCCACACTGAAGATGAGCCGACACGGGTGGCGCTCATAGATAAGATCAAGTCTCTTATCGAAGCTGTTATGCAGATTCTCGAGCAACAGTCGTTGAATGGCGCCGCGTGAGTGTTGGTTTTAGCCTCGTTGTGAGGCTGGTCAGACGAATCGAATTCGAAAGGACGAACCAAGAAATGTGCAATCCGCGAAGAGTAACGATTCAGCTTAATCGATGCATCGAAAGCGCGTGGCGACAAACGGTTGAGCAGGTTCAATCAGTCAGCGGAAGCGTTTCCGAACTCGCGCGCATCAACACCCGAGTGCCGCTCGATGAAGAAATGGGAGATAGCGCGCTGGCAATGCTGGAACGAGTACTGTCGGGCGAGTTCAAGGAGTTCGAGCCCTGGGATCGGGATCAGCAAGGAGTATTTCACCGCAATCTGGGAGACCTGACCATGATGTATGATCCGGCCACGCACCAATTGTCGGTAGAAACCCAACTCACCGAGACCGTGACAGCCGAAGCCCGGGCTGCCGTTGAAGCTTCAGGCTTTACGGTGGGTGAGGTTGCAGTCGAAGCTGTCGGCACGTACTTTGATGATAACTGGGGCGGCCGGGATGAAGGTGTCGCCCTGGAGGAAGCGCAGAAAAGCGCAGATCATAAACTTAGCAAAGCCATCGAAGAGTTACATCTTCAACAGCATGCATCTGAGTTAGAAGCAGCGCGGGACCAAGCGCGCACCCAAGCCCAAATACTCGCCGAGCAGCAACTAGCCGAGCGACAAGCAGCTACGCGCGAGGCATTACGCGATCGACTGAGGGTTACCTTAGCGCAAGGTGCAGAGCGCGCTTCGCACATTATGAATCAGGCCGTTGGCGAGGCTTATCGTCAAACACTGATCAGTCTGGTGCGCCAGAACGGTGGTAGGATCCTGACCAATGAGCAGACAGGTTCAGTCATTAATGTTGAGTTGGAACTGTACTGAACGATCGTTTCGTCCTGCGTTGAATCCGCGCAGTGAGTCGTGGCGAAGTGTGGCCGTTGTGACACGACGCCAACAGCCGAAAGGAACCAATCATGAGCGAAAAGAATCGGCCTGCTGTTCGTGTTTCGTTTAAGTTTAATAAGGATACCGGGGAGATAGTCGAGTTTATTGTCGATGACAACTCTCCTAACGCGAGCGAGGAATTTCATGATCGCGTAGCTAAGGCAGTATCGAGCCGATTGGCGCGCCACCCGGAAATCGTCGATGCTGGACAACAGCAGTCGGGCACCCCGACCCTCGCAGATGGTGCGCCCGTACCCGAAGAGCGGCGCGAAGAGCAACCTGAATGACCAGGCAATAAATCCAGGCACCGATTCCTGGACGACGCCTTGATGAAACAATGCCATTCTTAGTCGTCACTCCTCCTCGTGACACACCTGTAGCCTACGAGCTTGCACGCGAGACTCTGACTATGGGCAGGTCTCGCCTGAATGACATTTGTCTGACTGATCCTCTGAGCGCGGCAGTCCATGCGGAAGTACGGTTCGAGAGGGGACGGTATCTGCTGACTAACCTCGCGGATGAAATTGGGACGTATTACAACGGTGAATTCGTCAGTTCGACAGTCCCGCTGTCCCGCGGGGCGCAAATCGTGATTGGAACTACAGAAATTGAATTCCACGATCTAGTAGATTTGGGAGTTCGGATTATCCAGGCCGGTACTGCTTCGAGATCGGAAACAGATCGCAACGAAGTAATTGACGAAAAAAAGACTCTAATGTACTGGCTGGGCGAGAGCCCCGAGGATGCGATCTGGCTGGCGCCGGTTCTTTTCACGCGTGCTGCTGAATCCTACGAGGCAATCGGCCTCTGGCGAGCCGCGGCTGAATGTTGGACAGAGGCGCGAGGTTCAAGCGAAGCCCTCAGAATTTATCTAAGGGAGCACGACCACGAACGGGCTGCGCCTTTATTGATGGCGCAGGGCCGCTATGCTGAAGCGCTGGAATCCTATAGTGCATGGCTCTCCAAACTCCGGCAGGATGATGTGCTCGCTCGCGTTAACGCCTTATTGGGCAGGGCACTGAGTTTGTCAATGATGCAAACGGATTCTGCCGCAGCGAGTGAGTCTTATTCCGAAGCGAGGTCCCTGGTCGAAGCACAGTCCGACCATGACGTTTTAACGACAGCATTATGCTGGGAGGCTCTCGCCGTTTATGGCACAAAGATCGGGCGTTATGATTTGGTTCAGATTGGCTATGAGGAAGCTCTGAATCGGTTCGGAAATGAACATAACGACGAACGGCTCCGAATCGGTTGGAACTACCTGGCTGCGGTTTCCGAGAATAGATTGCTCGTTGCCGAGATAGAATCCCGTCTTTCAGAATGGGTGCCGGCAGAGGACGAACTGCCGACAAACGGCACTTCCGATACATTTGAACTGGGCGAGGCTCAGGGAGCCCGCTTTGGAGATTGGACGGTGTGGCGAGCTGGCTCCAAGGAAGTCATATTTGTTCATCCTGAAACGAAAACCGGCATTCAGATATGGACGGATTCGCCCGGTTGGTTTCGATGGGGCGCACCGACAGCTGAGTATCTCGTGAGATCCGATGGTTCCAATACCGGCAATGTGGGGCGTCTCAACGTCGCCAGATATGTCAGCAATGTTCCAACCAAAAGGCTTCGCGACGGGAGCTCAGATATCGATAACTATCGTTTCATCTGGTCAAGCAAGGAGTTTAGGGTCGTTAACCGAGTGAAAGGAGGGACGATTATTATTTCGCCAGATAACGTTCAATTTGATTTCTTGCAGCCGAACGGCATCAAAATAAGCTTGGGGGGCCGTCGCCGCTGGTAGTTAGTCTTTAGTTACCGTGAGACACATCACTGAAGCATTTGATCTTGATCTGAGCATGAATTCTCTACGCCCATTTGTTCGCGCGCGGAATTGTGAACCTCATGACGACTGAGTCTTATTGATATTCAGGGAGACGACATGGGCCAGTGCAATAAGGTTATCGAAGGCGCGAGGTGCAGCGATCGAGCCGTGCCCGGCACCGATTTCTGCGAGGAACACGGTCGAATATCCTTTCGCAAGGTGCCTAAGGTCGAGTTGCCTCGCGCCCCAACGCCACCGATTCAAAATCAAGCTAAAGTTCCGTCTGCTCCTTTAACTCCGCACCGGATTGCCCGGCCCAGCGGCGCTGATGAACCGCCTACTTTTTCCGGATTGACTGCGGACGCTCGCAGAATTCTAGTTGGTCGAAGCGGGGTCATTTGGTTGCCCCAAAACAGCGCGTCGCGCCAACTCTCTTTGGCAAATGATCGATTGGCTCAATTGCTGGCGTGTCTTAGTCAGGAGATGCCTCTTGCTGGACAGGTGAGCGTGCGGACGATGGATGAGGAAAGAGTAGCACTCGTATTCCTCCAACCTAACTCGCAGCCGGGCGACCTCTCGCGTTTGTACGACCAGGCCAGCGCCGCGGCGGTTCTAAGTCAGGGGATGTTATTCGTAGGGCAGAATAGGACCTTTATTCGCTACCGTGATGCTGACGCCCCCAGAGGGTATGACGCCGAAGCGATCGAGCCTCCCCGCGGTAATGATCTCTATCTCGTGGATCGGGATGGGACCCATACGCTCTCGGCAGCACGCATGCAGGAAGTCGACCTCGCTCAGATCCTGTTGCGGATTCCACCCGTAACCACGCATCGCCCCATGCAGCCGGCGACAATCTTTGTCGTGGCACTTGCTGGCCTGTGTGACATGCTGGTCAATTATTTTCAGGACCATCATCTTCGGTTTCGTGTTGCCCGGCTTGAAAATCCCGGCAACAAAACGCTGGTGCTTCTGGAAGTGAGTCCGCGGCCGGATTCGCCTACCGGGGATCGAGTACCTCCTTTTGTTTTGTCTTATCTGTTGGGTTTACCACACACGACCGTATTCACCAGCGTCGAAGAGGCACCCGATCGGAACGTGCTCGTCCAATGGCGGCATCAGTATCCATGTCTGCCCCGGCACATCATCGACGTGTTCGCAGCAGACACGCTGGTGTTTTTTAGTGCTGGCTCTTACTTTTCAAACACTTGCGTATCGCCGATTCCACCATTTTTTGAGGGTGATAACCTAACCTCGGTAAAGTTAATGGGGCCGGCTGAGACGACGTTGCGGCCGATATCTGATCTGCCCGCCCGGAAGTTTGAACTGCCCGTGCGATTACTACCGGACTCGGGGCCGTTATCGTCCACTGCGGCGTTAGTGCTGAAACTGGACGAAATCGAATGGGTCCGCCGTTTACTTCACCGGCTTCCGGGCGAAATCTTTGCGGACTACAGAATATGCCTGGGAGTGGATTGCGCCGTGCTGATGGGCACCGCCATGAAGTTCGAATCGCTGCCATTCGGAGTTCCGTTTCGCCAAGTTCAGGATACAAGTCTCTTTATTCCCGTACGGTCACGCTTTGTACCCGACTTGCCATGGTCGCTGCTTTCACAGGTCCTTCAAATAAAGGAAGAGACCTATACTTTCTTTGCTCAGGAGTTCCGGTTGGACGTGCCTCGTAATGCGTTCACTCTTCTTTCGCGCTCACTGTTTGCGCAGACGAATCCCTCCACCTTAAAGTTTGAGCTGGCCCGTAAGCGCGAACTGCCTAAATTGAATTGGACCTCTCCACCGCGACCGGAACGAGTCTCAGCATTTGCCAGCGCCCGCGAGCAGATAAGGGGATTGAGAGATTCTACTTTTGGGCGGGGCGCGAGTTGGAGGTCCGACCGTCACGCAGATCAGCGAACCAGCCAAAGCGTGTTCCGGCCGGTCACGCAAGATAACAATCTTAATGCCGAAAACCTTTTTAGAGGTCGAGCCGAAGAATATCAAAAGGCGGGCGATTACCTGAGCGCCGCGATGTGCTTCGCATTGGCGGGGGACAAATTCAATGCAGCCCAAAATTATCAAGCTGCCGCAAGAGAACTAGAGAGCGGCCCGAGAGATAAGCCCATACCGATCAGCATCCATGGCCTTGGAACTGACACAGCTTAGGGAAGCGAGACTTTATCGGCGGCTCGAGGACCGTCGTGTGCTTTGCCAACTGTGCCCGCATTTCTGCCGCATCGACGAAGGCATGAAGGGCATTTGTTACGTGCGGGAGAATCGTGCCGGAGTCCTCTACACGACTTCCTTTGGCCGACTTACCAGCCGGAATGTGGATTCTGTGGAAAAGAAGCCGCTCTACCACTTTTACCCGGGCTCCAGAGCGCTCTCTATTTCTGCTCCTGGCTGTAATCTTCATTGTCAATATTGCGTCAATTGGGCAATCTCGCAGATGCCCAACGAGTACGCCGCTGGCCCCACAGTCTCGCCCGAAGATATAGTCCGCGAGGCACTGCAGTCCAATTGTCAAAGCATCGCTTACACTTATACCGAGCCGACGATTTTCTTTGAATATGTCGAAGAGGTTTCGCGCCTGGCGCGAACTTCCGGGTTGTTGAATATTCACAAAACCAATGGCTTCATGTCTACGGAAATGCTCGAGGCGGCTGCCCAGTACATGGATGCAGCCAACGTGGATCTAAAGGCGTTCAAGGAGACTACTTATCAGCACCTCGGAGGCAAGCTGCAACCAGTCTTACAAGCCCTCAGACTGTTGAGCTCGTCTAATGTTTGGTTGGAGCTTTCCACCGTGATCATTCCGGATTTGAACGACACCGACGAGGAGTTAACAGATATTGCCAGATTTATTAAACATGATCTGGGGGTCGACACGCCCTGGCACTTGGCGCGATTCTTTCCCGCCTATGAAATGAGCCATCTATCGCCGACTCCGATCGAAACGCTCGAACGGGCGCGTCAGATTGGATTAGCGGAAGGGTTGCGTTATGTATATCTGAGCAACGTGCCGCTCCCTCATAAGCAAAACACGAGCTGTGGCAATTGTGCTTATACGATTATTCAGCGGCATGGATTCAAGTTAATGAGCAATCATATAAAAGATGGCTGTTGTCCGAATTGCCAGACGCGAGTCCCCGGGGTTCGGATGTCTGCAGAAACCGCCGATTAAGGCCCCGCTGACTGGGTGCGCACCGTTCACCGATACACCAAATAGCTGGGCAGAACTCCAGATCATTAGAAGGAGAATCTGACGACTGGGTGCTTTCCGAGCGGCGATTCAGGTCTTCAAGACCGTAGCAGTTTGCGTTAAAGCTGTTGTTTTAGGTCAGCGATGAATCGTCGCCTTTTGCGTCCCTATCGGGCTTTGATGAACTTCGATTCCTAGATCGCACGAGAAACGATTGAACAGAGCGAAAGCCGCTTCGACCCTTCCTGGGCGCCGATATGGGAGTTGCCGCGACTTCTGCACACGCTTCGATCAGAAAGACTGCCCTCAGTGGCCAATACTAGCCCAAAACAGTTCTAGCGCGGCTATAAGTCTATTAAATTGAGTGTGCGCAAGAGCCCCCCAATCACTGAGCTTAAGCGGGCAGGGAATTGGTTGTGCCTCGTCACGCCAACCGGGGAGGGACTGGATTACACCACGTCTCGCGCTCTCGTCACGAGACGGCAGCGAGGCGTCTGTTTAAGCTGATGCAGCACTAGCTTGCTCCCTGGCTGTTTGCTCCGCGGCTCCCATCTGGTGCTGCAGACAAGCTCTTTGTTCCAGCACCACAGCTTCGAACGAATCAGTTCTTCGATCGGCCATCCATCGCATCATCGACGAGAGGAACAGCTCCTTCAGGTACGCGAACGAGAACCCCTCTGTCCCTTGCGCAATCTTTTCCGCAGCCTCACCGGGCAGACGCATCTCCGGCTGCAGCTGATTGTTCCACAGCTTGACATAAGCGGCGCGTTCACCAGGACCGGGCAGATCGAAAGTGTACTTACGGTCGAAACGGCTCGGCCGATCGAGAATCGCCGGATCCAGTTTCTCGGGATAGTTGGTCGTCGCGACGACTACAATCCCGGTGTTAGCTTCGAAACCATCCAGCTCATTGAGGAAGAATGAACGGCACTTATCATCAATCATTGAATCAACGTCCTCGAGCACCAGGAAACACGGCGTCGTCGCCCGCGCCCGGGCAAAGACGCGCCGGATGTTCTCTTGATCGCTTTCGTACTCGGACCGGAATGACTTCACGTAAAGGCAGGGCCGGGCAAGCTGATTTACCAGCGCCTTAACCGTGTGAGTCTTACCGTTACCCGGAGGGCCGATGAACAGCACGCCACGCTTCCAGGGAATTCGGTATCTTTCGTAGACCTCCCGCGAAGCGAAGAACTGCGCGAAGTCCGTCTGAATCTCCTCCTTCAGACCGGCGCGCAGAATCAGATTGTCGAATGTGGCGGACTTGATTGACTCGTAAAGTTCTTTGTTCTTCATCCATTCACCGTCATGGAAAATCAAAACTTCGCCGCGTACTTCTGACGACCATTCGCACACTTCGGCGAAGAACTCGTCGGCCACCTCGCGCTCGTCGGCCACGATCCAGTGGTGACGAACGAGATAGCATCCGCTGGTGAAAGTCACGAATACGACATCCAGCAGGTTGCCCTTCCAGAGCACGTTCAGCCAGGAGTTTTCGATCCAGTGGCGCGCCGGCTTTTCGGGAGCCACCCACTCGGTCTTGATGTGATTGAAGAGCGATGTTTCGTGGACGATCGCGCACTTCTCGGCACGGGCGAATGCCTCCAGGTCAAACGACCCGGTGTCGCCTTCGATGATCGCCTTTTCGGGATGCAGCTTCGCCAACTCGCGCCCGATGTGGTACGCGACATAGTCGTTAGGTTGGTGCAGAGCCTCCTCTATGAAATTCTCTAAGCCCATATACGTAACCAAAAAACCGCGACGACAAAAATTGATGAAACGCGTGCTCTAACCCTTGAGCTATGGCCCGCATTTGTTGGAGCCACCGGGACTCGAACCCGGATCCTCGTGCTTAAAGGCATGTAGTTCCATCGGCATTCGTCGCGAATAAACCGTGCTTGGTACTTTGTGCTCTGTTCTTTGTAGGTTTTTACCAGGCACCAAGTACGAAGTACTAAGAACGCTTTTTCAAAAAGGGGTGACAAGATTGAAAAGACATTTGAGCACGATGTTGCCATCGCTGGAGTTATCACGCTCCACTGGGCTCGGTGGTGATGTAGTCCTTTCGGCATTCACCCCTCCAATGTTAGTTGTCAGTAGTCCGTTGTCAGTATCGACTTCCGTTTGTTTTGCACCGCGTTGGACTGCACCGCGGATGCGACTGACAAGTCAAAATGGCGACAAAATCGGCGAGAGGCACCCACGAGAAAAATCAGGCGGGTCGGGATTCGAACCCTTTCGCTTTCGCTTACCATGTACTCCACACCAGCATTCGCCATCACATTTAAAAGGCCGACAAGAATTGTCGAGACGGTTCATTTCCAGTGAATGTAGTCACGACAGCATTCGGCCCAAAGTCAGAACCGCCTGCGGTAGCGGGCGGTTCTGACCTCACAACGCCACCGACTCGATCACACCTACGAGATGGTCGGCGTTCAGTTCACCGCGCGCGAATCCTGAGATCACTTCAAAGACTTGATCTGAGAATCCGCCGATATTCAGAATGTCCGGACGTTCCTTCGCCTGCACGGTCCCGTAAGGCTGAATGTCGATACAGACCATTCGTGCTGCCGGGTTGCGTTGGCGGAAGCTCGCCCATTCCTTCATCGTCTCAGTCGCGCTGCCACCAAAAGACCCGTAGTGCGGTGCGTCAACCCACGATTCGTTGTCAGAAACGTAGATGACCAGGTCCCCGATGGCGCGACGCTGATTCAGAAAGCGCAGCGGCGCACTACAGTTGGTTCCGCCACAGGGTAGGTTTGCCAGCTTCTCGGCGTTCGTCATCACGCTGTCGCGCGGGTTCAGACGAACCTGAACCACGTCCGACTCAAACGGAACAACTTCAGCCTGACGGTTCTTGCGCACCACTGTGGCTGCAACCAGCGCGGCGACATCGATACAACGCACGGCTGTCGTCGCACCGCGACGGTAACCAGTCACGGCCGAGTGCATTGAACCTGAGATGTCCGGGAAAACGTAAACCTTTCCCTTGAACTCAGGCACATTTGCCGTGGCGATTTCCATCGCATCCTGAAGCGCCTCGCAAACTTCCTGCGGGATGTCGGCATTTGCCTTGGCCATTGTGTAAGCGACCATTAGCTGGTACGGGAACACTCGGGCCTTCGCAATCGCCTCAGGATTACGCAGGCGATTAGCGATCAGTTCAGTCAGATCTGGCTGACCGAACACCCCGTGACGCGCAAAAGTGTTCAGGTTCATGCGTGTCATCTGCCATGGAGCGCGACGCGCAATTGCCGTCCATTCCGCTGTTCCCAGCTCCAGTGCGGTCAGCATCTGGAAGGGAACATCGGGAACCTCACGCGCTTCGCCCTTCTTAAACGCCTCAAAGTTGCGAGCAACTTCCGGCAGTTTGTCGAAGGCATAATCACGGCCAATGAAGTAGCCGAACAGTGCTTCGCGCGCTTCGTCTTTCGGCTTGGGGTGGACCATCTTCACGATGTCAGTCAGTGAAGGGTCCTGGCCCACGTTTGCTCTGAAGAGCGCTTCGGGATCGCGGGCATCAAGCCACTCGCGCACGAGACGCTTTGGCGCTGAACCGAGCGACTTGCGGCCGACTGCTCCCGAACGCACGATTTGCACAAAGTTACGCAGCATCTTCGCGTTATCAATCACGCGCGGGAACACGGCATTCAGCAGCTCGCGGTCCTTGACCGACAGAACGGCGCAAAGCAGCGCCGGCATGTCCTTCATGAAACCGCGCTCACGGCAGAACACCGCAGTCTTGGCGATGAACTCAGCATCGAGATCTGCGCAGAGTTCGAGTACCTTCGCCAGTTGTTCGCCCGCGCCCGCGTAAAACGTCTTGTTCAGACAGCCAGTCGCGGCGTACTGCGCCAGTTGATGCTTTGGCGAAAGAGCATACGCCGGAGCGCGCTCTTCGTTGAGGGCATCAGTTGGTGGAACCAGCTTGCCGATTAGTGACTTGAATAGATTCTTGTTTGCCATTATTCGTTACCTCACACTTCTATTGTCTGGTGACAATCGAGATACCTTTTGCGAATTTTCAGAAAGATTGGCTGCGGGAGAAGGAGTCGAACCTTCATCTTCGGGTTCAAAGCCCGACGTGTTGCCGGTTACACCATCCCGCAGCAAAGGTTTCAAGTTTCAAGTTCCGAGTCTCAAGTTTGCTTATCAACCAACTTGAAACCTGAAACTTGGAACTTGAAACTTAATGCATGGTCGCGGCGGAAGGAATCGAACCTTCGTCGCTCGATTATCGATCGAGTGCTACTGCCATTGAGCTACACCGCGACAAGAGGAACTTAGTACTCAGGTCTTTGGTCTTTAGTCTTTGATTTTATGTCGGCGGCGCTGAGTCATTCACTTGAAGAAGAAAGGCAAAGTCCTAAGACCAAAGTCCAAAGCACCTTCTTGTGTTTGGTTGACCCGGCGGGGCTCAAACCCGCACCTCACGGCTTAAAAGGCCGCCGCTCTGTCCCTCGAGCTCCGGGCCAACAGCATTGCAGTTTCGAGTTTCGAGTTTCAGGTTTCGAGTTAAATCGGACTACAAACTCGAAACTCGAAACCCGAAACTGCGAAGCTGGCTGTGGCGGAAGGATTCGAACCTTCGATAGCCGGATTAACAATCCGGTGCCTTACCAACTTGGCTACGCCACAACATAGCTCTTTGAACTAGGTCTTGGGTCTTTGATTGACTCGTTAAGGCGTGTCTAACGCGGAAGGTTTTCCAAAGGCCAAAGATCAAAGACCAAGATCGTGTTTCTTGGAGGCGATGAAGGGAGTCGAACCCTTATCGTCCGGTTTACAAGACCGACGCTCTTTTATCCAGTTGAGCTACATCGCCAGAGGAGGGAACTTTGTGCTTTGGTCTTTGGACTTTGATCTCTAACCATTGGTTCAACCTTCGATTAGGGCGAACAAAGCAAAAAGTACTAAGTACAAAGCACTAGAAGGTTTGGTGGACTGGGAGGGATTCAAACCCTCACGAGAAGTTTGCAGGACTTCTATGCTATCGGTTACATCACCAGCCCGGATTTAGTTTCGAGTTTCGAGTTTGGGTTAGCTTGGCATCGCTCCAACTCGAAACTCGAAACTCGAAACTCAGGAGTCGAAACTAGTATTTGGTGGCTGTGGGTGGAGTTGAACCACCAACCTCGCGCTTATGAGACGCTTGCTCCTTCCATTTGAGCTACACAGCCGAAAGTAAGTTTCATGTCTCAAGTTCCAGGTTTCAGGTTGGACGCAGCGCTAGCTTGAAACCTGAAACTTCGATCTTGAAACTTGGTTTGGAAGCCCGCGGAGGAGTTGAACCTCGCGCCTTTCCGCCCAGCTCTCGAAGGTTCGGTTTAGAAGACCGATGCCGGGAACGCGGGCCACGAATTGGTTTCAAGTTTCAAGTTCAAAGTTTCAAGGGCTTCATGCGGGGACTTGGACCTGAAACTTGAAACCAGAATCTGAGATTGGTCGGGGCGTGAGGCCGACACGCCTCTGCGAACTCCACGCTCCCGGCAGCCACCGTTCTGCCGGGATGAGTCACGCCCCGATAAACTGTGTTCCAAGTTTCAAGTTCAAAGTTTCAAGTTGTTCGTTTTCAAACTTGAGACTTGGAACTTGATACTTGAAACTAATGTTTGGTGCCCAAGGAAGGACTCAAACCTTCAACCTCTGGTTTGTAGGACCAGCGCTCAATCAGTTGAGCTACTCGGGCGGAATATTTCAGTTTCGAGTTTCAAGTTGGGAATAGTCGCCACGAACGAACTCGAAACTCGTGACCGAAACTTATGGACGGTGGTCGGAGTTGGAATCGAACCAACCTTTCGGGCTTTTCAGACCCGCGCTAATCCGTCTCAGCTATCCGACCGCGGAAGAGAGGGCTTTGATCTTTGGACTTTGGTCTTTGAGTTCCTAATCATCGACTTAGTGATTAATAAGAACAAAGACCCAAGACCAAAGACCTAAGCCCGTTTTTCTCGATCATCGTGCGCGTCCATAAACAGGTACTTGCGCCATTCGGCCCGCGCCTCGGCGTAGTGACAGAGCACGACACGTTCAAGCTTCACGCGTAGCGCCGTCTGCGTAGTCAGCAAAGGCATGCGTGCTTCTTCCGGGGTGCGGTTGCTTTTCCGGTTGTTGCACTTGATGCACGCCGTGACGATGTTCACGGGCGAGTTATCACCGCCACGCGAACGCGGCAGGATGTGATCGAGGGTCAGTTCGGCCACGCCCTTCTTTTCACCGCAGTACTGGCAACGGTACTTGTCGCGCATGTAAATTCGCAGGCGCTTCATGCCCGCTTGCTCGCGGCGGCGGCGAACGTTGATGTAGGTGCGCCGGCGAATCACCGACGGCACAGGGAACTCATCATGCGCAGATCGCAGCACGCGATCGCCGTCCCATTCCTCGACGAAGATCGTGTTCTTGAACGCCATGATGATTGCGCGCGCGACACTGACGGTGCCGAGCGGCTCGTATGTTTGGTTAAGCAACAGAACTCTGCCATTAAGTGCCATTGCCCGGCACCTCCTTTCTGAAGAGTGATCTTTGGTCTTTGTACTTTGGTCTTTGATCTCTTGGGCTGGATGAATCAGCTTTCCCAGACGGTTAAGTTCAAAGCACAAAGCACTTTTTTTGTGTGGAGCGCGCGGTGAGACTCGAACTCACGATATCGGATTTGCAATCCGACGCCTTAGCCGCTTGGCGACGCGCGCAAGAGTAAGTGGCACAGACTTCAATGTGTGATGAGCACAGCGCGCATGTTGAAAAGAAATCACAGACTGAAGTCTGTGCCACTTGTTTTGGAGCGGAAGGAGAGATTCGAACTCTCGAGACGAGTTTGGAAGACTCGCATGTTTCCAGCTACATCACTTCCGCACTTTGGAGTGCGCCGGCAGATTGAGCACCCCAGCGTAGCTGCCACGCTGGGGGCCCCGGGCTCGCCGCGACGGCGCTTTGGATTGTGGGTGAGGACATTGAATTGTATGTTCTTAGAATTGGATCCAAAGGGCGTCGTGCTAACGCTTGCCGCCGCACTCCAAATTGGAACTCCCGGCAGGACTTGAACCCGCAACCTCGACGTTCGAAGCGTCGCGCTCTTCCATTTGAGCTACAGGAGCCGAGAATTTCGAAATTCGAACTTCAAATTGATGAATTGGTCGGGGAGGACAGAGTTGAACTGTCGCCACGAGTTCCCAGGACTCGGATGCTTGCGTTACACCACACCCCGAAATGAAATTGGTGCGCCAGGTGAGACTTGAACTCACATTCCCCTGCTTAAGAGGCAGGTGCCTTGATCCAATATTGGCTACTGACGCGTGTGGTCCTGGCGCCAGGATTCGAACCTGGATCATGCTCTAATCGGGAGCTCACAGGGTATAAGCCTGCCGCACTACCTTTGTGCTACGCCAGGACAATTATTGATTGTCTGAAAGTCTCTTAAAGTTGGCGGAACTGAACGGACTCGAACCGTCATCGGCCTGATCGACAATCAGGTGCCTCACCTCTCGGCCACAGTTCCGGATATTGATTTGGGGTGACCTGCGGACTCGAACCGTCATCTCTGCAGTCACAGTGCAGTGTGTTAGCCGATTTACACCAAGGCCACAGCAAGTTGTTGGTAGCGTCGGAGAGACTCGAACTCTCTAAGGTTAGTTTGAAAAACTAACTGCGCGACTCTTTGCATTCGACGCCGTGTGGCACAGACTTCAGTCTGTGATCCGACGAGCCAATCACAGACTGAAGTCTGTGCCACTTGTCTGGTACCGGCGGAGGGATTCGAACCCACACTGTCTAGTTTCTAAGACTAGCGCCTCCTCCCGATTGGGCTACGCCGGCATGTCGCGTCCAAAGTCTCGAGTCCAGGGTCCAAAGTCTCTTTACTAACGTGACTTTGGACCTTCCGACATTGGACGTTGGACTACGATTTGGCGGACCTGGCACGATTTGAACGTGCGACCTCGACCTTCGCAGAGTCGCGCTCTGATTCCGCTGAGCTACAGGTCCGCATGGTTCCGGCGGTGAGCGAGCTGCGCTGACAGCCACCAGTGCTGTCACTCGATCTCACCGCCGAAACTTTGGTGGAGGACAGGAGTTGAACCTGCACCCGCAATGCACGGCGATTTAGTCCCGACAAATCGGGACTGCCATACCGTTAGGCGACGCCTCCAAATTGGCGGAAGGTGAAGGAGTCGAACCCTCGAGACGCATTGCTCGGCCTGGTTTTCAAGACCAGTTGCGCGCCACCGCGCGCCACCTTCCACAGAAGACGATCTTTGGTCTTTGTACTTTGGTCTTTGATGTCCTGGACGTGATGAGTCAACTATTCCATGACGACAAAGTACAAAGAAAGTACCAAGACCGCTTTTCATTGAGGTGCATGTGGCAGGACTCGCACCTGCGAAGTCCGACGGATGCTCGATTTCGAAGGAGATCCTTTTGCTGCTCAGCCACACATGCGAAATTAATTTCAGATTTCAAATCTCCACATGCAAGATTTCAAATCTGCGATTCGCTGTGTTAAAAAAATAGATGAAGGCAGAGAGATAATGCCGCGAACAGCGGGGTCCCCGCGCGCGCATCGCGCTTGGGGGTGCTCGCACACTTCGAGGCACACTTCTCCTGACGATGGCGACGCCTGGACCGCTCGCAAAGCAACAGCGTCGTCATCCGCGATGTTTATGAGATCGAGTTGACGCTTGATCTCAGACAGCAGGGGAGGCTCCCTGCCTTCATCTTTCGCAAATAGGTATTTCGATTGTCAAAAAACTAAACGAGCGGGCTTTAAGCCTCCAAGGGAAGCTGCCCGCTCCTTCAATTCTCGCGAATTTTGCTTTGAGATTTGGGAGCGGGAGTCCGCTCCCGCTGATTATTGCCTGATTCGACGGCTATCTATGGACGTTTCTTGACCGAGTCTGCCGCCAAAAATATTGGTCGCTGAGACGTTCAAGCCTAACGAACAGACGACCGCATACATGGCGGCGCGCGGCTGCCATTTCATCGTATGTTTCCGGTTTGTCCTGTTCTTCAGCATTGAAGTTTTTCTCTCACAGTGCGCGATCGGTGTTTCGCGCGAACTGTCTTGTATAAAGTATCAATGGTGATCGTGTCAAGAACTTTTAGAAAAAATTTCCACGAACAGCATCTCCGGCGGGTTTGATTTCACTCGAGGGAAACGAGTTGCCTTCGAATGATGAGTTCAAGATTCACGGTGACGATTGAAGTCGATCGAATGTCCGCGCGCCTTCGCGCCAAGAAGCCGGCGGAAGGGGCACGGACCTTATCTGCGCGTTCAAGAGTCAGAATCACAGACTGAAGTCTGTGCCACTGGCGCAAGCAAAATGTCGCGCGTCATCGGTGAGACCTGCGTGTTCTTTTTCATAAAGCTGCTTCTTAATCGTGTCGTTACTTTGTAATTCTCGCAGCAGACTGAGAATGTACTGTAACTCTTCGAGCTTTCGACAAGCGTATTAAAAACGGATTCGTTCGCGATCCTTACTCCGCGTTCCCACGCTCCGTTATTTGAAGTTTCGCGCCACCACTTATTGTTCTCTTTCCCGGGTAACCGTGTCGTTGGCGAGTTGAACGGTGAAGGGCTTCCTTCAAGCAAAAACCCCCTATAACGCCGCGCTCTAACAATCTCGGCATTCGGTGGCGAGCGCGATTCCAAAGCTTTTCTTTTAGCGGCTGAAGAGCGCCACACATCAACAATTCACTCCCAAGATTTCTTCGAAACTCACGCCAAACACCTGGCGGCATGTTCATTGCAGTTCTAAGTTTGAACTCATTGGTTAGGAACCGAAAAGCATGCACATTTGGTCTTCGGGTCCTGTTTATTACGCGGAGTCACTTAGTCAGACGAGACCCGAGACGCAAATGCCAGCAGTTCATCTGCGTTCTTCGATTCCGAAACCTATCTGCGACAAGGAGAATATTTAATGTCAGATACAACAGCAGCAAAAGCAAAATCGAACATGGTAACGGGACTATTTCCCGATCGTGACAGTGCTGAGAGTGCCTACGGCTCGCTCACCAGCAGGGGCTATAGCGAAAAAGACGTCAACCTGGTGATGTCGGACGAAACACGCAATAAACATTTCGCCGTCGATGACAGAGAAACGGAATTAGGCAACAAGGCTCTGAAGGGCGCGGGCACTGGTGCAGGCATCGGAGGCGCAGTAGGCGCCACGTTGGCAGCGATTGCCGCGATCGGCACGACCCTGGCTTTGCCGGGGCTGGGATTGCTCATCGCAGGACCACTCGCCGCAGGGATCGCGGGCGCGGGTGCGGGCGGCGCAACCGGTGGTTTAATCGGACTGCTTGTGGGCGCCGGAATTCCTGAAGAGCGCGTCAAGGACTATGAAGAAGGCATTAAGAAGGGCGGCATCCTAATGGGCGTCACGCCGCGCACTCCGGAAGATGCGGAATATTTTGAGCAGGATTGGAAGAAGTATCGCGCCGAAACGGTCAACCGCTAGGCCTTACTCAGATAAGGAACAAACATGAAACGAAACTTAGCTTTACTATTCGTTCTAGCGGCGTTGAGCCTGACCGCGGCTTGTGGTCAGAACACGGCGAATGAAAACGGTGCTAACCGTAACGGAGTGGTTGAGACAAACGCCAACGTTGGCAACGTTAATGCGAACAACGCACCTCCGAAAACAGGTGTGGTGGTAAACAATAACGGGAACGAGAACACCTCGGGTGTGCGTCCCGTTAATGCCAACGCGAACGGCAATCACAACAAATAGTCGCAGCGACGACTTAACGAAAAGGGCGGAAGGCTTAGGCTGGCCGCCCTTTTCTTTTTGCTGCGCGGGTCCGCGATGCTCGAGCGGATCGAGGCGAGCCTAATGCTTTTTCTAATCAGGTTTAGAAGGTCTTAAACAGGAATAGGCTGGCGGCCATTACAGCGACGGACAGGATCATTACTTGGCGCCATTTTATCGACGATCGGTGGCAATAGGGACAATTTATCTCCCAGAGTCTTAAGGGTCTTTTGCAGTGAGTGCAATGGATTCTCATCATGCGGTTTGGCCGTTTTCATTCTGATAACGAGTCACAAGGTCCGTCATGATCGGCGCGGAATCAAAGGCCGGGCGACCGCTCAGTTCAAGCATGCGGCCGACTACTACTTGATAGGCGTCGAGCGGAGGCTGTGAACTATCGCTGCCGGCGCAACCCTTAGTTTCAATTCCTGCTTTACAGAGGCGCCAGAACACTGCGCGCACCAGGGTGGCCTCGCCGCTCAAGCTGCCTTGTCCTCTGAGGATTGAGGCACGGTCACGCCACACCTCGTTACAAAGTTCTCCGAATTGCTCTGAGTTTATGGTGGACATCGATGTACTCATGAATCGTGACGCTCAGTCGCCAGGTTGATCGGAAAGGGATTAAGTAGTGGCCCAGTGGGAGTCATTACGACTTTAGACCACTTATTCGTCTCATGACGACCGAAGAAGACAAACATTAAGCCGCCGGCAACGCCGGCAATGATTCCCGCGATCGCAGCCAACCATAAATGAGAGTTTACTCCGGTTATGCTTAGTCCCGAAGGATCTTTCATTACGACGAACAGAAACAACTGCCGGCTGGCGACAAGCAGCATCGCCACTAAACCAACCAACGCGATCACAAACTTAGTCAGATTACTCATCAATTCCACCATTCATTTTGAAGCGGGGAGAGACGGCCCGAACTCTGGTGACCATTTCCATTGCCGGAAACGGTCGACCGTTCGGCGGATTCGTTCAGGAACAAAACCAGGTCCTCTTGTCCAACCGGTTTACCACGACGCAGACTGACAAGCGGATCCTTCACCATACAGAAGTCCACATAACCTGAGCCGCCGGCGGGAACCATTTCCTTGAGCAGGCCCGTGTCGAGTGCCACCGGTCTGAAAAGCAGCATTCCAGAGTTACGCAAACTGGCCATCATCGCATCGTGGCTGCTGTGAAACAGCGGCACGCGATAGCGACCGCGACCCTCAAAAGCAAACCAATCGCCGTTCGCTCTTCGCATGGCATAAATGTTGCTCATAGTACGTTGTTCGCGATTCTCTCCGCGCCCTGAGGTGGTCCCGGCGAAGTGATGTGCATCTCGTTTCGGAGGTCGTAGCGAAGGAACTTTGAAAGAAGAAAGAACCCGGCGATGCAGACGATAAGCGCGATGCCGACAGCCAGCCACAAGTGAACTGTGCCTCCCTGAACATCGACGACGCCCTGTGAGTCCTTAAAGCTCACAAACAAATAGAACTGCCAGGCGCCAAAGGCGGCTAGAGCGGCCAGGCCGATTGCCGCTACTAAACTTTTAATACTCATTTTTTGATTCAACGTTTCTCTCCACTATTTTTTTTTGCTAAATGTGAAATCACAGAAATTTGCCGGTACCAATATTAAGATCCGCGAGTTAAACCGTCTGTGCGTTAGACCGCTTATAGAGCGCGAGCTGCGCTTAACGTGCATCAAAACGGGCCGCGGGATAAACAGCAATGCAGAAGGCTTCGAACCGTAATATTTCTTTGCGTCATATGTGTGCTGTCGCACGGACGGCATTGGCGCGAAAGTCGTATCTTGCTAAGTACACAAGTACACAAATCATCGGCCTAACACAGTCAAAACTAGTGCAGTGGAGCTTGTCGTTTGGTCATTGGGAGAATGAGGAATTGGGAATGATTAGCGAAACGATAAACAAAGACCAGACGAAGGGCATTAACTGGGATACCGCTATTTTCATAGGGCTATTTCATGTCGGCGCGGTGGCGGCACTCTTCATGTTTAATTGGCGAGCAATAGTCGTCGCTGTCGTGCTGTGGTGGATTACCGCAAGCCTCGGAGTAGGCATGGGCTTTCACCGTCTGTTAACGCATCGCGGATATAAGACACCCAAAATAGTTGAGTATCTGCTGAGTGTTTGCGGCGCACTTGCACTCGAAGGGGGCCACATCCAATGGGTCGTAACCCACCGCATCCATCACGCGCACACAGATGCTCCTGGCGATCCGCACACGCCCCGCGATGGAGGCTGGTGGTCGCATATCGGCTGGATGTTGAAAGGCAAGGCCCAGGCACATGACTCGTCCGTGGTAGCACGTTATGCACCCGACCTGGTGAAGGACAGATTCCACGTCTTGCTCAATCGTTTTTACTGGGTCCCGCTGGTCGTTCTCGGTATGGCATTACTTGGTTTCGGTGGCTGGTCCTATCTGATGTGGGGTGTTTTCTTCCGGGTTACGTTCAACTTGCACGCCACCTGGCTGGTCAATTCGGCCACACACATGTGGGGCAAACGGCGGTTCGCCACCCAGGATGATTCAAAAAACAACTGGTGGGTCGCACTGCTGACCTTTGGCGAGGGCTGGCACAACAATCATCATGCGCACCCAACCTCGGCGCGTCATGGTCTGGCCTGGTACGAAATCGATGTCAATTGGTGGGGTATTCGCGCCATGCAATTTCTGCGACTGGCGAAAGCGGTGAAGTTGGTAAAGCTGGCTAAACGTGCCGGCGCCGGCGCGCGGCAGGACATGGCGCAAGCATGAATACATTGCCCCCAATCATAACTACCGAGCTCGACGTGTCGCCGATCATCCTGGTAGTGGAAGATGTCCATGAGACTCGTGACGGCATCGAGAAATTGCTGATAGCGGATGGCTATCGCGTGGCCCTCGCCAGAGATGAACGAGACGCTATCGAGAACGCGCACCGAACGCAGCCAGACTTGATACTGGTGAGCCTTGCCGGCTTGCCGCTCGACGTTGTGCTTAGCGCGCGTAGTATCCGCCAGCGCGCTGAGGTTGGAGAGCACGTGCCCGTGGTAGTGTTTTGTATTGAAGGTATCGCTGAGGGCGAGGAAGTAGAGATTGGAGAGAATGTTTTTCTCACGCGCCCGGACAACTTCAATCAGTTGAGAAGGTTTATCGCCCGGCTGCTCATCAAGGTTCAAACGCCGCCCAGGATCGAAGTAATACAACCGCCACCGAATAGGATCTCATCACCATGAAAAACAGTTCTCAGCATCCATTTACTTTTAGACTTCTGGATACGAAACCACGAATACTCCTGGAGTTGACGAACGAAACGGATGAGGTGGTCAGGTCGGTGGAAATTCTGACGATCTTTTTGAAGGCTGAGGAAACACCTGACGGACAGCTCTCGCAATCCCACATCAAGTTCGACGAAATAAAGTCCATGCTTCCCCAACAGGCATCGGTTCCTTTCCACCGAACGTGGACCAACGGAAAGCCCGCCACTGATGCGCGTGATCAGATGGAACGACTTAGAGTTATTTCGGGTGAAATCAAGCCGTATGTGCTCGATATCTCGTGGGAAAATCGGGAAGGCAAGTCGCGTTTTCAGAGAATCCCGCTCGGGCATTGAACGGGAGTCGATTCAGATCGAGAACAAAGGCGCCAGCACCTTCTGGGCACGTTTAGCATCAACCGGGTTAACCACCAAACGAACTCCCCTTGTGTGCTGAAGATGAGGCTCCATCCCACCACCGTCATCCTTAAAAACAAAGGCCGTAATACTTTCGTCCTTCAGCACGTCTCGAGCCATTTCGGCATCAATCTCAGTGGCAAACACTTTAAGTACTGTTTCTTCCGGCATTGGGCCTGTTCTGTCCCTTTTGACGGGCATTTTCCTGGGTGACGAGAGAACCTAGTCCTCGGTGACCGGGAGGATCTCGACTGCGGTCTTGGGCACCGACCGAGCGAGAACGCCATCTACGTCGAGGCGTCGAACACGGCGGGGCGGCCGCGGCTCCGGCGACACCGCGCGAATCCGCGGCGGAGGCGTGTCTTCTATTGTCGTTGGCACAGACCTTTGATCTGTTGGTTCCTTCGAAACGATTTTCAGACTAGATAATTTCATCTTTCTCCATTTCGGTTGTGAGTACTATTCAGTAGGGCCCGACTCGGCGAGGGCGTCTTTAAATAAACTATTAAAGGCCGGGGTTATTTCATTTCGATCGCGTTGTTGGAACTCGACGACCCATGAGCGCACTGCCGTGGACCATCTGTTTGGGCTGGTGGCTGGTGCGAGCGGCGCCTGTGGCTGCGGCACTCGCGCGTTTCGCTTGATCAGCCTTATGGGTTTTCTATTCATCTATTCAACTTCGTGCTAGTCGAAATGCTCCGATATCAAGCTGCGGCGGGTTCGAGAGTGAAAGTCGATGAGCGGTGCGGCTTTCGCCTAAACGGAATGACCTTGCCCCTGGGGCTATGTGCCAGGGAAGCAAATTGCTTAATACTGCTGACCAGGCCATCAAGGTCGGGCTTAGTGACATAGGCATTAGCACCCGCCTCGATGCCCTTCTTTTTGTCGATTTCAAAGGCGGCGCCGGAGAAGAAAATAATCGGCGTGTGCGGATTAATGGCACGCAGCCGGCGGCACAATTCAAAGCCATCCACATCGGGTAAGCGCGAGTCCAGCATGTATAGGTCGAACGGTTCGGCTTGACTCGACGACAAAGCCTGGGCGCCGGTTCCCACAGCTTTGGCTTCGATAAATTCGAGCCTTAATAGCGCGGTTAACATCGCGCGCGAGTCTTCGTCGTCATCAACGCAGAGAACTCGGAGTCGGGCGTCGTCTAGCATCTTCGCCTCCTAATTCAGGGGATAGTTGTTATTCGAGAGGCTAAGTATTGATCCGACTGAGACACCGGTCTGTGCGTTAACACACATATCCCAAATAAATCTTCTGGTGAAATATTCGCAGCGGCCTTGCGCGTATAAGCGGCCGCAATTCTCTGCTGAATTCGACGTATGTGTACTGGCGCACAGACGGGAATTCTTCGCCGGACTACATTCCTCAGAGGAGACAACAATGAGCGACAGCCAAAAGACAGATGCAGATGCGAATTCGCGCGAGTTCACCAGGGGCGTTGAAGCAGGACTCAATTCTGAAGACACGAAGTACTGGCAGGCCGGGTACGAACTTGGTCAGGGGTTGAGCGACCAGGACACTAAAGAACTGGTCAAAGAACCGGTCACAGAACCAATTAAGAAGGAACCGGAAACCCCACTATTCCTCAAAGATACTGTGGATAGTCAAAAGGATGACGCCCAAGGCGAGCAAGATAAGAGCGCGGAATAGGTTGGCGGTGATAAGGCCTATCTTTGCGTAAGCGAACATTCCAAAAGCAAGGCGCGATTTATTCCGCTTCGGCGAACCGTCCTGGCAATATCTCGTTAGTAAACACAAAAAGCGGCGACCGGCGCCAACGATGATCGATCGAGCTGGAGTTAGATTAGCTCGAATAGATATGGTAAAAACTGCTCCCACTGATCTCTGGGAATAACTTCTCTCCGAATGGCACGATCAAGTAATTCAAGAGTAAGAGAACGCCCGGTAGCCAAATCCATTCAGGAATACGGACGCGGTGTGGCTGGCGGGTTAATGTTCAGCTTGCC